>NZ_JAGSOG010000601.1 GCF_018139695.1 Actinospica durhamensis | reverse complement strand
CCCCCACCCTGAATCCGAGATGAATCCGCCCCTCAGCATCCGAGCCCGTATCCGAGCCGTCCCTCCGTCGCCACATCGACGCCCTGGATCCCGACTCCACTACGGAACCCTCACTATGCGAGAGTTGGCGCACCACGCTGAAAGGAGCAGCACATGCCCCGTGCGGCTGACCCGTCCGGGCGCTCCGGGCGAGCGACGATGAATGACGTCGCCGCTCACGCCGGCGTGAGTCTCAAGACGGTTTCGCGCGTCGTCAACGGTGAGCCCGGCGTCCTGCCGGCGACCTTCGAGCGCGTCTCCCAGTCCATCGCCGAACTCGGCTTCCGCCGCAACGACTCGGCTCGCCAGTTGCGCACCGGCCGCGCCGCCGGCATAGGCCTGATCCTCGAGGACGTCGCGGACCCCTTCTATTCGGTCCTCACCCGCGCCGTCGAACAGGTCGTGCGCGGCCACAACTGCCTGCTGCTCACGGGTTCCTGCGACGACGATCCCGACCGTGAGCAGGAACTCGCCCTCGCCCTGTGCTCACGTCGCGTCGACGGCCTGGTGATCGTTCCGGCCGCCACAGACCACTCCTACCTGAGGCACGAGATCAGCGCCGGGGTTCCGGTGGTCTTCGCGGACCGTCCCCCGATCAACCTCTCCGCCGACGTCGTGCTCGCCGACAACTTCGGCGGTGCACGCGGCGGCGTCCACCACCTGCTCGCCCGCGGTCACCGCCGCATCGGCTACCTCGGTGACGACCCGTCGATCTACACGGCCAGGGAGCGCCTCAACGGCTATCGCCGCGCCCTCGCGGACGTCGGAATCGAGGTGGACGAGCGCCTGATCGCGATGGGCCGCGCCGACCCGCCCTCGGTCCGCGCCGCCCTGGACCGGATGCTCGCCGCGCCGGGCGAGGCCACCGCGCTGTTCTGCGGAAACAACAGGCTGTCGATCGCGGTGTTGCGCGCGCTCGCGGGCCGGGTGGAGCGCCCCGCCCTGGTCGGCTTCGACGACCTCGAACTCGCCGACCTGATCACCCCCGGCCTCACCGTCGTCGCCCAAGACCCGGCCGGCCTCGGCCGCGTCGCCGCCACGCTGCTGTTCGACCGCCTGGCCGGCCTCACCGTCGCCCCCCGGCGCATCGTGCTCCCCACCACC
>NZ_JAGSOG010000600.1 GCF_018139695.1 Actinospica durhamensis | reverse complement strand
AAGAACTGGACGGATTCGGGGTCGCCGCCGTGTTCGCCGCAGACGCCGAGTTTGAGTGCGGGGCGGGCGGCGCGGCCTTCGCGGGTGGCGAGTTGGACGAGGCGCCCGACGCCGTCGCGGTCGAGGGTTTCGAAGGGGGAGACGCCGAAGATGCCGCGGTCCAGGTACGCGGAGAAGAACGCGGCTTCGACGTCGTCTCTGCTGAAGCCCCAGACGGTTTGGGTGAGGTCGTTGGTGCCGAAGGAGAAGAATTCGGCGGCTTCGGCGATCTGGCCGGCGGTCAGGGCGGCCCGGGGCAGTTCGATCATGGTGCCGATCAGGGCCCGGATGTCGGCGCCGGTGGTCTCGGTGACCTCGTCGAGTACCGCGCGGGCTTCGTCGCGGATGATCTCGAGTTCTTGGACGGCGCCGACGAGCGGCACCATGATCTCCACGCGGGCGACCCCGCCGGCCTTGGCGACTTGGGCGGCGGCTTCGGCGATGGCGCGGACCTGCATGATGAACAGGCCCGGTACGACCAGGCCGAGGCGTACCCCGCGCAGCCCGAGCATCGGGTTCTGCTCGTGCAGCTTGTGTACGGCTTGGAGGAGGCGCAGGTCGTTCTCGTGTTCCTCGCCGCGTGCTTCGGCGACCGCGACGCGCACGGAGAGTTCGGTGAGGTCCGGGAGGAATTCGTGCAGCGGCGGGTCGAGCAGCCGCACGGTGACCGGGAGCCCGCCCATCGCCGTCAGAATCCCGACGAAGTCGTCGCGCTGCATGGGTAGGAGTTCGGCGAGGACTTTGCGGCGTTCGGAGTCGTCTTCGGCGAGGATGAGGCGTTCGACCAGGGTGCGGCGTTCGCCGAGGAACATGTGTTCGGTGCGGCACAGCCCGATGCCCTGGGCGCCGAAGCGGCGGGCGCGGGCGGCGTCGTCGGGGGTGTCGGCGTTGGCGCGCACGTACAGGTCGCGTTTGTCATCGGCCCAGGCCATGATGCGGTGGACGGCGCGTACGAGTTCGTCGGCGTGGCTGGAGTCGGGTCCGAGGCGGCCTTCGAAGTATTCGACGACGGGGGAGGGTGCGACGGGGACTTCGCCGGTGTAGATCGCGCCGGTGGAGCCGTCGATGGAGATCAGGTCGCCTTCTTCCACGACCAGGCCGCCGGGGGCGGTGAAGCGGCGGGC
>NZ_JAGSOG010000005.1 GCF_018139695.1 Actinospica durhamensis | reverse complement strand
CCCCAATCTGCTTCGCCGAACCTTGACGTCCTCCCTCGGACCCTCGGCCGAAGGCCCCACAGCCACAGCTGCGCCGCCCGGCCGCTCCGTGGCGTGATTTTCGCAGTGCAGACGGCAGCTGACACCAGCACTTCTACGACGCGATGAGCTCAATGCCGGACGTGGTGAACTTCCTGCTCGGCGCCATCGTCGGCGCGGTGCTGCTGGCCGTGCCGGCGAGCCGGAACTTCGGCCTCGGCTACGGCCTCGGCTTCTGCGTGCCCTGGTTCGCCAGCGATTTCCTGACGCTGCGCTGGCCGCCGTCCGACCACGCCGGCGCCGTCGGTGTGGAGTGGGGCGTGATGGGAGCCAGGGCACTGGTCCTGCCCGCCGCGGTGTGCCTGCTGATCGTCGGACTGCGCCGAGGCGGGGCCGCGGCGCTGCGCCCGGTGCGCCGGCCGCGCCCGGCGCTGCTGCTGCTCGGGCTCGTCCCGCTGGTGCTGTGGGCAGTCTCCGACATCGTCGACTCGATCAGGGCCACCCCGTCGGTGCAGGATTCGGGCGTGCCCGCGGAGAAGTGCTGCACCTTCAGCCAGCTGAGCGGGCAGAACCAGGCCGGTCTGGTGGTGGCCGCGGTGGCGATGCTCGCGGTGCTCGCCCTGGCGGCGTCCGCCGGTTCCGCGGCCGTGGCCGGCGGGGTGTTCGCCGGGATCTTCACCGTGTTCGTCGGCACGGCGGCCACCTTCGTCACGATGGTCGACTTCCCGATCGAATACCGGATCGGGATCGAGAACCGGGCCGTGCCCGCGGGCGCCGTGCTGCACGCCGCGGACTACCCCGCCTACGCGGCGCTGCTGGGATTCTGGCTGCTGCTCGGGTGTGTCGCGCTGTTCGCCCTGCTGGCTATCTTCAGCCCTTTGATGTTCCGGTCCGCTCGGGACAATTCCGCGGCTCCGGCATACCATGTGGCCGATACAGGACCCCAGCGTATGGAGTGACAGGAGCACACGTGGCCGTCACGCTCGATTCCCTCTCGGTCCCCGCGACCACCGCCGCCCCCGCGCTCACGCTGCGCACCTGGCGCACCCGCGACGTCCCGGTGATCGTGCTGGCCCACGCCGACCCGCTGGTGCGCAGCCGCTCCCCGCAGCCGCTGACCGACGAGACGGCCGTACACGTCTGGTTCCAGCTGCTGGACGAGGGCTGGGCCGCCGGGACGCTGTACGTGCTCGCCATCGTCGAGGGCGACGAGCCGGACGCCGACGCGCTCGGCCTGATCGCGGTGAGCCGTCCGACACCGGAGGACGAGGTCGGCGACGTGACGTACTGGACCGTGGCCGAACGCCGCGGCCGCGCCTTCGCCCCGCGCGCCCTGGAGTCGGTGGTCGACTGGATCCGCTCCGAGCGGTGGACCGACGCGCCGCTGCACCGGCTCCAGCTCGCCCACAGCGGGGACAACGACGCCGCCTGCCGGGTGGCCGAGAAGGCCGGCTTCGCCCTCGAACGGGAGCTGGCGGCCAAGCCGCCGAAGTACCCGGAGTCGGGCCACGTGCACGCGCGCAAGCTCTGAGCCTGGCGCGCCGGCGGAAGGGGACTCAGGCCTCGGCGACCGGCTCCTGGGCCGGGACCCGCGGCTGCGTTCCGGCCGCGACCCCGTCGGTGTGGCCGGAGCGCTGGGCCAGGCCGGCCAGGTAGGCGTTGTAGTCCACCAGCTCCTGGTCCCCGTCCCGGTCCGCCTTGCGGTCCTTGCGCTTGGCCTCGCGCCGGTCCGACTTGGCCCACTGCACGAACAGTACGAGCAGCACCACGATGGTGGGCGCCTCGCCGAAGCCCCAGGCGATCGAGCCCGCGGTGTTCTGGTCGGACAGTGCGGTCAGGCCCCAGTTCGCCGGCGGGTTGGCGAAGGCGGTCTCGAACACGCTGGTGGACATCATGATCGCGATGCCGAAGAACGCGTGGAACGGCATCACCGCGAACAGCTCGAGGATCCGGATGACGTACGGCGAGCGGTGCGGCGCCGGGTCCACGCCCATGACCGGCCAGAAGAAGAGCAGGCCGACCATGAGGAAGTGCACCAGCATGAAGTCGTGCCCGACCCGGCTGCGCATCAGCGCGTCGAACAGCGAGGTGAAGTAGAGCCCGTACAGGCTCACCACGAACAGCGGCAGGGTGAACAGCGGCGAGGAGACGACCTTCGCGAACCGGCTGTGCAGCAGTGCCAGCAGCACCTCGCGCGGTCCGGTGTGCCCGCGCCCGGCCGGGCGCGCCGCCCGCAACGCGAGCGTGATCGGCGCGCCGAGCAGCAGGAACAGCGGGTCGACCATGGAGAGCATCATGTGCTGGATCATGTGCACGCTGAACAGGTACATGCCGTACTCGTTCAGCCCGGTGCAGGTGATCCCGACGAAGACGAGCAGCCCGGCCAGGAAGCTGAGCGTGCGCCCGATCGGCCAGCGGTCCCCGCGCCGGTGCAGCCGCACCACGCCGAACAGGTACAGCGCGGCGGCCAGGATGCTCGCGGCGAGGAAGAACGCGTCCGGATGCCACGTCAGGTACGCCGAGATCCCGGGCGGAGGCAGGGTACCCGCCGCCGGCATCCCCGGCATTCCCGACATGCTGCTGGCCATGTTCGCCACTCTAACCCCCGCCGGCCGCGCGTCCGCCGCCGGGGGCCACCCCTGCTTCTACCGGAACGCCGGCGCCGGATAGAACGAGAACACGATCGAGACCACCAGGGCGAGGCCGACCGCGATCCGCGGGCCGAGCGGCACCGAGCGGGACAGCCGCGCGGACACCGGCGCGTCCTGCCCGGTCGGCGTGAACAGCGCGGCGGCCCAGCGCAGGTAGTAGAACAGCGCGATCACCACGTTGACCGCCATGACCACCGCCAGCCAGGTCAGCCCGCCGGAGGTGGCCGCGCGGAAGACGGCGACCTTGGCGAAAAGGCCCATCAGGCCGGGCGGCAGTCCGGCCAGGCACAGCAGGAAGAACGCCAGCGGCCAGGCGGCGCGCGGCTGACGGGCGCTCAGGCCGCGGTAGTCGGCCAGTTCGCCGCCGCCGGCCAGGGTCCCGCCGAGTGCGCTGACCACCCCGAACGCGCCGAGGTTCATGGCCGCGTAGAACACCAGGTAGGCGACCGACGCGGTGACCGCCGGGCCGAGCGCGCCGGCCGAGAGCACCGTGACCCGGCTCAGGTCCCGGCCGTTCCACATGGTCACGGCCAGCGGCACCAGCACGTAGCCGGCCTGCGCGACGGTCGACCAGGCCAGCAGCCGCACGGCCGAGCGCTGGCGCAGCGCGACCACGTTGCCGAAGGTCATGGTGACCGCGGCCAGGATCGCGACCAGTACCGAGAGGTTGTGCATCTCGGTGCGGAAGGCCAGCTCCAGCGTCACGATCAGCCCGGCGAACCCGGCGGTCTTGGAGACCACGGAGAGGTACGCGGCGATCGGGACGGGGGCTCCGGAGTAGACCTCGGGCGTCCAGAAGTGGAAGGGCACCGCGGAGATCTTGAAGGCGAACCCGGCCAGGGTGAGCACCATGCCCGCCGTCAGGATCCCGGCGTGATAGCCGGTCAGGGCCAGCACGGCCTCGATGTCGACGAAGTACACCGAGCCGGTCACGCCGTAGACCAGCGAGATGCCGAAGAGCATGACGGCGGTGGAGGCCACCGACATCAGGAAGAACTTCAGCGCCGCCTCGGCCCCCGCCGCGCTCTGCTCGCCGCGCTTGCGCCCGAAGCCGACGAGCGCGTAGGCGGGCAGGGACAGGGTCTCGAGGCCGACCGTCATGCTGATGAAGTCGCGGGCGCCCGCCATCAGCAGGGCGCCGGTGAGCGAGGACAGCAGCAGGAAGTGGTACTCGCCGAAGGGCGCCTTGAACTTGCGCGGCGCCATCAGCACCGTGAGCAGCGTGCCCGCGAGCAGCAGCGTCTGGATCGTCAGGGTGAACGAGTCCACCGAGTACGAGCAGTTGAGCGTGGTGGCGTGCCGCGAGTCGAGGCAGAAGGTCAGCCGCGGCCGGGTGCCGGCGCCGGAGGCCCACAGGCCGAGTTCGGCGCCGAGCCCGAGCACCAGGATCCCGGCCGTGACCCACGGGAACGACGCGCGGCCCTTGGCCCCGACGAACAGGTCCGCGATGAGCACGCCGAGCGCGCCGAGGGCGGCCAGCAGCAGCGGCAGGATCGCGGCGTAGTCGATGGACTGGTTCAACGCCGGGCTCCGATCGCGGTGACGGTACCGATCACGTGGTTGACGGCCGGATCGGCGACGGCCAGCACCACCGCGGGCCAGAGCCCGGCCAGCAGGGTCAGGCCGGCCAGCGGCAGCCAGGAGGCCAACTCATAGGGCTTCAGGTCGTAGTCCCCCAGGCACGGTTCGGTCAGTTCGCCCATGCACACGCGGCGCACCACCAGCAGCAGGTACGCGGCGGTGAGCACCATGCCGAGGCCGGCGACCGCCATATAGAGGTGGAACACGGTCACGTTCAGCCCGGGCGCCGGGCGGTCCGCGCCGATCAGGGCGAACAGCTCGCCCCAGAACCCGGCCAGGCCCGGCAGGCCCAGCGAGGCGATCGCGGTGAACACCAGCAGCGCGCCGAAGCGGCGGGCCCGGCCGTACAGGCCGCGGCCGAGGGCGTAGAGGTCGGTCGTGCCGTAACGCGTCTTGAGCCCGCCGACCAGGAAGAAGAGCAGACCGGTGATCAGGCCGTGGGCGACCGAGGCGAACAGTGCCGCGTCCAGGCCGATCTGGGTCATGGTGGCGATGCCGAGCAGGGTGAAGCCCATGTGCCCGACCGAGGAGTAGGCGATCAGCCGTTTGAGGTCCCCGCCCTCGCGGATCTGCGCGACGCAGGCGAGCGAGCCGTACACGATGCCGACCACGCCGAGCGCGCCGAGCGCGATCGCGTACTGGTGCAGGCCGGCCGGGATCATGCCCGCGCCGACCCGGATGAAGCCGTACGTGCCCATCTTCAGCAGCACTCCGGCCAGCAGCACGGAACCCACGGTCGGAGCCGAGGTGTGCGCGTCCGGGAGCCAGGTGTGCAGCGGCCACATCGGGGTCTTGATACCGAAGCCGATCCCGACCAGCACGAAGGCGAGCCCCTGCGCCGCGCGCGTCATGCCGAGGCCGTGCTCGGCCTGGAGCGTGACCATGTCGAAGGTGCCGGTCTTGGCGTGGATCACCAGGAAGCCGAGCAGCATCAGGGCCGAGCCGAGCAGGGTGTAGAGGATGAACTTGGTCGCCGCCTGCTGCCGGGTGGCCCCGCCGTTCGCCGCGTCGCTGCCCCAGTGCGAGATCAGGCCGTACATCGGGATCAGCACGAGTTCGAAGAAGACGAAGAACAGCAGCAGGTCCAGCGCCTCGAAGGTGCCGACCATGCCGATCTCGAGCGCGAGCAGCAGCGCGGTGAACGGCCGGGCCCGGTCTCCGCCGGCCGAGGTCCGCTGCGCGTAGAACAGGCACAGCGCGGTCAGCAGGGTGGTCAGCAGCAGCAGCGGCAGCGAGACGCCGTCGATGCCGAGGTGGAAGTGCAGGTCCAGCGCGGAGATCCAGCTCAGGTCGATCTGGCCCTGGAACGACGCTCCCTTGGAGTAGTCGAACAGCGGCAGCAGGACCAGCGAGAGCACGAAGGTCACGGTGCCCGCGGCGGTGCCGATGCGCGCGGCCAGTGCGGCCGGCGCGGCGTAGAGCGCGAGCAGTCCCGCGGCCGGAACCAGCAGGAGCAGCAACAGGATCGCGGACATCAGCTCACCGTCCCGACATACGCGTACACGGCGGCCATGACCAGCACTCCGAGGAACAGGCAGGTGAGGTAGAACTGGACGCTGCCGGTCTGCAGACGTCGCAGGACCGTGCCGAGGCCGCGCGCTCCCACGCCCGAGCCGCGCACGTAGGCGTCCACGACGTTCTCGTCGAGGAACGCGACGAGCTTCGCCGCGGCGCGCACCGGCCGCACGACGGCCAGGCCGATCAACGCGTCGAAGCGGAAGCCGTCGAGCAGCAGGCCGCGCAGCGAGCCGAGCAGGGGCACGGCCGGGTCGGCCTTCGGGTCCCTGCGCCAGAACAGGTAGACCAGGCCGGCGCCGCCGAGGACGAACAGCAGCGAGAGCAGCGTGGTCATGCCGCCCGGCCACAGGTCCACCGCGAACGCGCCGAGCAGCGAGCCCGACTCGCCCGAAGCGCCGCCCACGACCTGGGAGAAGCCGTTGCCGAACAGCGCCACCACGCCCAGCAGCGCCGCCGGGATCGCCAGCAGCACCAGCGGGATCAGCTCCGTCTGCGGGGCCTCGATCCGCTCCTCGTGCTCGTGCGGCGCGTCCGGGAACGGTCCGTGGAACATCCCCAGCCACAGCCGCAGCGCGTAGGCCGCGGTGACCCCGGCCGTGATCAGCCCGGCCACCAGCACGATCCGGCCGGGTACGGCGAACTCCCCGGTGGCGTTGTAGGCCGCGCCGAGCACGGCCTCCTTGCCGAAGAAGCCGGACAGCGGCGGGACCCCGGCCAGCGCGAGCAGGCCGATGGTCATGGTCGTGTAGGCGACCGGCATGCGGAAGCGCAGCCCGCCCATCCGGCTCAGCTCGTTCGAGCCGACCCGGTGGATGACCACGCCGGCCGCGAGGAACAGCAGGGCCTTGAAGAAGCCGTGCACGATCAGCAGGTAGACCGCCTGGGAGCGCCCGTTCACGGCCAGGCCGCCGAGCATGTAGGCGAGCTGGCTGACGGTCGAGTAGGCCAGGATCCGCTTCACGTCCGTCTGGGCCAGCGCGCACAGCGCCGCGCCGAGCATGGTGATCGCGGCGATGACCGCCATCACCACCAGCACGTCGGGCGCGAGCACGAACACCGGGTAGAGCAGCGCGACCAGGTAGATGCCGGCCGCGACCATGGTCGCCGCGTGGATCAGGGCGCTGATCGGAGTGGGGCCGGCCATCGCGTCCGGGAGCCAGGAGTGCAGCGGGAACTGGGCGCTCTTGCCGAGCACGCCGCACAGCAGCAGCGCGGCGATCCAGCCCGGGTGGCTCAGCGCGTTCCCGTCGGCCGAGGCGATCACGTCGTGCACCTGGAAGGACCCGGCCTGCACGCCCAGCGCGATCAGCCCGAACAGGAACGGCACGTCGCCGGCGACCGTCATCAGGAAGGCCTTGATCGAGGCCGCGCGCGCGATCTCGCGCTCCCAGTAGTGGCCGATCAGGAAGTACGAGCAGGCGCCCATGACCTCCCAGCCGATGAGCAGCACGATCAGGTCCGCGGCGTAGACCACGGTGAGCATCGCCGCGGTGAACAGCGAGATCAGCGCGGCGTACGAGGCGTAGCGCGGCTCGCCGCCGAGGTACGAGGTCGAATAGCTCTGCACGCACAGGGCGACCGCGGCCACCAGCACCGCGGTGAGCGCGGCCAGGCCGCTGACCCGGGTGCCGATCTCGATGTGGAACTCGCCGGCGGTACCGATCGTGTAGGTCTCGGTGGAGGTGCCGCCGGTGCCGTGCGAGATCGCCACCAGGATCGTGCCGACCAGCGCGAGCGCGATCGGCGCGGTGGACCAGAACTTCACGTGCCGCAGGTCGCGTCCGCCGGCGAAGGTGACGGCCGAGCCGAAGGCGGGCAGCAGCAGGGAGGCGAAGGCGAGCGTGTTCACCGCAGTACCCCGTAGTCGTCGGTGGCGGCGAGCTCGTCGGCGCCGAAGGACTCCACCGGTTCGGCCAGCTCGCGCTGGACGCCGAGGTCGGCCGTGGCCCGCTGCCGGTAGAGCAGCAGCACGATGGCGAGTCCCAGACCCGTCTCGGCGGCCGCGACGGTGATGATGAAGAGGGTGAAGACCTGCCCGGTGCCGTAGCGGTCCCGCAGTATCGAGCCGTAGGCGACCAGGTTCAGCGTCACCGCGTTCAGCAGCAGCTCCAGCGCCATCAGGACGGCGATGGCGCTGCGGCGGGCCAGCACGCCGTAGAGGCCGAGGCTGAACAGCAGGGCGCCGAGGATCAGCGGGTAGAGGGCGTGCATCAGGCCTGTGCCTCCCCGGGCAGCTCGTCCGGCCCGTCGTCCTCGCGCCGGGCCCGGGACAGCGCGATCGCGCCGACCAGCGCGGCGAGCAGCAGCACCGAGAGCGCCTCGAAGGGCAGCACCCAGTAGTGGAAAAGCGCCGTGCCCAGGCCCTCGCTGCTGCCCAGGGCCAGTGCGTCGCGCGGCTCGAACCAGGTGTGCTGGTAGGCCTGCACGGTCACGGTGACCAGCGTCCCGGCGGCGCCGAGCCCGACCAGCACGGCCGGCCAGCGGTGGGCGACGTCGAGCTCCTCGGTCCGGCCGATCGGCGCCTTGGTGAGCATCAGGCCGAACAGGAACAGCACGATCACGGCGCCGCCGTAGATCAGCACCTGGATCCAGGCCACCATCTCGGCGCCCAGCAGCAGGTACTCGATCCCGATCCCGCCCATGCACACGATCAGCCAGAGCGCGGCGTGCACCAGGTTCTTGAGCGTGACCACCAGCAGTCCGGAGCCGAGCACGACCAGGCCGACGAGCACGAAGGCGATCTCCACGCCGGTGGGCGAGAGGTAGCTATGCGTCGCCATCCGCCGTCCCCTCCTGCTGCGCGGCCGCGTCCAGAGCTGCCTGCTTCTTGGCCGCGGCCTTCTGCGCCAGCGAGATCTCCTTCGGGTCCTCGGCCGCGTCGTCGAGGGCGGGCGGCGGCGGGACGCTCTCGACCCACTGCCCCAGCCGCGGCTTCTCGTGCAGCATCTCCCTGATGTCGTACTCGGCGTACTCGAACTCCGGCGACCACTCGAGCGCGTCGAAGGGGCACACCTCGATGCAGATGCCGCAGTACATGCACAGCGAGAAGTCGATGGCGAAGCGGTCGAGCACGTTGCGGCTGCGCTCGCGCCCGCCCGCGGTGGGCGCCGGGATCGTCTCCTTGTGCGAGTCGATGTAGATGCACCAGTCCGGGCACTCGCGCGCGCAGAGCATGCAGGAGGTGCAGTTCTCCTCGATTAGCGCGATCACACCGCGGGTGCGCGGGGGCAGCTCCGGCGCGACGTCCGGATACTGCCGCGTGTGCGATTTGGTGACCATCGTCTTGAACGTGGTCGCCAGGCCCTGGGCCAGTCCGGCGCCCGGCAGCTTCCGCCGGCCGGCGCCCTCGTTCTCGGGAATCTCGTCGGTCACAGCACCCTCACCACTCCGGTGATCGCGAGCTGGGCCAGAGACAGCGGGATCAGCACCGTCCAGGCGAATTTCTGCAGTTGGTCGGCCCGCAGCCGGGGATAGCTGACCCGCAGCCAGATCACCACGAAGGCCAGCAGGAAGGTCTTGACCAGGGTCCAGACCCAGCCGAGGTGCTGCTCGGCGAACGGGCCGTGCCAGCCGCCGAGGTAGAGCACCGAGGTCAGCAGGCACAGCACCACGATTCCGGCGTACTCCGCGAGCAGGAACAGCGCGAAGCGCAGGCCGGTGTACTCGGTGAACGCGCCGAAGATGAGCTCGGAGTCGGCCACCGGCATGTCGAACGGCGGGCGCTGGAGCTCGGCCAGGCCGGCGGTGAAGAAGACGAAGCCGCCGATCAGCTGCCAGGGCAGCCAGTACCAGTGCCAGGCGTCGAGGATGCCGGGCAGCGAGAGCGTGCCCGCCGCCATCGCCACCGACGCGGCCGAGAGCAGCATCGGCAGCTCATAGGCCATCAGCTGCGCGGCCGAGCGCAGGCCGCCGAGCAGCGAGTACTTGTTGCCGCTGGACCAGCCGGCCATCAGCGGACCGATCACGGCCAGGCCCATCACCGCGAGCGCGAAGAACAGGCCGAGGTCGAGCGCCACGCCCACCTGCGTGCCCGGGCCGATCGGGATGACCAGCAGCGCGAGCAGGTACGGGATGAGCGCGACGGCCGGGGCGATCTGGAAGACGGTGCGGTCGGCCGCGTCCGGGACCACCGACTCCTTCTGGGCGAACTTCACCCCGTCGGCGATCAGCTGCGCCCAGCCGTGGAAGCCGCCCGCCTCCATCGGTCCGAGCCGGCCCTGCATGTGCGCCATGGCCTTGTGCTCCATCTGACCCACCACCAGGGGGACCACCAGGAACGCGGCGAAGATGACGACGATGCGCAGCGCGACCTCGAGCCACCAGCTCAGAGAGCTCATGCGGTGCCCTCGGCTTCCGTCGCGGCCGGGCCGGAGTCGGACTCCGGCGCGGACGCGGGCTCGGACTCCGCCGGCGCGGACGCGGAAGTGGACTCGGACGCGGGCCGGTAGGGCTTGAGCCACTCCTCGCCGGGCACCCCGGGCGGCAGCATACGGCGACGTCCGGGCGAGGCGGCGTGGTGCTCCGACTCCCCCGGCTCCTTCGCCCCGGGCCAGGCCTTGGCCACCCGCGAGGCCAGCACGAAGTCCTTGCGCAGCGGGTGGCCCTCGAAGCCGTCCGGCAGCAGCAGCGGCTTGAGGTCGGGGTGGCCGGTGAAGTCGATCCCGAACATCTCGAAGGTCTCGCGCTCGTGCCAGGCGGCGCCGCGGTAGACGCCGGTGGCGGTGGCCAGCTCGGCCCGGCCCTCGGCGTTCTTGGGCACGCGGGTGCGCAGGATCAGCCCCTGCGCGCGCCCGAGCCCCTCGGCCCGGTCGCCGGTGGCGCAGACGAACGCGGCCACGAGGTAGCCCTGTTCGAGCTCGTCGACGCCGGTGAGCCAGTCCAGGAAGTCGGCGCCGAGCCCGTCGCGCGCGGCGGTCAGGGCGGCGACCCAGCCTTCGGCCGGGACGGTGGCGAGCACGCGGTCGTACTGCTCGAGCACCTCGGCCGACTCGCCCAGCACGGCCCTGATCCGGTCGAGGTTCTCAGCGGTCATCTTCGTGCTCCCAGGCCTGGTCCTCGACCGCCTGTTCGAACAGGTCCATCCCGTGGTCCCTGGCCTTGCGCAGCTCCCGGAAGTAGCGCCGGCGCGGCGGGCGGCGGCGCACCGGCGGGAGCGGCACGGTCACCTCGGCGGGGACGACCGGCAATTGCTCGGTCGGCTGGTCGGTGGACGGCCGGGGCGGCGCGCTCGGCGCGGCGGGCGCACTGGGCACCGTCGCTTCGGGCCCGGCCTGCTCCACCGGCACGGTCGGCTCCACCGGCGCGGCCTGCTCGACCGGCGCGATCGGCGTGGTCGGCTCGGCCACCGAGGCCGCGGCGTTCGGCGGCGCGGGCAGCGGCGGCGGGCCGGACGGCGCCGGCGCGATCGGCGGCGCGGGTGCCAGCGGCTTGACCGGCCTGGCCGGCTTGGCCCGGCCCGGACCCACCCGCTCCTGCGCGATCCGCTCCTGCAGCTTCACGATCCCCTGCAGCAGCGCCTCCGGCCGCGGCGGGCAGCCGGGCACGTAGACGTCCACCGGGATGATCTGGTCCACGCCCTTGGTCACGCAGTACGAGTCCCAGTACGGCCCGCCGCAGTTGGCGCAGGAGCCGAAGGAGATCACGTACTTGGGCTCGGGCATCTGCTCGTACAGGCGCTTGACCGCCGGGGCCATCTTGTCGCTGACCGTGCCGGAGACCACCATCAGGTCGGCCTGGCGCGGACCCGGCGCGAGCGGGATCACGCCGAGCCGGATGAAGTCGTGCCGGGCCATCGACGCGGCGATGAACTCGATCGCACAACAGGCAAGGCCGAAGTTGAACACCCACAGCGAGTAGCGCCGGCCCCAGTTGAGCACGAGTTTGATCGGCTTCGGCGCGAGCTCGAAGGCCGAGCCGAAGCGCCGGTCGTCGTCCGCGGGGGCGGGGGCCGGCATCCCGAGCGGCACCGGCGCACCGGTCCGCGTCACTGCTGCAGCCACGTCAGCACGCCCTTCTTATAGGCGTAGAGGATTCCCACGGCGAGGAATCCGAGGAACACGAACATCTCCACCAGCGTCGCCCCGCGGAACCCGGGCGCCGCGAACACGGTCGCCCACGGGAACAGGTACACCGAGTCGACCGCGAAGATGACGTAGAGATAGCCATAGATGTAGTAGCGGACGTGCGTATGTGCCCAACCGGATCCCACCGGGTCCACGCCGCATTCGTAACTGAGCTGTTTCTCCGGGGTCGGGCGCAGCGGGGACAGGAGCCGGTTCGCCAGGAACGCGGCGGCCACGAAGAAAACTCCGAGCAAGGTGAGGATACCGACGATGGAGTACGCGGAGTAGTACGTCGTGTCTTTCATCTTTCGACTCCCGCCACTCCTGCCCGGCCCGACCTCGTCGCACAAGCGTACCGGCCGTCTCAGGGCAGCCTACGCAAGCGTGCGGAGCCGCACGGAGACCACCCGTCCGCCGACGGGGCCGGACCGGCCCGAGCACCCGACTCGAGCAGTGCTGAAGCAGTGCTGATCTGTGATCTGAAGGGTGCTCAGGCGTACGATGCTCTCACGCGATGTGTACGCGGCTTCACAAATCCGCTCGACGGAAGACGGTGAATGGCGATGGCGTTGCAGACGGCCGAGACGGGCACGGACCCGGCTGACGCGGAGCGGGACTCGCCCGGCGGCAAGCCGGTGGAGTCCCTCCATCGGGTGGTGATCCGGATCGCCGGGGACTCGGGCGACGGTATGCAGCTGACGGGTGACCGCTTCACCCAGGAGACCGCCGCGTACGGCAACGACCTGTCCACCCTGCCCGACTTCCCGGCCGAGATCCGCGCCCCCGCCGGCACCCTGCCCGGGGTCTCCGCGTTCCAGCTGCACTTCGCCGACCACGACATCCTCACCCCGGGCGACGCGCCGGACGTGCTGGTGGCGATGAACCCGGCCGCGCTCAAGACCAACCTCAAGGCCGTGCCGCGCGGCGGCACGGTGATCGTCAACACCGACGAGTTCACCGACCGGGCCCTGAAGAAGGTCGGCTACGCCGCGGACCCGCTGCACGACGGCTCTCTCGACGGCTACCGGGTACACCGGGTGGCGCTGACCTCACAGACCGTCAAGGCGCTGGACGGGCACCCGCTCTCGCGCAAGGAGGCGGAGCGGGCCAAGAACATGTACGCGCTCGGCCTGCTCTCCTGGCTCTACCACCGCCCGGTGGACCAGACCCTGCGCTTCCTCGAGCAGAAGTTCGCCCGCCGCCCCGAGATCATCGCGGCCAACCGGGCCGCGTTCCAGGCCGGCTGGAACTTCGGCGAGACCACCGAGGAGTTCGAGGTCTCCTACGAGGTGGCCCCGGCCGCGCTCCCGCCGGGCCGCTACCGCAACATCTCCGGCAACCCGGCGCTGGCCTACGGGCTGGTCGCGGCGGCGCAGCGCAGCGGGCTCGAGCTGTTCCTCGGCTCCTACCCGATCACCCCGGCCTCGGACATCCTGCACGAGCTGGCCAAGCACAAGGCCTTCGGCGTGCGCACCTTCCAGGCCGAGGACGAGATCGCGGCGGTGGGCGCGGCCCTCGGCGCCTCCTACGGCGGAGCCCTGGGCGTGACCACCACCTCGGGTCCCGGCGTGGCGCTGAAGTCGGAGGCGATCGGCCTGGCCGTCTCGCTCGAGCTGCCGCTGATCATCTGCGACATCCAGCGCGGCGGGCCCTCGACCGGCCTGCCCACCAAGACCGAGCAGGCCGACCTGCTCCAGGCCATGTTCGGGCGCAACGGCGAGTCGCCGGTGCCGATCGTGGCTCCGCGCTCGCCCGCCGACTGCTTCGACGCCGCGCTCGAGGCGGCCAGGATCGCGCTGACCTACCGCACTCCGGTGTTCCTGCTCTCGGACGGCTACCTGGCCAACGGCTCCGAGCCCTGGCGCATCCCGGAGGTCGAGGACCTGCCGGACCTCACCGTGCGCTTCGCCCGCGCGGAGGAGTACCAGGGCTCGCCGTTCCTGCCCTACCAGCGCGACCCGCACACCCTGGCCCGGCCCTGGGCGCTGCCCGGCACCCCGGGCCTCGAGCACCGGATCGGCGGCCTGGAGAAGGCCGACGTCACCGGCGAGATCTCCTACGACCCGGCCAACCACGACCACATGGTGCGCACCCGGGCCGCGAAGGTGGCCGGGATCGCCCAGAGCATCGCCCCGATCGAGGCGGACGACCCGTCCGGCGCGGCGCGGCTGCTGGTGCTCGGCTGGGGCTCCACCTACGGCCCGGCGCAGGCCGCGTGCCGGCTGGTGCGCGAGCACGGCGGCCAGGTCGCGCACGCGCACCTGCGCCACCTCAACCCGTTCCCGCCCAACCTCGGCGAGCTGCTCGCGCGCTACGACCGGGTGCTGATCCCGGAGATGAACCTGGGTCAGCTGGCCCTGTTGATCCGGGCCCGCTACCTGGTGGACGCGACCGGCTACAACAAGGTGCGCGGGCTTCCGTTCACCTCCACCGAGTTGGCCGAGGAGATCCAGCGGATCCTGCTCGAGGTCGAAGGGGCCTGAAACCATGCTCGATGTGACCGTCAAGAACGGCGCGCCGGTCGCCAAGGACTTCAAGTCCGACCAGGAGGTGCGCTGGTGCCCCGGCTGCGGGGACTACGCGGTGCTGGCCGCGGTGCAGAGCTTCCTGCCGAGCCTTGGCCTGGAGCGCGAGAAGATCGTGTTCGTCTCCGGCATCGGCTGCTCCTCCCGCTTCCCGTACTACCTCAACACCTACGGCATGCACTCGATCCACGGCCGGGCCCCGGCGATCGCCACCGGGCTGGCCGCGAGCCGCACCGACCTGTCGGTGTGGGTGGTCACCGGTGACGGCGACGCGCTCTCGATCGGCGGCAACCACCTCATCCACGCGCTGCGGCGCAACGTGAACCTGAAGATCCTGCTGTTCAACAACCGGATCTACGGCCTGACCAAGGGCCAGTACTCCCCCACCTCGGAGCCGGGCAAGGTCACCAAGTCGACCCCGTACGGCTCGCTGGACGCGCCGTTCAACCCGATCTCCGTGGCGCTCGGGGCCGAGGCCACCTTCGTCGCGCGCACCATCGACTCCGACCGCAAGCACCTGACCGCGGTGCTCACCGCGGCCGCGCAGCACAAGGGCACCGCCCTGGTGGAGATCTACCAGAACTGCAACATCTTCAACGACAACGCCTTCGAGCACCTCAAGGCCCCGGGCGAGCGCGAGGCCCACCTGCTGCGGCTCGAGCCCGGCGCCCCGCTGGCCTTCGGCGAACGCAAGGTGGTCTGGGACGCCGCACGCGGCACACTGGCCGCGGTGGACGCGTCCGACGAGCGTCCGGCGGTGCTGCACGACCCGACCCTGCAGGACCCGTCCTACGCCTTCGCGGTCGCCCGGCTGCAGGATCCGGCCTCCCTCTCACCCACTCCGGTCGGCGTTTTCCGCAGTGTGTCGCGGCCCACGTACGACGACCTGATGGACCAGCAGTTGGCAGCCTCCGGATACGGTTCGCAAGCACCCGACCTCGGCGCGTTGCTGGCCGGGGCGGACACCTGGACCGTCGGAGCGCCGGAACGCGCCGTCGTAGAGTAGGAAATCACCGCCCGTGTCCCCAGGGAGGAATTCCGGAAAGGACACGGACCGGTAACTCCTTCGGCCTAACTCAATTCTTCTCGCACAGTTCTCACCCCGCTCCTCACCCCACAAGTGGATGAACGGACCAGCAGGGTGGTAGGAACGATCCTTGGTATGGGCATGAGAAAGTCGCCAAAGGCGTGAACAGGAGGCAAAACCTCTTGCCCGCCGGTACCGAAGCGGGCTAGGGGCCCGAGGGCAGGATTGAGCGAGCAGAGGCAACGGGAACCATGAGCACCTCGACCACGGGGGCGGCCGGCGCGGGCACCGACATCCAGGCGCAACCGCCCGCGCTGTCCGCTACGGCGGTGTACATCCCCGAGAGCCTCGGCTATCGGGTCAAACGCAAGTTCCTGGGCAAGCCCCTGGTCAACGACCAGCTCTACGGCGAGAAGCTCTCCCGCCCGGTCGCCCTCGGCGTGCTCGCGCCGGACTGCATCTCCTCCTCCGCGTACGGCACGGAGCAGATGCTCACCCAGCTCATCCCGGTCTTCGGCCTGGCCGGCTTCGCCCTGGTCATGCCGATCACCGCGGTCATCCTGGTCCTGCTGATCGTCCTGACGCTGTGTTACCGCGACGTCGTCTCCGTGTACACGAAGGCGGGCGGCTCCTACGTGGTCGCGCGCGAGCAGTTCGGCGTGAAGGTGGCCCAGGTCGCCGCGGTCGCGCTGCTGATCGACTACGTCGTGACCGTGGCCGTGCAGATCTCGGCCGGCACCATCGCCGTCTCCTCCTGGCTCTCGCTGACCTTCAACGTGGACATCACCGGCTGGAGCCTGTGGATCTCCGTGTTCATGGTCTGCCTGCTGTGCTACGGCAACCTGCGCGGCATCCGCGAGGCCGGCCGCGCCTTCGCGTTCCCGATGTACTTCTACGTGACGATGATCGGCCTGACCGCCATCGCGGGCCTGATCCGGCTGATCATCGGCGACCTGCCCCAGGCGAACAACTTCCACGACACCCGCTACGGCGGCGCCCTCGGCAACTCGCTGGACGCCGGTGCGGGCACCCACGCGATCCTCACCTTCGCCGCGATCTCCGGTCTGCTGCGCGCCTTCGCCAACGGCGGTTCCTCGCTGACCGGCCTCGAGGCGATCTCCAACGGCGTGTCGGTCTTCCGCAAGCCCAACGGCAGCAACGCGCGCAAGTCCATGTTCTGGATGTCGCTGATGCTGGGCCTGCTGGTGCTCTCCGTCTCGATCCTGGCCTGGAAGACCCAGTCGACGCCCTACAGCAGCGGCAGCCCGTCCGTGATCGGCCAGCTCTCCAGCCTGATCTGGGGCCACAACGCGTTCGGCAACGTGATGCTCACCATCGTGCAGCTGGCCACCGCGCTGATCCTGTACACCGGCGGCAACACCTCGTTCAACGGCTTCCCGTTCCTGGCCTCGTTCGTGGCCGAGGACTCGTTCCTGCCGCGCCAGTTCCTGCACCGCGGCCACCGGCTGTCCTTCTCCAACGGCATCATCGTGCTCGCGGGCCTGTCCCTGCTGCTGCTGATCGCGACCGACGGCGACCTGACCCGGCTGGTCTCGCTCTACGCCATCGGCGTGTTCACCGGCTTCACCATGGCCGCGGCCGGCCTGTACCGGTACCACTCCCGGCGCAACGAGAAGAACCGCGCGATCAAGCTGGTGATCAACGGCACGGCCTGCATCCTGAGCGCCGCGGTCGTGCTCATCTTCGCGGTGTTCAAGTTCACCGAGGGCGCCTGGCTGGTCGTGGTGATCTTCCCGATCGGCGTGTTCGCGCTGATCAAGCTGAACGAGCGCTACCGCAGGGAGGCCGCCGCCCTGGCCGGCGCCCCGGCCAGCGCCACCGTGCCGACGCTCACCCGCAACACCGTGCTCGTCCTGGTGGACTCGGTCGACCTGGCCGTGGTCAAGGCCCTGCGGTACGCGCGCTCGCTGCGTCCGGTGGAGCTGCGCGCCGTGCACCTGATGATCGACTCCAAGCACGCCGAGCACCTGCGCAAGCGCTGGGACGCCTCCAACGCGGCGGACGTCCCGCTCGAGGTGATCGAGGTGCCGGACCGCCGGCTGCGGCGCGCGGCGGCGGAACTGGCCGCGCGCACCGCCGAGGAGTCGAACACCGAGGTCACCATCATGCTGCCGCGGCGCGCGTTCGCCATCACCAGCCGGCTGCTGCACGACCGTACCGCCGACAAGATCGCCTCCGCGGTCTCCCGGCTGCCGCACGTGGCGGCCATGATCGTGCCCTTCGACGTGGTCGAGGCGATCGAGGAGATGGACACCGGCCACGACACCCCGACCGGCCCGGACTCCGGCCGCCCGGGCGTCGGCCCGCGCCCGACCCGCCCGGCCCGGCGCACCAAGAAGATGCTGCTGGACACCGAGTGCCTGCCCGAGCAGGAGGACGAGGGCCAGGACCCGCACACGCCGATCGCGGTGCGCGAGGTGCGCTGGCGCAACCGGGCCACCCTCGAGGGCCGGATCCGCTCGGTCTACGTCGGCCCGGTCTCCGGCTCCCCGGCGCTCGAGGCCGAGCTCTACGACGAGACCGGCGGCATCACGCTGGTCTTCCTCGGCCGCCGCTCGATCCCGGGCATCGAGCCGGGGGCGAAGATAAGAGTCGAGGGCATGGTCGGCGAGACCGAGGGCTACCTGGCCATGACCAACCCGTCCTACCGCCTGCTCCCGCGCGAGGGCGACGAGGAGGGCTGAGGAGGGCTGAGGGCTACTCGCGGATCGGACGCGAGTCACTCGCAGGTCTCTGACGGATCAGTCGAACGCGTCGGGCGAGGCACCATGCGCCGCCCGGCGCGTTCGCCATTCCCCGGCGAGATAGGTGACCAGCACGAACGGGGTCATCGTGGCGAGCAGCCGGGTGTGCAGCAATCCCCAGCCCGCGGCGGTCGCGGCGGCCACGATCGCGGCGCCCATGGCCCAGTCCAGGTTCGTTCGCCGCGGCACCCGCGGCCCGGCGTAGACCCCGGCCAAGGCGGCCAGGGCGCCCACGGCCACCGAGCCGGCCACGGAACCGGCCCATGAACCCGCCGCTGAACCCGCCGCTGAACTGAGTACGCTGACATGACTCACAATCCGGACACCCTAGAGCAATGGCCCGCAAACGTGTGTACCCCCGTCATCCGACGGGGGTACACACGAGAGGGTGAAGCGGACTCAGACCAGGCTGGAGGCCTTGGCCGGAGCCTCGGCGGCGGTGTCGGTCGCGGCCTCGGTCTCAGCCGGGATCCGGGCGGCGCGGGCGGCCAGGCCGAGGGTGCGGGCCAGTAGCATCGCGATCGCCATGAAGACCAGCGCGTCGGTCAGCGCCGCGACGGTGAGCCGGTGCGCCTCGCCGAAGTGCAGCAGCTGCGTCGGGAACCAGTACTGGCAGCCGTAGGAGAAGGCGGCGCGGGCACCGATCACGGTCGTCCACAGCGTCGCGTAACCCCACCCGGCCCGGGAGACCGGCTTGCCGGTCTCCGGTGAGCGGCGCACCCGCATCAGCGCGGCGGCGGCGAGCCCGCACACCACACCGAGCAGCACTCCGGCGATCTCCAGGACCAGACCCGTGCCGGAGGTGGCCGGGGCCTTGACGAAGAGCGGGACGATGACCGCGGCCACGATCAGCGGCCGCAGGATCCGGGCCCTGCCGACCTTGCGGGCCGGGCCGAGGTCGGTGGCCAGCACCGAGCCGAGCACGAGCGCGTTGACGATCAGGGCCTGGGACACGGAAGAGGACATCTCTACGCTCCGGAGCTTGTGGCCGCATCGTGCGGCCGGTGGCGAATCGTGCTGACGGGGAACACCTTGCTTTCAGGAACACTGTCGCCGCCGGGCCGGTACCACCGGATCGGAGCGCGCGGGGATTCGAGGTACCACACCGCGCCCGACCTGGTACCAGAGCGCCCCGCGTGCCTCCGCCCGTCTCCACCCGCAGTACCAGTGCGGTAATAATCCAATTACACTCTCACCTGTGACGGAACAGCGGCGTGGACTGATATACGGCATCGGCGCCTACGGACTGTGGGGCGCCTTCCCGCTGTACTGGCCGCTGCTCAAGCCCGCCGGGGCGCTGGAGATCCTGGCCAGCCGGATGGTCTGGTCGCTGGTGGCCGTGGCGGTGCTGCTGCTCGTGCGCAAGCACTGGTCCTGGTTCGCCGAGCTGCGCCGCTCACCGCGCAAGATCGCCCTGCTGGGCGTCGGCGCCGCCCTGATCACGGTGAACTGGGGCACCTACATCTGGGCGGTCAACGCCGGGCACGTGATCGAGACCTCGCTCGGCTACTTCCTCAACCCGCTGGTCACCATCGTCTTCGGCGTGGCGATCCTCAAGGAGCGGCTGCGCCCGGTGCAGTGGCTCGCCGTCGGCATCGGCGCCGCGGCGGTGGTCGAACTCGCCATCACCTACGGCCACCTGCCCTGGATCGCGCTCGTGCTCGCTGCCTCGTTCGGCAGCTACGGGCTGTGCAAGAAGCTCGCCCAGGTCCCCGCGCAGGAGTCGATGGCGGTCGAGTCCGCGTTCCAGTTCCTGCCCGCCCTCGGCTACCTGATCTTCGTTCAGGCCGAGGGCACCGCCGCGTACGGCCACGCCGCCTGGCACGTCACCCTGCTGCTGACCCTCGCCGGCGTGGTCACCCTGGTCCCGCTGCTGCTGTTCGCCGGGGCCACCAACCGGCTGCCGCTGTCCACCGTCGGCCTGCTCCAGTTCCTCGCCCCGATCCTGCAGCTGGCCTGCGGCGTGTTCGTGGTGCACGAGACCGTGCCGGGCAGCGAGTGGATCGGCTTCGGCATCGTGTGGGTGGCGCTGGTCGTGCTCACCTGGGACGGCCTGCGCCAGGCGGCCCGCAACGCGCAGGCCGAGCCTCAGCCCGTGGTCACCCAGCTGATCGCGTCGGAGGGCTCCGCGTCCTCGATCGCGCCGGCGCCCGCGCCCGGCGCCTGACCAGCCGCCAGTTCCGCCTCGGCCGCGTACAGGGCCGTGCACACGGTCGCGAAACACCGGCGGTTCACCCGCCGCAGGCCGACCGCGAAGGAGAGGGCGTCGAGCAAGAACATCACGGCGATGGTGGACAGCTCGACCTGGATTCGGCTCACGTCCCCCGCGTGCGGGTGATAGAGCGCGTGCGTCACCGGAATGGTCGCGACGATCACCACGATCGACGCCGCCGGCGGTATCTTCTCCAGCCGGTGCCGCCGTCGAATCGAGCCCTGCCGCGCCACCCACTCCGGCCCCACTCCCCCCGGATTGTTCGCGCGGTGCATCAGGACACCGAGCCAGCGATCCGTCGATCCGATCGCGTCGGAGAAGAAGATCCAGACGAACGGCAGCATGTTCGCGCAGGAAGACCACCGGCCCGCCTGCTCTCCACGGCCGTCGAGCCAGACGTTGAGCAGCTCGACGGCCGCCGTGACCGCGAAGAAGCTCGCATCCCAACGCAGCCGCCGGTCGGACTCGCGCAGCGCCGCGTCCAGATCGGCGGCCGGCTTCACCCGGATCAGCTTGCTCAGCCAGCTCCGCTGCCGCCTGTACTCCGCGCGCTCGATCCGCTTCAGCCACCGCGGAACGCGCACCGTGCTCTTCGATATCCCACCCATGAGCGGCGATTATCCGGTACCGGCCCGCGGCACACCAGCTCATTCCGGTCACGTACGTGGCTATTCGTCACACCAGTGACTGCGGCAACACGCCCTCCAGCACCAGCAACGCCTCCTTGTTCTCCAGCCCTCCCGCGTAGCCGGTCAGCGCGCCCTTGGCGCCGAGGACGCGGTGGCAGGGGACGACGATGCCGAGCGGGTTCGAGCCGACCGCGCTGCCCACCGCGCGCGCCTGCACCCGCTCGTAGCCGAGTTCCGCGGTGATGGCGCCGTAGGTCGTCGTGGCGCCGTAGGGGATCTCGCGCAGGGCGGCCCACACCCGCTCCTGGAACGGCGTGCCGTGCGTCGCGAAGGCGAGGTCGAACTCCTTGAGGTCGCCCGCGAAGTACGCCTGGAGTTGGCTCACTGCGTGCGCGAACGCGTCCGGCTCGTACCGCCAGCCCGGTTCGATGCGTACCTCGCCCTTCCACTTCTCCATCTTCACGCTGCTGAGCGCGACGCCGCCGGGCGCCGAGTCCGCGCGCACGCCCGCCAGGACGAGTTCGCCGACGGGGCTGTTCATCGTGGTGTAGATCGTGCTGTTCATGAGTCACTCCAGAGGTAGTGGATCGCGTATGAGGCCCAGGGATGCCAGCGCTGCGTCTCCTCGGGCCCGAGCCCGGCCCGGCGCAGCGCCGACTTGATCACCACGTCGCCGGGCAGCAGCACGTCCGGGTCGCTCAGGGCCCGCATGCGCAGGTAGCCCGCCGTCCACGGACCGATGCCGCGCAGGGCCAGCAGTTCCCGCTGCGCCTGCTCCCGGTCGGCGCCCGGATCGAGCCGCAGGCTGCCGTCGGCCAGCGCCCGGCTGACCGTGCGCAGCGTCTCCTTGCGGGACCCGGGCATGCCGAGTTCGGCGAAGTCGGCCTCGGCGAGGTCGGCGGCCGTGGGGAACAGGTGCGTCAGTGCGCCGCCGGGGCGCGCCAACGGCTCGCCGCGCGCGGCCACGAGCTTGCCCCCGAGCGTGCGGGCCGCGGCGACCGTGATCTGCTGCCCGAGCACCGCCCGGATCGCCATCTCCTGCGGCTCCGCCGCGCCGACCGAGCGCAGGCCCGGGTTCTTGCGCGCGAGCGGCCCCAGGATCGGGTCGGCGGCGAAGCTCTCGCCCACCGCCACCGGATCGGCGTCGAGGTCGAACAGCCGCCGCACCCGCCCGATCGCGGCGGTGAACCCGCGCAGGTCGGCCAGGTCCAGCCGGCACTCCAGCCAGGCCCCGCCGGTTACCTGCTCGTGCACCTCGACGATCCCAGGACCGTGCTCGAATCGCAGCGTACGCCGATACACCCGCGCACCCGGCGGCCCGACCATCTCCTCGATCCCGGGAATCGCACGGGCGCCGAGGAAGTCGAACACGTGCCCGCGCGCGTACGGCTCGCGGTAGGCCAACCGCAGCGCCACCCCGGTACCGCCCGCGGCGCTCGCGTCAGCCGCCGCGGCACGCGTGGCCGCGCGGGAGATGCTCTCCCGCAGCGCGGTGGGCGTGGCCGCGTACACCTCGCGGATCGTGTCGTTGAACTGCCGCACACTCGCGAACCCGGCCGCGAAGGCGACGTCCGCCGCCGTGAGCGACGTCGTCTGCAGCAACACCCGGGCCGTGTGCGCCCGCTGCGCCCGAGCCAGCGCGAGCGGCCCGGCGCCGAGCGAGGCGATCAGATGCCGCTGCACCTGCCGCTCGCTGTACCCGAGCCGCGCGGCCAGCCCGCCCACGCCTTCCCGGTCGATCACCCCGTCGTTGATCAGCCGCATCGCCCGCCCCACCACGTCCGCCCGCGCGTTCCACTCCGAAGACCCCGGCACCGCATCCGGCCGACACCGCCGACAGGCCCGGAACCCGGCCCCCTGCGCCGCCGCCGAGGAAGCGTAGAATCGCACGTTCTCCCGCTTCGGCGTGGTCGCCGGACAACTCGGCCGGCAGTAGATCCCGGTGCTGGTCACAGCCGTGAAGAACACCCCGTCGAACCGCGGATCACGCCCCCGCACCGCCTGATACCGGTGCTCGTCCGTCAACGCCGCCGTGGAAGTCATACCTCCATCATGCGCCCCTCGGAGCGCAAGCTCTAGCGGGTTTCAGACATCGCGGCCGGACGGGCGGTTGCGCAGGTGGCCCCTGATCAGTCGGGTCGCCCCGCCGCCGACGCGTCAGACGGTGCGTGAGTGGACCAGGTCGCAGAGGGCGTAGAGGGCGTCGCGGGCGGGGATGTCGGGGAGGCCGTCGAGCATGGAGCGGGCTTCGTCGGCGTAGCGGAGGGTGGTGGCGCGGGCCTGGTCCATGGCGGCGTGGGTGCGCAGGGCGTCGAGGGCCTCGATGATGAGGGCGTCGTCTTCGATGGGGGCGGAGAGCAGTTCCCGTAGACGCGCGGACTCGGGGTCGGTCGAGGCCAGGGCGTAGAGGGTGGGAAGGGTCGGCACGCCCTCGCGCAGGTCGGTGCCGGGGAGTTTGCCGGACTGCTCGGCCTCGCCGGCGATGTCGATGATGTCGTCGGCGAGTTGGAAGGCCACGCCGAAGGTCTCGCCGAAGCGGGTGAGCTGCTCGACCACGGTCGGTCCCGCGCCGGAGAGCAGGGCGCCGAAGCGGGCCGAGGTGGCGATCAGCGAGCCGGTCTTGTCCTCGAGCACGCGCAGGTAGTGGTCGATCGCCGTCTCGTCCGGGTCGGGGGCGAGGCACTCGTTGATCTGACCGGTCACCAGACGCTCGAAGGTCGCGGCCTGCAGGCGCACCGCCTCCGGGCCGAGGTCGGCCAGCAGCATCGAGGCCTTGGCGAACAGGTAGTCCCCGGTGAGGATCGCGATCGTGTTGTCCCAGCGGGCGTTCGCGGTCTGCACGCCCCGGCGCAGCGCGGCCTCGTCCATGACGTCGTCGTGGTACAGCGTGGCCAGGTGGGTCAGCTCCACCACACATCCGGCCACGATGACCTGCTCCGCGGTGGGCTCGCCGAACTCGGCGGCGACCAGCGTGAGCAGGGGGCGGAACCGCTTGCCGCCGGCGGCCACGAGATGGGTGGCGGCCTCGCGGATCAGCGGGTGGTCACTGTGCGCGCAGCGGGTGAGCAGATCCTCGACCTCGGTCAGGCCGGCGCGCACCCGGGCCGTCAGCCCGGGGTCGCTGGTGACGAGGCCCCAGGGCAGGCTGCCCGCGCGTTCGGTCGCCACCTGCACGCTCACGCCATTCGCCTCTCACCCGATCGGGTCACCCGTCGTCCACTCTTACCGAATCCCAACCTAGTGCATGCACCTCTACCTATGGCACGCGGCCGGGCCGCTGGGATCGCCCCCAGCCGCCCGGCCGCCGCACTACTTCGCCAGGATGCCCGCGGAGTTGTTCGCCAGGTGCAGCAGCAGGCTGGGCGCGATGCCCAGGGCCACGGTGGCGAACGCCGCCACCGCCAGCGCGGTCTTGACCGCGATGGACGGGTGGGCGATGGTCGGGCCGTCCGGCAGCGGGTCGGAGAAGAACATCACCACGACCACGCGCAGGTAGAAGAACGCGGCCAGGGCGCTGGCGAGTACGGCCACGATGACCAGGGCCGGGGCGCCGGCGTTGAGCGCGGCCTGGAAGATGGCGAACTTGCCGATGAAGATGCTGGTGAACGGGATGCCCGCGAAGGCCAGCAGGAACACGGCGAGCAGCGCGGCCGGGATCGGGGCGCGTTTGCCCAGACCCGCCCAGCGGCTCAGGTCGGTGGCCTCGCCGCCGGCGTCACGCACCAGGGTCACCACGGCGAACGCGCCGATGATGGCGACGCCGTACACCGGCAGATAGAACAGCACCGCGGCCCTGGCCTGCGCCGTCGTGGAGGTCACGCCGATCAGCAGGTAGCCGGCGTTGAGGATGGCGGAGTAGGCCAGCATGCGCTTGATGTCCCGCTGGGTCAGCGCGAGGATGCCGCCGACCAGCATGGTGATCACGGCCACGGCCTGGAGCACCGGACGCCAGACGGCGACGGCGCTCGAGCCGCCGAGGCCGACGTCGAGCACCCGCACCAGCGCGCCGAACGCGGCGATCTTGGTGGCGGCGGCCATGAAGCCGGTCACCGGGGTCGGCGCGCCCTGATACACGTCCGGGGTCCACATGTGGAACGGCGCGGCGCCCACCTTGAACAGCAGGCCCACCCCGAGCATGGCCAGGCCCGCGTAGAGCAGGGTGGAGCCGGCGTCGGGGTGCGCCACGTGCTGGGCGATCACGGCCAGGTTCACCGAGCCGGCGTAGCCGTAGAGCATGGCCGCGCCGTAGAGGAAGAAGGCCGAGGAGAACGCGCCGAGCAGGAAGTACTTGAGCGCGGCCTCCTGCGAGAGCAGCCGGCGGTGCCGGGCGAGGCCGCAGACCAGGTACAGCGGCAGCGAGAGCACCTCGAGCGCGACGAACATGGTCAGCAGGTCGTTGGCCGCCGGGAACAGCAGCATGCCGCCGACCGAGAACATCAGCAGGGGGTAGATCTCGGTGGTCTGCCAGCCCTTGCGGGTGGTGTCGCGCTCGGCCTGGGAGCCGGGCACCGAGGCGCCCTGCGCGGCGAAGGCGTCCTGGTTCTGGTCGGTCTTGCGCTCGGCGATGACCAGGAAGCCGACGAAGGCGATGACCAGGATGGTGCCCTGCAGGAACAGCGTGGTTCCGTCTATGGCGACCGAGCCTTGCGCGACCACCTCCACGCCGGTCTTGGCCAGGGCCAGCACGGCGCCGAACGCGGCCGCGATGCCGACCAGGGCGAGGCCGACCTGGATCCGGTACCGGTGCGCGCGCGGCGCGAGGGCCTCGACCAGGATGCCGAGGGTGGCCGCGCCGAAGGCGATCAGCATCGGCGAGAGTTTGCCGAATTCGACCGGCGGCACCGTGAACGTGGTGGCGGCGAGGGCGCTCACTGGTCACTCCCCTGGGCTTGGGCCGCGATGGACGGCGGCGGCGTCGTCGTCACCTGGAGCGACGTCGACTGGGTGACGGCAGGGTTGATGTATTTCGTCAGGATGCCGGGGGCGAAGCCCAGCACCAGGATCAGGGCCAGCAGCGGGACCACCGCGGCCAGCTCACGCCGGGTCAGGTCCTTGAAGCCGCTGACCGCCGCGGTGACCGGTCCGGTCATCGTGCGCTGATAGAGCCAGAGGATGTAGACCGCGGCGAGCACGATCGAGGTGACGGCGAAGATCGCGGCCACCGGGTACTTCTCGAAGGTGCCCACCAGGACCAGGAACTCGCTCACGAAGGAGCTCAGGCCCGGCAGCGCCAGCGAGCTCAGGCCCGCCAGCAGGAAGGTCCCGGCCAGCACCGGCGCCACCTTCTGCACTCCGCCGTACGCGTCGATCTCGGTCGAGCCGCGGCGGGAGATCAGGAAGCCTGCCAGCAGGAACAGCGCGCCGGTGGAAAGGCCGTGGTTGACCATGTAGAGCGTCGCGCCGACCTGGCCGCGGGCGGTCCAGGCGAACACGCCGAGGGTGATCAGGCCGAAGTGCGAGATCGAGGTGTAGGCGATCAGGCGCTTCATGTCCCGCTGCCCGATCGCGAGCAGCGCTCCGTAGATCGTGCTGATGACCGCGAGCACCAGGATCACCGGTGTGAAGTAGTGCGAGGCGCTCGGGAACAGCTCGAGGCAGAACCGGAGCATGCCGAAGGTGCCGATCTTGTCGAGGACGCCGACGAGCAGCACCGCGGTGCCCGGGGTGGCCTCGGCGGCCGCGTCGGGCAGCCAGGTGTGGAACGGCCAGAGCGGGGCCTTGACCGCGAAGGCGATGAAGAACCCGAGGAAGAGCCAGCGCTCCACGCCGGTGGAGAAGTGCAGCTGCCCGGTGGCCACCGCGTGCGCGAGGGTCGGGAAGTCGAACGGGTCGGCCACCGTGCGATTGGCCACCACGTACAGGCCGATCACCGCGGCGAGCATGAGCAGCCCACCGAGCAGGTTGTAGAGCAGGAACTTCACCGCGGCGTAGGAGCGGTGCTTCTCGCCGCTCTTGCCGTAGGAGCCGATCAGGAAGTAGCTGGGGATCAGCAGCGCCTCGAAGAGCACGTAGAACAGGAAGACGTCGGTGGCGGCGAAGACGCCGATCATCATGACTTCCAGCACGAGCATGAGGGCGAAGAAGGCCCGTGGCGTGTTCTTCCCGTCGTTCCAGGAGGCCAGCAGCACCACCGGGACCAGCACGGCCGTCATCAGGATGAGCACGAGCGCGATGCCGTCCACCCCGACGCTGTAGTCGATGTGGAACTGGGAGATCCAGGTGTGGCTCTCGGTCAGCTGGTACTGCGCCCCGCCGACGTTGAACTTCACCGCGTCCACGATCGCGAGCACCAGGGTGATCAGCGAGGTCGCGACGGCGATCTCCCTGGCCCGCTTCTGCGCACCGCGCGGCAGCAGCGCGATCCCGGCGACGCCGAGCAGCGGCGAGGCGATCGTGACGGTGAGATAGGGGAAGCCGGACATCGAGTTAACCCCTTACCAGCAGGAGGGCGGCGATCAGCAGCGTGGCGCCGCCGAACATCGACAGGGCGTAGGAGCGCACGAAGCCGGTCTGCAGCCGGCGCAGCCTGCCGGAGCTGCCGCCGAGGCCCGCGGCGATGCCGTTGACCGCGCCGTCCACGCCCTTGAGGTCGAAGTAGACCAGGACTCTGGTCAGGTACTGGCCGGTGCGCATGAACACGAGCTCGTTGAACGCGTCGCCGTACAGGTCGCGGCGGGCGGCCCGGGTGGCGAACGCGCCGGCCGGGGCCTGGGCCGGGACCTCCTGGCGGCCGTAGAGGCTCCAGGCGTAGGCGACGCCGAGCGCCACCACCGCGAGCGTGATCACCTGCAGCAGCGCGTCGCTGAACGGCAGCCTCCCGTCGCTGTGGCCGGTGACCGGCTCGAGCCAGTTGACGAAGGCGCTGTGGTAGGAGAACAGGGCGCCCGCGGCCACGGATCCGACCGCCAGCACGGCCATCGGGACCACCATGACCCAGGGCGACTCGTGCGGGTGCGGCTCGTGCCCCTGCTCGTCGGCGACCCAGCGCTTCTGGCCGAAGAAGGTCATCAGCATCACCCGGGTCATGTAGAACGCGGTGATCAGCGCGCCGAGCAGGGTGGTGCAGCCGAGGATCCAGCCGCTGGTTCCGCCCTGGCTGAACGCGGCCTCGATGATCTTGTCCTTGGACCAGTACCCGGAGAACGGCGGGCAGCCGATGATGGCGAGGTAGCCGAGGCCGAAGGTGACGTAGGTCCACGGCATGAACTTGCGCAGGGCGCCGTAGTGGCGCATGTTCACGTCGTCGTTCATGCCGTGCATCACCGAGCCGGCGCCGAGGAACAGGCCGGCCTTGAAGAAGCCGTGCGTGACCAGGTGCATGATCGCGAAGACGTAGCCGATCGGGCCGAGTCCCGCGGCCAGGACCATGTAGCCGATCTGCGACATGGTCGAGCCGGCCAGCGCCTTCTTGATGTCGTCCTTCGCGCAACCGATGATCGCACCGAGCATCAGTGTGACCGCGCCCACGATGGTGACCACCAGGCGGGCGTTCGGCGCGGCGTCGAAGATCGCGTTGGAGCGCACGATCAGGTAGACGCCCGCGGTCACCATGGTCGCGGCGTGGATCAGGGCGCTGACCGGGGTCGGGCCCTCCATCGCGTCGCCGAGCCAGGACTGCAGCGGGAACTGCGCGCTCTTGCCGCAGGCGCCGAGCAGCAGCAGCAGGCCGATCGCGGTGAGCGTGCCGGTCTTGGCCCCGGACACGCCGTTGAACACCGGGCCGAAGGCGAAGCTGCCGAAGGTGGTGTACATGAGCATCACGGCCAGGGAGAGGCCGACGTCGCCGACCCGGTTGACGATGAACGCCTTCTTGGCCGCCACCGCCGCCGAGGGCTTGTGCTGCCAGAACCCGATCAGCAGGTACGAGGCCAGGCCCACGCCCTCCCAGCCGGCGTAGAGCAGCAGGTAGTTGTCGGCCAGCACGAGCACGAGCATCGCGGCGAGGAACAGGTTCAGGTACGCGAAGAACTTGCGCCGCTGCTCGTCGTGGGCCATATAGCCGACCGAGTAGATGTGGATCAGCGAGCCCACCCCGGTGATCAGCAGCACGAAGATGATCGAGAGCTGATCCAGGTGGAACCCGGCGTCGGCGCTGAAGCCGGGCACCGGGACCCAGGTGTAGACGTGCTGGTCGTACGAGCGCTGATCGCCCGGCTTGCCGAGCAGCGCGAAGAAGAGCACCGCGCCGAGGACGAACGAGCCGACCGAGGCCGCGCAGCCGAGCAGGTGGCCGAAGCGGTTCGTCCGGCGCCCCCCGAGCAGCAGGATCGCGGCCCCAGCCAGGGGAATCGCGATCACCCAGGCGATCAGGGCGAAGGTACCGGTCGCCGCGAGCGGCGCGTAGGACGAGGGCATCGTCGAGGCCACCTATTCCCTAGTACTTCAGCAGGTTGGCGTCGTCGACCGAGGCCGAACGGCGGGTACGGAAGACCATGATGATGATCGCGAGGCCGACCACGACCTCGGCCGCGGCCACCACCATCGTGAAGAACGCGATGATCTGGCCGTCGAGGGCGCCGCGCATCCGGGCGAAGGTGACGAAGGCCAGGTTCGCCGCGTTGAGCATCAGCTCGATGCACATGAACACGACGATGGCGTTGCGCCGGATCAGCACCCCCAGCGCGCCGAGGGTGAACAGGATCGCGGACAGGTACAGGTAGTTGGCCGGGTTCACTGCGACACCTCGTTGCTCTGCTTGGCGCTCTGCTTGCCGTTGACCTGGCCGTTGACCTGGCCGGGCAGCGGCAGCGGCCGGAAGCCGCGGACCGTGTCGCGCCCGCGCAGGGTGGCGTTCACGCTCACCTCGGCGGGCGAGCCGTCGGGCAGCAGCGCCGGGGTGTCGACCGCGTTGTGCTGGGCGTAGACGCCGGGGTTGGGCAGGCCGGTGACCTGGATCCGCTCGCCCCGGCCCCAGCGCTCGAAGCGCTCGATCGACTGCTCGCGCTGCGACTTGCGCGGCGTGGTGCGCTCCCGGTGGGTGAGCACCATCGCGCCGATCGCCGAGGTGATCAGCACCGCGGAGGAGACCTCGAAGGCCCAGTAGTAGCGGGAGAAGAGCAGCTGGGCCAGGGCCGTGACGTTGCCGCCGCCCTTGGCGTTGACCGCGTCGGTGCCGACGAAGGCGGGCAGGTTCGCGTGCGCGTACACGCCGATCAGCACCGCGCCGAAGGCGACCACGAGCGGCACCGCGAGGAAGCGCTGGCCGCGGATGGTCTCGGTCAGCGAGTCCTGCGACTCGATGCCGATCAGCATGAGCACGAACAGGAACAGCATCATGACCGCGCCGGTGTAGACGACGACCTGCACGACGCCGAGGAAGACGGCGCCCTGGGCCATGTAGAAGAAGGCGAGGCAGAGCATCACCGAACACAGGGCCAGTGCCGCGTGCACGATCTTCTTGGAGAAGATCAGGCCGAGCGCGCCGAGCACGGAGACGATCGAGCCGAGCCAGAACAGCAGGGTCTCGCCGTGGCCGGTGTTTCCCATCAGGACTCCTCTCCGGACTCTTCGGCCGCGTCCCCGGGCACGTCCACCCGGGCGCCGACCCGCGCGGCGTCGGCGGCGCGGGCCGCGGCCAGCAGCGGCCGCAGCAGGTCGTCGTCGGCGCGCGGGACCTCGCCGCGGTAGTACTCCTTCTCGGTCACCTCGTGGCCGTCCGCGTCCTGGTACATCCGGTGCGGGGCCGGGACCATGCCGTCGGTGAGCGGGGCGAGCAGCCGGTCCTTGGTGTAGATCAGCGAAGAGCGGCTGGTGTCGGCGAGCTCGTACTCGTTCGTCATGGTCAGCGCGCGGGTGGGACAGGCCTCGATGCACAGGCCGCACAGGATGCAGCGCAGATAGTTGATCTGGTACACCCGGCCGTAGCGCTCGCCCGGGGAGAAGCGCTCCTCCTCGGTGTTGTCGGCGCCCTCCACATAGATGGCGTCGGCCGGGCAGGCCCAGGCGCACAGCTCGCAGCCGATGCACTTCTCCAGCCCGTCCGGGTGCCGGTTGAGCTGGTGGCGGCCGTGGAAGCGCAGCTGGGTGGGGACCTTCTCCTCGGGGTAGCGCTCGGTGTTCGGGTGCTTGAACATCGTCGCGAAGGTGACCCCGAAGCCGGCCACCGAGGCCAGCGGTCCCGCCTTGGCAGTCTCCGCCCCCGAAACGCCCTTCGGGGGCTGCTTCTTACTCGCCATCAGACGACTCCTCCGTGGAATGGCCGTTGGCGGCCAGGGCGAGGCTCGGGGTGCGCGGGGCGCGGCGGGCGACGATCGGGCGGACCTGGCCGGGCATCGGCGGGACCGGGAAGCCGCCGCCGAAGCCGGAGGTGTCCTGCTCCCGCGCGGCGTCCTCGGCGTTGCGCCGGCGCCGGGCGCGCTCGTCCTGGTTGCGCTCGCGCACCTCGAGGCCGATCAGCAGGGCCACGAACAGCACGCCCGCGACCAGGCAGATCGGCACCAGGTGCCCCTGGTCCATGTCGCCGGCGTTGCGCAGCTGGCGGATCACCGCGACCAGCAGCAGCCAGACCAGCGAGACCGGGATGAGCACCTTCCACCCCAGCCGCATGAACTGGTCGTAGCGCAGCCGGGGCAGCGTGCCGCGCAGCCAGATGAAGACGAACACGAAGATCAGCAGCTTGGCCAAAAACCAGATCATCGGGAACCAGCCCTGGTTCGCGCCGGACCAGAAGGTGGTGATCGGCCACGGCGCCCGCCAGCCGCCGAAGAACAGCGTGATGGCCAGGCAGGAGACCACGACCAGGTTGATGTACTCGGCCAGGAAGAACAGGGCGAACTTGAGCGAGCTGTACTCGGTGTGGAAGCCGCCGACCAGCTCGCCCTCGGCCTCGGGCAGGTCGAAGGGGGCGCGGTTGGTCTCGCCCACCATCGAGATCATGTAGATGATCCCGGAGACGCACAGCGGGATGATGTACCAGGTGTGCGCCTGCGCGGCCACGATCCCGCTGGTGGACATGGTGCCCGCGTACAGGAACACCCCGGCGAAGCTCAGGCCCATCGCGATCTCGTAGGAGATCATCTGGGCGGAGGAGCGGATGCCGCCGAGCAGCGGGTAGGTCGAGCCCGAGCTCCAGCCGGCCAGCACGATCCCGTAGATGCCGATGGAGGACACCGCGAGGATGTAGAGCACGCCGATGGGCAGGTCGACCAGCTGCAGCGTGGTCCAGTGGTGGAAGATCGAGACCCGGCCGCCCCAGGGGATCACCGCGAAGGCGAGGAAGGCCGGGACGGTGGAGATCACCGGGGCCGCCCAGAACACCGGCTTGTCGGCGTTCGTCGGGACGATGTCCTCCTTGAGCGCCAGCTTCACCCCGTCGGCCAGGGACTGCAGCAGTCCCTGCGGGCCGACCCGGTCCGGGCCCACGCGCATCTGCATCCAGGACACCACGCGGCGCTCGAACCAGATGTTGAACAGGGTGAGCACCACCAGCATCGCGAAGGCCGCGACCGCCTTGACCAGGGACAGCAGGAACCACCACGGAATGTGGGTGTCGAAGCCGTTGATCACCCAGTGGTCCATGTTGGCCATCAGCGCTCCTCCTCCTCGGCGCCGGCCTCGTCGGCGGCGGCGGACGCGGGCGGCTCGGCGGCCAGCGTCACGATGGCCCCGGTGTCCGCGCACAGGACGGCGCGTACGTGCGAGCCCGGGGAGTTCGTCGGCAGCCAGACCACCCGGTCGGGCAGGTCGGCGATCTCCAGCGGCAGCACCACCGTGCCGGCGTCGGTACCCACCGACACGGGTCCGCCCTCGTACGCCCCGATCTCCTTGGCGGTGGCCGGGGACAGGTGCACGACCGAACGGCGGGCGGTGCCGGCCAGGTACTTCTCGCCATCCTGCAGCCGCCCGTCGTCGAGCAGCTGGTGCCAGGTGGCGAGCACGGCCTGGCCCTCACCGGGGGCCGGCAGGGTCAGGATCTCGGTACGCGGGGGCAGGGCCCGGGGGCCGTCCCAGTCGCCGAGCTCGTCGAGTTCGCGGCGGGCGGCGGCCACGTCCGGCAGTCCGAGGTGGACGTCCATGGCGTCGGCGAGCCGGTCGAGCACGCGCAGGTCGGTGACGTGGCCGCCGTGGGTCTGCACCACCTCGGGGCTCAGCGCCTGCTGGAACGGGCGGGTGCGTCCCTCCCAGTCCAGGAAGGAGCCCGACTTCTCGGCCACGGCCGCGACCGGGAAGACCACGTCGGCCCGTTCGGTCACGGCGCTGTGGCGCAGTTCGAGCGAGACCACGAATCCGGCCGCGTCCAGGGCGGAGCGCACCCCGGCCGGGTCGGGCAGGTCATCCGGGTCCACGCCGCCGATGAGCAGGGCACTGATCTCCCCGGAGCGCGCGGCGGACAGGATCGCGTCGCCGTCCCGGCCCTCGATGGTCGGCAGGGCCCGTACTCCCCAGGCGGTGGCGACCTGGCCGCGGGCGAGCGGGTCGCCGATCGGCCGGCCGCCGGGCAGCAGGTTGGCCAGCGCGCCGGCCTCGACCGCGCCGCGTTCGCCGGCCCGCCGCGGCACCCAGGCCAGGCGGGCGCCGGTGACCTTGGCCAGGCGCACCGCGGCGCTCAGGCCGCCGGGCACTCCGGCCAGCCGCTCGCCGACCAGGATGACCGAGCCCTCGGCCCGCAGCTTGGTGGCCACCTCGAGGGCGGCGTGGTCGAGCCCTGCGTCGTAGCTGCCGGCGGCCAGGGCGCCGAGGAACTCCGGCTCGGTGTGCGGGGCGGCCTTGAGCAGCGTGCCGCCGCACTTGCGCAGTCCGCGGGTGGCGAACGGCGCTATGGCCACGACCTGCGTCTTGTTGACCCGGAAGGCCTTGCGCAGGCGCAGGAAGACGATCGGGGACTCGTCCTCGGGCTCGAACCCGACCAGCAGCACCGCCGGGGCCTTGTCCAGGTCGGCGTAGGTGACCGCGTCGCGCGTGCCCTCGCCGCCGGGAACGCGTCCGGCCACCTGGGCCGCGAGGAACTCGGCCTCCTCGTGGCTGTGCGGGCGGGCCCGGAAGTCGATGTCGTTGGTGTCCAGCGCCAGCCGGGCGAACTTCGCGTACGCGTAGGCGTCCTCGAAGCTCGCGCGTCCGCCGACGAGCACGCCGGCGTGGCCGCGTCCGGTGCGCAGTCCGGCCGCAGCCGCGCGCAGGGCCTCGGGCCAGGACGCGGGCACCAGTTCGCCGTCCTTGCGCACGAGCGGGGTGGTGATCCGGTCCCCGAGGGTCGGGTACTGGAAGGCCCAGCGGCCCTTGTCGCAGTTCCACTCCTCGTTGACCTCTGGGTCCTCCCCGGCCAGGCGTCGCAGTACCTTGCCGCGCCGGTGGTCGGTGCGCAGCGCGCAGCCGGAGGCGCAGTGCTCGCACGCGGTCGGCGTGGAGACCAGGTCGAAGGGGCGGGAGCGGAACCGGTAGGCCGCGCCGGTGAGCGCGCCGACCGGGCAGATCTGCACCGTGTTGCCGGAGAAGTAGGACTCGAAGTCCTGGTCCCCGGCGGTGGAGATGCCGACCTGCTGCTGGGCGCCGCGCTCGATCAGCTCGATGAAGGGGTCTCCGGCGATCTGCTCGGCGAAGCGGGTGCACCGGGCGCAGTTGACGCAGCGTTCCCGGTCGAGCAGGACCTGGGTCGAGATGTTGATCGGCTTGGCGAAGGTCCGCTTGGGGCCCTCGAACCGGGTCTCGCCGCGGCCGTTGCTCAGCGCCTGGTTCTGCAGCGGGCACTCGCCGCCCTTGTCGCAGACCGGGCAGTCCAGCGGATGGTTGATCAGCAGCAGCTCCATCACGCCCTGCTGCGCCTTGTCCGCCACCGGCGAGGTGCGCTGGGTCTTGACCACCATGCCGTCGGCGACCGTGGTGGTGCACGAGGCCAGCGGCTTGCGCTGTCCCTCCACCTCCACCAGGCACTGCCGGCAGGCGCCGACCGGGTCGAGCAGCGGGTGGTCACAGAAGCGCGGGATGGCGATGCCGAGCCGCTCGGCGACCCGGATGATCAGCTCGCCCTTCTTCGCCACGACCGGGATGCCGTCCACGGTCAGCTGCACGTGCCCGGGCGGGACCTCCAGCTGCGCGCCGTTGCCCTGGGCGGGGATGTCCGCGGTGGTTACCGTCATCTCAGTACGCTCCCGTCAGCGCCGGGGCCCACACCGTGGTTCGCGCCGGATCGAAGGGGCAGCAGCCGTGGCGCAGGTGCTCGAGGTACTCGTCCCTGAAGTACTTGATGGACGAGACGATCGGCGAGACCGCGCCGTCGCCCAGTGCGCAGAAGGCACGGCCGTTGATGTTGTCGCAGATGTCGAGCAGCTTCTCCAGCTCCGCCTCGCTGCCCTGGCCGGCCTCGAGCCTGCGGTAGGCCTGGACCAGCCAGTAGGTGCCCTCGCGGCAGGGGGTGCACTTGCCGCAGGACTCGTGCGCGTAGAACTCGGTCCAGCGCAGGACCGCGCGCACCACGCAGGTGGTCTCGTCGAACACCTGCAGCGCGCGGGTGCCCAGGATCGAGCCGGCCGCCTGCACGTTCTCGAAGTCCAGCGGCACGTCGAGGTGGTCCTCGGTGAACAGCGGGGTGGAGGAGCCGCCCGGCGTCCAGAACTTCAGCCGGTGCCCGTGCCGGATTCCGCCGGCCAGGTCCAGCAGTTCCCTGAGGGTCACGCCCAGGCCCACCTCGTACTGTCCCGGCCGCACCACGTGGCCGGACAGGGAGAAGAACCCGAACCCGGCGCTCTTCTCGCTCCCGAAGGTGCGGAACCAGTCCTTGCCCCGACGGATGATCGAGGGCACGGAGGCGACCGACTCGACGTTGTTGACCACGGTGGGGCTGGCGTAGAGCCCTTCCACCGCCGGGAACGGCGGCCGGTTGCGCGGCTGGCCGCGGCGCCCCTCGAGCGAGTCGAGCAGCGCGGTCTCCTCGCCGCAGATGTACGCGCCGGCGCCGACGTGCACGACGAGTTCGAGGTCGAATCCGGAGCCGAGGATGTCCTTGCCCAGGAACCCGGCCGCGTAGGCCTCGCGCACCGCGGCGAGCAGCCGCCGCACCACGTGCGTGACCTCGCCGCGCACGTAGATGAAGGCCTGCTCGGAGCGGATCGCGTAGGCGCCGATGACGATGCCCTCGATCAGCTCGTGCGGGTTGGCCAGCATGAACGGGATGTCCTTGCAGGTGCCCGGCTCCGACTCGTCCGCGTTGACCACGAAGTAGTGCGGCTTGCCGTCGCCCTGCGGGATGAAGGACCATTTGACGCCGGTGGCGAACCCGCCGCCGCCGCGCCCGCGCAGGCCGGAGTCCTTGACCTCGGTGATGACCTCGTCCGGGGTCATCTCGGTCAGGGCCTTGCGCAGCGCGGTGTAGCCGTCGTGCCGCCGGTAGCCGTCGAGCGTGTATGAGTCCTGTTCGTCCCAGGCGCGGGAGAGGACCGGGGCCAGCTTGAGCGTCATGCCTGCTCTCCCCGCTGCTTCGCGATGGTCAGGCCCACCAGGGATTCCGGGCCGGCCGAGCCGCCGCCGTGCACCGCGTCCTCGCGCCGGTCCTCGAACCCGGCCAGGATCCGCTCGGTCTCGCGGAAGCCGCACACCGCCGGGCCCCGGGTGGCCACCACGGGACGGCCCGCGAGCAGGTCGTCCACCAGGGCCTTGGCCTTGTCCGGGGTCATGTTGTCGAAGAACTCCCAGTTGACCGTCATCATCGGGGCGAAGTCGCAGGCGGCGTTGCACTCGATGTGCTCGAGCGTCAGGCTCCTGCCCTCCGGGCTGACCGCGGTGCGCTCGTCGTTGCCCACGCCGAGGTGGGCCTTGAGCTCGGCGAAGATCTCGTCCCCGCCGAGCACCGCGCACAGCGTGTTGGTGCACACCCCGACGTGGAAGTCCCCGACCTGGCGGCGCTTGTACATGGAGTAGAACGTCGCGACGCCGGTGACCTCGGCCGTGGAGAGCCCCAGCTTCTCGGCGCAGTACCGGATGCCGTCGCCGGAGACGAAGCCCTCCTCGGCCTGCACCAGGTGCAGCAGCGGCAGCAGGGCCGAGCGCTTGACCGGGTAGCGCGCGATGACCGCGTCGGCGTCCGGTTCGAGGCGGTCCACCACGTCCTGGGGATAGCCCTTGGCCGGGACGCGGGGGAGCCCGAGTTCCGCGGTGCTCATCGGTCCACACCTCCCATCACAGGGTCGATGGAGGCCACGGCGACGATCAGGTCCGCGAGCATGCCGCCCTCGGACATGACCGCCACGGCCTGCAGGTTGTTGAACGACGGGTCGCGGAAGTGCACCCGGTAGGGCCGGGTTCCGCCGTCGGAGACCGCGTGGCAGCCGAGTTCGCCCTTGGGGGACTCGATGCCGACGTAGACCTGGCCGGGCGGCACCCGGAAGCCCTCGGTGACCAGCTTGAAGTGGTGGATCAGGGCCTCCATGGACTCGCCCATGATGTGCCGGATGTGGTCGAGCGAGTTGCCCATGCCGTCGCCGCCGAGGGCGAGCTGCGCGGGCCAGGCGATCTTCTTGTCCTCGATCATCACCGGGCCGGGCTCGAGCTTGTCCAGGCACTGGGCCACGATCTTGAGCGACTGGCGCACCTCGTCCATCCGGATCCGGTAGCGCCCGTACGCGTCACAGCTGTCCCAGGTCACGACGTCGAAGTCGTAGTCCTCGTAGCCGCAGTAGGGCTGCGACTTGCGCAGGTCGTGCGGCAGCCCGGTGGCGCGCAGAACAGGCCCGGTCATACCCAGGGCCATACAGCCCGTCAGGTCGAGGTAGCCGACGTTCTCGGTGCGCCCCTTGAAGATCGGGTTCTCGTTGCACAGCGCCTCGATGTCCTTCATGCGCGTGGGCATGTAGGTGAGGAACTCGCGGATCTTGTCCACCGCGCCGGGCGGCAGGTCCTGGGCCACCCCGCCGGGCCGGACGAACGCGTGGTTCATCCGCAGGCCGGTGACCATCTCGAAGATGTCGAGCACCTGCTCGCGCTCGCGGAAGCCGAAGATCATGGCGCTGAGCGCGCCCATCTCCATGCCGCCGGTGGCGATGCACACCATGTGCGAGGCGATCCGGTTGAGCTCCATCAGCAGCACCCGGATCACGCTCGCCCGCTTGGGGATCTGGTCCTCCACCCCGAGCAGCTTCTCCACCGCGAGGCAGTAGGCGACCTCCTGGTAGAACGGCGTCGTGTAGTCCATCCGGGTGACGAAGGTGACGCCCTGGGTCCAGTTGCGGAACTCCAGGTTCTTCTCGATCCCGGTGTGCAGGAAGCCGATCCCGCAGCGCACCTCGGTGACGGTCTCGCCCTCGGTCTCCACCACCAGGCGCAGCACCCCGTGCGTGGACGGGTGCTGCGGCCCCATGTTGACGACGATCCGCTCCTCCGGGCTGTCCCCCTCGTTGCGCGAGAGCTCCCGGGCGATCTCGTCCCAGTCCCCGCCGGCCAGGGTGAACACCTGCTCGCCGGCCGGGTCGGAGCCGGCCGCGTACGGGTCGCCCACCAGCACGGTGGGCCCGCTCGCCGGATCGGGCTGCTCGGACCGGTCGTCACCCACCGTCTGTGCCACATCCACGCTCATCGGTAGCTCCTCCGCTGGTCCGGCGACGGAATCTGGGCGCCCTTGAACTCGACGGGGATGCCGCCGAGCGGATAGTCCTTGCGCTGCGGGTGGCCGGGCCAGTCGTCCGGCATCAGGATCCTGGTGAGCGCCGGGTGGCCGTCGAAGATGATCCCGAACATGTCCCAGGTCTCCCGCTCGTGCCAGTCGACGGCCGGGTAGACCCCGGTCAGCGAGGGCAGGTGCGGGTCCTCGTCGGGGCAGGTGGCCACCAGCTGCACCCGGCGGTTGTGCGAGATCGAGAGCAGCGGCACCAGGATCTGCAGCTCCCGCCCGGTCTCCTCGGGGAAGTGCACCCCGGAGACGCCGAGACAGAGTTCGAACCTGAGCGCCGGGTCGTCCCGCAGGGTCTTGGCGACCTGCGCCAGATGCGCGCGCCGCACGTGGAAGGCGAGCTGGTCGCGGTAGACCACCACCTTCTCGATGGCGGTCTCGGGCGCCAGGCCCTGCTCGTCGAGGGCGCCGAACAGCTCGTTCTCGACCTCGTCGAAGTACCCGCCGTAGGGCCGCGGACTCTGGCCGGGGAACTCGATCACCCGGACCAGGCGGCCGTAGCCCGAGGTGTCGCCGCCGGTCCCGCTGCCGCCGAACATGCCGTGGCGCACCGCCACGATCTCGGCCGCCTGCACCGCGAGCGGCTGCGGCAGTTCGTTTCCGTTTCCGTTCGGCTCGGGGAGGTTGCCTTCGCTCATCGCAGCAGCCCCTTCATCTCGATGGTGGGGATCGCCTTGAGCGCGGCCTCTTCGGCCGCACGGGCCGCCTGCACGCGGTCGACGCCGAGCGGCATCTTCTGGATCTCCTCGTGCAGCTTGATGATCGCGTCCATCAGCATCTCCGGCCGCGGCGGACAGCCGGGCAGGTAGATGTCCACCGGGACGATGTGGTCCACGCCCTGGACGATGGCGTAGTTGTTGAACATCCCGCCCGAGGACGCGCACACGCCCATCGACAGCACCCACTTGGGGTTGGGCATCTGGTCGTAGATCTGGCGCAGCACCGGGGCCATCTTCTGGCTCACCCGGCCCGCGACGATCATCAGGTCGGCCTGCCGCGGCGAGGCGCGGAAGACCTCCATGCCGAAGCGCGCGAGGTCGTAGCGCCCCGCGCCGGTGGCCATCATCTCGATGGCGCAGCAGGCCAATCCGAACGTGGCCGGCCACAGCGAGCCCTTGCGCATGTAGCCCGCGAGCCCCTCGACCGTGCTGAGCAGGAAGCCGCTCGGCACCTTCTCCTCAATACCCATGGGAACCTCCTAGTCCCACTCGAGCCCGCCGCGCCGCCAGACATACGCGTAGGCGACGAAGACCGTGACGATGAACAGGACCATCTCCGTCAGGCCGAACCAGCCGAGCGAGTCGAAGGCCACGGCCCACGGGTAGAGGAAGACGATCTCGATGTCGAAGACGATGAAGAGCATCGCCGTGAGGTAGTACTTGACCGGGAAGCGCCCGCCGCCGATCGGCTGCGGGGTCGGTTCGATACCGCACTCGTAGGCTTCGTATTTGGCCCGGTTATACCGTTTGGGTCCGGTCATCGCCCCCATGATCACGGAGAACACCGCGAATCCACCCGCGATCAGACCCAGGAGGAGCACCGGTACGTACGTATCCATCCCGCGCTGCCATCTCCCTACTCGTGAAGGATTTCACAAGCACAACGCGGAGTTGCCCTTCGCGTCACGCTATTGCGCTCCCGGACGCGACCTCGCACCCGGGCCGGGGCTTGCCGAACTACCGCACACTGCCTCGCTCGCCGCCATCCTACGCCGCGGCAACTGTGATGTCCGCCACGGCCCGGAGGTACGGGCTCCTGCTGATCTGTAACGTAGTCCTTACACGCCGCGTCGCGCTTCGTGATCTGCATCACGCCCAGGTCAGGCGTAATCGGATAGATCCGAATTGATCGTCGATCATGAACCGGACATTTAGTGATGATCACGGCTTGTGATGGCCGTCACAATCGCGAGGGTGAAGGCCTTCATGATGATCCACTTACTGAGATCGTTTTGACGGAGGGTCTCTACTTCATGTAGAAGCCGATCTCCGTCTGCCGCCCCGATCCGGGCGAACCGCCCGCTCAGGCCGTCGCAGGGGTCGGTGACGCGGCCGAGACCCCGCCATGACATGCCCGAGATCGATCTATGACGCGGCCGTGACACTTTCACGCGAACGCTTGTGAGCGCGTGCACGAACTCGGAAGCGACATCCCGGCGAATTCCCGGTGAATCCGGGCACGAAAAAGCCGCCGGCGGCATCTGCGCCACCGACGGCTCCGCGTCGTCTCCCGTACTGCGCTACGCGCGCGGCGTCACCTTCGCCAGACCGTTGATGATCCGGTCCATCGCGTCCCCGCCGCGCGGGTCGGTCAGGTTCGCCAGCAGCTTGAGGGTGAACTTCATCAGCATCGGGTGGGACAGGCCGCGCTGGGTGGCCAGCTTCATCACCTTCGGGTTGCCGATGAGCTTCACGAAGACGCGGCCGAGGGTGTAGTAGCCGCCGTAGGTCTCGGCCAGGATCCGCGGGTAGTCGGACAGGGCGAGTTCGCGGTCGTAGGTACCGGTGCGCGCCTTGGCCTGGGCGATGACGCGGGCGGCCAGTTCGCCGGACTCCATGGCGTAGGCGATGCCCTCGCCGTTGAACGGATTGACCATGCCGCCGGCGTCGCCCACGAGCAGCAGGCCGCGAGTGTAGTGCGGCTTGCGGTTGAAGCCCATCGGGAGCGCGGCGCCGCGGATCGGACAGGTGCGGTTGTCCTCGGTCAGCTCCCACTCCGCGGGGGTGCCGCCCAGCCAACGGCGCATCATGTCGCGGTAGTCGACCTTGCCGAAGGCCTTGGAGGTGTCCAGGATGCCCAGGCCGATGTTGGAGGTGCCGTCGCCCATGCCGAAGATCCAGCCGTAGCCGGGCAGCAGCCGGTCCGGGTGCTTGGAGTCGGTCAGCTCGAGCCAGGACTCGAGGTAGTCGTCGTTGTGGCGCGGGTTCTTGTAGTACGCCCGGTACGCCACACCCATCGGGCGGTCCTCGCGCTTGTGCAGGCCCATCGCGATGGACAGCCGGGTGGAGTTGCCGTCGGCGGCCACCACCAGCGGCGCGCGGAACTCGACCTCGGCGCCCGCGCGCGACGCGCCGGCCTCGCCGCTCTCCCCGGCACCCGCGCCGAGCTTCGCCGTGACGCCGACGATGCGGGAGGTGCGCGGGTCCAGGATCGGCCCGGAGACGTTGCAGTTCTCCAGCAGCCGCACCCCGGCGCCCTTGGCCTGGCGGGCCAGCAGCTCGTCGAAGTCCGAGCGCGGGCGCACCAGGCCGTAGTTCGGGTGCGAGGCCAGCTCGGGCCAGTCGAGTTCGAGCTGCACGCCGCCGGCCATGATGCGCAGGCCCTTGTTGTGCAGCCAGCCGTTGTCCACCGACGTGTCGATGCCCATCCGGACCAGCTGGGTGACCGCGCGCGGGGTCAGCCCGTCGCCGCAGATCTTCTCCCGCGGGAACGAGGTCTTCTCCAGCAGCAGCACGTCCAGCCCGGCCTTGGCCAGGTGGTAGGCCGTGGTCGACCCGGCCGGACCGGCGCCGACGACGATGACGTCGGCCTGATTCTCACTCAAGCTCTGCACATGGGAAGTCTATCGGCAAGACATTTCCGAAACGATTGTCGGCTCGGTCCGGAACGATTGTCGGCCTGGTTAGTCGATCCCGAGGCCCTCGCCCAGCGGCACGTAGTCGGCCGCGGTGTTGTCCACGGCCGGGTGGGCGCGCCCGGCCGGACCCGCGGCGAAGGCGGTGAGCAGGGTGAGGGTGGCCCGGCGGACGAAATCCCGCGCGCCCTGGCCGAAGTGGGCGGAGCACTGCGAGCCGAGCGCGCACTCCCACCGCATCGTGGCCGCGTCGAACACACCCGCGCCGGAGGCGACCGTGTAGTACGAGGACTCCTGGTAGCTCCCGGTCCCCTGACAGGTCAGCGGCGAATGGCTGAGCACCTCGATCGGATGCGGCGTCGTCCCGATGTCCACCACCCGGTCGTACTCCGGCCCGACCAGGCCGGGGAAGGAGGTGCCCTGGGTGACGCCGGTGCCCGCGAAGATCCAGTTGTCCGGGTCGTAGACGACGTACGGCGCGTCCACCGGATTGCACTGGTAGAGCGAGCCGGTCAGCGCGTTCTCCGGGCGCGGGTCGGGGGCGTAGCGCCAGTCCTGGGTGGTCTGGGTCGGGTCGCTCGCGGCCAGCGGATCCTCGGTGGCGTCCTTGTAGCAGATCACCAGGCGGTCGGCCCCGAGCTGCGTGGAGCCCCATCTGATGTGCCGGAAGATCGCGTTCGCGCCGAGGAAGGCGAGATTCGTGCCCTGCCGGTCGCGCGCGTTCTGCAGCGTGTCGCGCATGGTCTGCGAGTAGTACTCGTCGTGCCCGTCGGAGACGATCGCGCGGGCGCCCTGGAACAGCTGCGGGCTGGTCTCGAGCTCGAGGTCCGACTCGTAGGCCACCGGCAGGCCGTGCTGCTCGGCGAAGGAGACCAGGGCCTGGTCGAACGGGAAGAACAGGCCGTCACCCGACGGCTCGTCAGGATCGAGGTAGGGCCGGTCGAAGGACACCGCGCGGGCCCGGGTGGCGTAGGCGCCGTCGGGCCCCCGGTAGAGCGAGTAGCCGCCCCAGGTGTTGTACGCCTGCCACGTGGTGGTCCCGGCGAGGATGACGACCCGTCCGGCGGTGGAGGTGGAGTGCACGATCAACGGCACCAGCCGTTCGTCGCCGGCCGAGGAGTCGAGCCGCAGCAGGTACTCCCCCGGTACCCAGCCGCTCGTCCCGACGGTCAGCGAGGGCTGCCAATCACACTCGACCGTGTGAGTGGTGGCATCGATCGACTGGGCCGTCTGGTGGACGCCGGGGGTCTGCGGGGACTGCCACACCAGGTGCCCGTCGGCGCCGCCGTAGTACCCGATCCGGTAGGCGGCGACGGTGAAGGAGGGGGCGGTCGTGGAGACGTAGAGCCGGAAGGACTGCCCCGGCGCCACCGACGCGTGGTCGGTGTAGCCCTCGATGGCGTCCTGCGCCCCGAGCCGCGAGTCGTCCACCGCCCAGGCGCGCGTACCGGGTTTGGCGTTCTCGGCCGCCACGTCGATCGCGCCCGCCGAGCCGCCCTGAGCCCTGGCAGAGGCCTGCTGCGCGGGATCGGCGCCGGAGCCGGTACCGGGGCCCGGGGAGCCGCCGCAGGAGGCCGTGGAGAGGGTCAGGACGGCGGTCAGGGCGGCGACGAGAGTGGTGGCGAGAAGACGTGCGGGGCGACGGCTGCGTGCCCGCTCAGAGCGCCGCGTCATCTTTTCGAGCCCCTTCGCTCACGGGCATTCCGATAGGTGCCAGGATAGGGGCATGAGCAGAGCGTCGTTGGCCAAGGAACCACATGAAGTCGCCGCCATGTTCGACGGGGTCGCCGAACGCTATGACCTGACGAACGACCTGTTGTCGCTGGGCCAGACGAGGTTGTGGCGCAAGGCGGTGGCCCAGGCCGTGGACGCCCGGCCGGGCGAGCGCGTGTTGGATCTCGCGGCCGGCACCGGCACCTCCTCGGTGCCGTTCCAGCAGGCCGGCGCGAGTGTGGTGGCGTGTGACTTCTCCCTCGGCATGCTCGAGGTGGGCAAGGAACGCAACCCCTTCCTCGACTTCTGCGCCGGCGACGCCATGCGCCTGCCCTTCGCCGACGCCGTCTTCGACGCGGTCACGATCTCCTTCGGCCTGCGCAACGTCGCCGACACCACCGCCGCCCTGCGCGAGCTGCGCCGGGTGACCAAGCCGGGCGGCCGCCTGGTCGTGTGCGAGTTCTCCCACCCGACCTTCGCCCCGTTCCGCACGGTCTACCTCGAGTACCTCATGCGCGCCCTGCCCGCGCTCGCCAACCGGGTGGCGTCGAACCCCGAGGCGTACGTCTACCTCGCCGAGTCCATCCGCGCCTGGCCCGACCAGCGCGGCCTGGCCACCCTGCTGCAGGCCTCCGGCTGGCGCAAGGTCGCCTGGCGCGACCTGACCGGCGGCATCGTCACCCTGCACCGCGGGCGGGCGTAGCGGTAGCTCCCACGCGATACGGATCGTGCGGCTGAGGTGTCCTCAGCCGCACGATCCGCTTCACCCGACACTCCGTCAGACACCGGTGCGCTCAGGCGTTGCGGTGGACCAGGGTGCCGCCGAGGACGGTGGCGAGGCAGCGGTGGCTGCGCTGGGCGGCGGCGTCGAGCAGGGCGGTGTAGGCGGCTTCGGGGGTGAGGTCGGCCAGGCCCGGGACTTCGAAGACGGCCAGGTCGGCGCGGGCGCCCGCTTCGATGCGGCCGGCGTCGGGCAGGGCCATGGCGCCGGCGCCGCCGAGGGTGGCGGCCTCCAGGATGCGGCGGTCGAGGTCGGGCTCGAGGTAGCCCTGGGCGCGGGCGAGGTCGCGCAGCGCGGCGGCCTCCTCGAGCAGGTCGAGGGACGGGGTCGAGGCGAGCGAGTCGGTGCCGATGCCGAACGGGGAGCCCTCGCGCAGGTAGTCGGCCACCGGCGGCTGTCCGGCCTGCAGGATCTTGTTCGACCTGGCACACAGCGCCGCGTAGACCCCGCGCTCGCGCAGGACGGCGCGGTCGGCCGGGTCGCAGTGGACGCAGTGGGCCGCGTGCACGTCGGGGGCGAGCACGCCGAGCTTGTCCAGGTACATGGTCGGGGTCAGGCCGCAGCCGCCGTCGCGGATGAGCTCCATCGCCTTGCCGAACTTGGTCATGGACTCGGCGAACGGACCGGTGCCCTGGGCCACGTACTGGGTCTCGGCGGGCGACTCGGCCACGTGCGGGTGAATGCGCAGGCCCTTGTCCCTGGCGATGGCCACCGCGTCGGCGAACACGGCGCCGGCGACGGTGTACGGCGTGTGCGGGGAGACGCCGAGGCGCCGGCCGGCCGGGCTCGAGCCGAGCTGGTCGAGCAGGCGGGCGCGGCCGGACTCGGACCAGCTGCGGGCGTCCTGGAAGACGATCTCGAGGTAGGAGATCCCGCCGATGCCGCTGCGGGCGGTGGGGGCGAGCACGCAGGCGTCGGTGACGATGTCGGCGACGGAGGTGGTGCCGGAGTCGAGCATGAGGTTCACCCCGCGGCGCGCGGACTCGCACCACATCGCGTCGGTGAAACTCGGCCGACGCGAGGTCAGTTCGCTGATCCAGACCGGGAAGGGCTGGCCGAGCGCGTTGAGGTCCTCGAAGTCGGTGTACTGCAGATGAGCGTGCGCGTTGACCAGGCCGGGGGTGAGCACGCCGGCCCACCGACGCTCCCGTACGCCGGGATGGGCCGCGACCAGGGCGTCCCGGGCGCCGACGGCGAGCACCCGGTCGCCGTCGACGAGCACCGCGCCGTCGCCGATCGGCTCGGCGGACACGGGCAGGACTATCGGCGCGCTGTGGAGGGTCTGCATGCGCACGACCTTACCGAATCGGCCCCGCCACGCCGACGGCGCACAGCCCGCGGCGAACCGGGCCCCTGAGCGCCACCCACGCGCCCGTCCGCGCGTGCGGCGAACGAGCGCGCGGCAGCCGGCGACCCGCGAGGTGCGGGATCGCGGCCCGCCTAGGTCGTGTCTTCAAAGGTTCGCCGGGGCCGCGGCGCCTGCCACGCACGCTCGCGGCGTTGCCGGACCGCTTACAGACGACCGAGTATGCGCACGGCCCGGCGCCTTGCGAGCGCACGCGTCAGACACCGCGGCCTGACCCGACGCCCCTTTGAAGACACTCCCTAGTCGACCAGCGTCAGCGCGGTGGAGGCGATGTGCGAGCGCACCCGCTCGTCCACCGGGTCGTCGGCCGGGTCCTCGTGCACGGCGAGCAGCTCGTAGGTGGTCGAGCGCTGCGCCGGGACGCGGCCCGCGGTACGGATCAGGTGGATCAGCTCATTGCGGTTCGAGCGGTGCCGGGCGCCGGCCGAGGAGACCACGTTCTCCTCCAGCATCACCGAGCCGAGGTCGTCCGCGCCGTAGTGCAGGCTGAGCTGGCCGGCCTCCTTGCCGGTGGTCAGCCAGGAGCCCTGGATGTGGTTGACGTTGTGCAGGAACAGCCGCGCCACCGCGATCAGCCGCAGGTACTCCAGGGTGGTGGTCTGGGTGCGGCCCTTGAGGTGGTTGTTGAGCGGCTGGTAGGTGTACGGGATGAAGGCGCGGAAGCCGCCGGTGCGGTCCTGCACGTCCCGGATCATGGCCAGGTGCCTGATCCGCTCGGCGTTGGTCTCGCCGGTGCCCATCAGCATGGTGGAGGTGGACTCGAGGCCCAGCGTGTGGGCCTTCTCCATGATCTCCAGCCAGCGCTCGCCGGACTCTTTGAGCGGGGCGATGACGGTGCGCGGGCGGGCCGGGAGCAGCTCGGCGCCGGCCCCGGCCAGCGAGTCGAGGCCGGCCGTCTTGATCCGCACGATGGCGTCCTCGATCGGCACGCCGGAGACCTTGGCCATGTGCTGGATCTCGGAGGCACCGAGGGAGTGGATGACCAGCTCCGGGTAGTTCTCCTTGATGGCGGAGAAGGCGCGCTCGTAGTATTCGACCCCGTATTCGGGGTGATGGCCGCCCTGGAACATCACCTGGGTGCCGCCGAGCTCGACCGTCTCGCCGCAGCGGCGCAGGATCTCCTCGAGGTCGCGCGACCAGCCGTCGGGCGACTTGGGCGGCACGTAGAACGCGCAGAACTTACACGCCGTCACACAGACGTTGGTGTAGTTGATGTTGCGCTCGATGATGTACGTCGCGGTGTCCGCGAGGTAGGGCAGCTTGGCCCGGCGCGCGGTGTCCGCGGCCTTGCCCAACGCGTGCAAGGGCGCGTTGCGGTAGAGCTCCAGCGCCTCTTCCTCGGTGATCCGCCCGCCCGCGGCGGCGCGCTCCAGCACGTCAGCAGTCATGCTCACACCTTATGCTTCGGGCCCGAGGACCTCGATGTGCACGTCAGGGTCGACCTCGATCTGCCCGCCGACCTGGCGGGCGAACTCCCGGGCACCGGCCAGCTGGCGCGGACCGAAGGAGAAGTCGAGGGTGGTGAAGTAGCGTTCGAGCACGTCGGCGTCGAACTCCTCCCAGCGGGCCACCTGCGCGGCCACCTTGTCCACGGACTCGATGGCCAGGTCGCGGGAGTAGAGGAAGGCCTTGTGCACGTCCCGCACCAGGCCGGGATTCGCGGCCAGGTAGTCCTTGCGCACGGCCCAGACCGCGAAGACCATCGGCAGCCCGGACCAGTCCTTCCAGGCGGCGCCGAGGTCGAGCACGCGCAGGCCGCGGCGCGGGGCGTCGTAGAGCGCGGCGCGCAGCGCGACGTCGCCGATGACGACGGCGGCCGGGGCCTCCTGCATCATGATCGACAGGTCCGGCGGGCAGCTGTAGTAGCGCGGGTTGACCTGGAACTTGTCGCGCAGCAGCAGCTGCGCGAGCTGGATCGTGGTGCGCGAGGTGGAGCCGAGGGCGACGCGCTCGCCGTCGAGCTCCTCGAAGGGCACCTGGGAGACCAGGTTGCAGGACATGACCGGGCCGTCCGAGCCGACCGCGACGTCGGCGAGCACCACGAGTTCGTCGCTGTGGCGCAGGAACTCCACGAAGGAGATCGGCGATATGTCGAGTTCGCCGGCCACCAGGCGCTCGCCGAGCCGCTCCGGGCTGTCCTTGACGAGGTCGAGGTCGAGCAGCGCGCCGGAGTGCATCAGGCCCCAGTAGATCGGCACGCAGTTGAGGAACTGGATGTGGCCGACGCGGGGTCGGCGCTCGGCCGTCACGCCTCGACTTCCTCGTCCTCGTCCTCGAACGAGGCCGAGTCGCGCACCTTGCCGCTGAGCCGTTCCGTGCGGGCCACGAGCCCCGCGGACATGGCGCCGCGGTAGCGGGCGAGGACGAAGAAGGAGGCGATGGAGGAGACCACCAGCGCGACGGCGAGCAGGAACAGCCGGTTGGCGTCGTCCAGCTGCATGCCGGCCAGCTCCGCGATGCCCCAGATCAACACCAGGGAGACGAGGAAGAGGGCGAGCCGCAGCGTGGTGTAGCGCAGGGTCGCGTGCGGGATTCGCTCCGCGGTCGGGACGACCGGCTCATTGTTCGCACTCACGGACTCACGGTACCTCACAGCTCCAGCGCCATGAGGATGAGGTCCCGGTACGGGGTCGCCCCCGGCTCCTCGCCCGCCCGCTCGGGCAGTTTCAGGCCCTTGCGGATGCGGCCGTACTCGTTGTAGCCGCACTTCTTGTAGAACAGGTCGTTGCCGGTCCCGCCCCGGCAGTCGAGGTGCAGCTGCTCGATCCCGCCCTCCCGGGCGACCGCGGCGACCTCGGCCATCAGCCGGTAGCCGTAGCCCCTGCCCTGGAAATCAGGGTGCACCATCACGCGCTTGACGGTCTGCCAGTGCGCGGTGAACACGAAGCTGTTCGAGGTGAGGAAGGCGAGCGCGGCCAGCCGGCCGGCGTACTCCCCGGCCGTCTCGCGCCCGACCACCAGCCGGTCGCGCCCCTCGAGCACGCCGGCGAACTGCCCGCGCGCCGTCTGGGCCACGTCGTCCATCGTCACCGGCGGCACGAAGCCGACGGCGCCGCCGGCGTTGCTCACGTCGGTCCAGCAGGCCACGATCTCCGCCTGGAGCAACTCGGTCAGCTCCGGGTCGGCCACGAAGTTCAGCGTCATGCCACCCATTGTTGCATGGAATCCCGCTCATGCGCATGAAGTTTCACGTGGAACATCGCGTGGCCGCCCGGTCACGCGACGGCGGCTACTCGGCGAAGGACATGGACTGCGGGCTCTCCCGGCGCAGCGGGTCGGGGCCGGGGAACTCGCGCACGACCTCGTAGCGGGTGTTGCGCTCGACCGGGGTGAAGCCGGCGTCGCGAATCAGGTCGAGCAGGCCGTCACGGGACATCTTGTTGGGCGTGCCGAACTTGTCCGCGTCATGCGTGATCTTGTACTCGACCACGGAGCCGTCGAGGTCGTCGACGCCGTAGTTGAGCGAGAGCCCGGCGGTGCCGAGGCCGTGCATCACCCAGAAGCACTTGACGTGGTCGAAGTTGTCGAGCAGCAGCCGGGAGACGGCGAAGGTCTTGAGGGCCTCGGCGCCGGTGGCCATCGGCTGGTTCATCAGCCGGTTGCGCTGCTTGCCGTCCTGCGAGTCGTGGAAGTCGTGCTGGAAGCGAAGCGGGATGAACACGGCGAAGCCGCCGGTCTCGTCCTGCAGCTCGCGCAGCCGCAGCACGTGGTCGACGCGGTGGCGCGGCTCCTCGATGTGCCCGTAGAGCATCGTCGAGGGCGTACGCAGACCCTTGCCGTGGGCGAGCCGGTGGATGCGCGACCAGTCCTCCCAGTGGGTCTCGTGGTCCACGATCTGCCGGCGGACCTCCCAGTCGAAGATCTCGGCTCCGCCGCCGGTGAGCGACTCGAGCCCGGCCTCGATCAGCTCGTCCAGGATCTCGTCCGCGCTCAGGCCGGAGATGCGCTCGAACCAGTGGATCTCGGTGGCGGTGAACGCCTTGATCGAGACGTTCGGCAGCACGGCCTTGAGCTCGCTGATCGACTTCGGGTAGTAGCGCCACGGCAGGGTCGGGTGCAGCCCGTTGACGATGTGCAGCTCGGTGATGCCGTCGGGCTCCATCTCCTTGGCGAGCCGGACCGCCTCCTCGATGCGCATCGTGTAGGCGTCCTTCTCCCCCGGCTTGCGCTGGAACGAGCAGTACGCGCAGGAGGCCGAACAGACGTTGGTCATGTTCAGGTGCCGGTTGACGTTGAAGTAGACCCGGTCCCCGTTCTTGCGGGTGCGCACCTCGTGCGCCAGCGAACCGAGCCAGGCCAGGTCGTCGCAGGCGTAGAGCGCTTCGCCGTCCGCACGGTCGAGCCGTTCGCCGGCGAGTACCTTGGCTTCGAGTTCCCGCTTGAGACCGACGTCCACGGCCCGCTCCCTCACACCTTCAGCAGTAGATAGCGGGTTCAGCCTACGCCGCGCGGCGGCGCTACTCCTCGGTCGGGATCGGGATCTGGCGCGCCTCCCACTTGGTGGACAGCGCGATCGTGGTGCGGGTGCGCGCGACGCCGCGGATCCGGCCGAGCCGTCCGATGATCTTCTCCAGGCCCAGCGGGTCGGCGGCGCGCACCTTGAGCAGATACGACTCCTCGCCCGCGACGAACCAGCAGTCCTCGATCTCCGGCACGTCCTTGAGCCTGCGGGCCACGTCGTCGTGGTCGGCGGCGTCCGAGAGCAGCACTCCTATCAGCGCCGTGACGCCGAGCCCGAGCGCGCCCGGGTTCACCGCCGCGCGATAGCCGGTGATCACCCCGGCCTGCTCGAGCCGGTTGATCCGGTCCGTGACACTCGGACCGGACAGGCCCACCAGCCGGGCCAGTTCCGCGTACGTGGCGCGCCCGTTGGCTCGCAACGCCTCCACCAGCGTGCGGTCGACCGCGTCCACCGTGCTCTCACCTTCCCGATCGGCCACGACCCGACGCGAGGGGGGCGCGCGGGCCGAGGACAGGTTACCGCCAGCGCAGCAAGACCCGGACACGGCCTTTGATCAATTAGACTCTTGCGCTCTCACGCCTTAGAATCTAAGGCATACGGACACGAGGTTCTTCGATTCAAAGAGGCTGCGAAGAAGATGATCTACAGCCCCGAGTACATCAAGGCCCGCCACGCCGAAATGCTGGCCGAGGCCTCCCGGGCACGCCTGGCCAAGGCCGCCCGCAAGCGCGCACGCGCGGGCTCCGCTCGCTGACCTGCCGCACCCGGCGCACACCGCGCCCTTAGAGACCAACTGACCGCTCTCCCCCCGAGGCGCCGTACCCGAGCCGTCCCCCTCCCTCCGGCCGGGTCCGGCGCCTCGCGTATGCGCGTATGTATGCGGACGCCGCTGTATGCGGACGCCGCGCGCGGGGCCCTATTCGGGCTCGTCCTGCAGCCGCGCCTCGCCGAGCTCGCCGGACCAGCGCCGCAGCAGCCCGTGCTCGACCCCGAGCGCGTCCAGCGCCTTCCCGGCAACGAAGTCCACCAGCCGCTGCACGCTCTGGCCGCCCGCGTAGAAGCCGGGCGAGGCGGGCAGCACCACGGCTCCGGCCCGGCTGAGCGCGAGCAACTGCTCCAGCGTGCTCGAGCTCAGCGGCGCCTCGCGCAGGACCAGCACCAGCGGCCGACGCTCTTTCAGGTTCACCGAGGCCGCGCGCTGCAACAGGTCCTTGGACAGCCCGATGCTGATTCCCGCCACGGCCGCCGCCGTCGCCGGGATCACCACCATGCCCTTGGCCGGGTAGCTGCCGGAGGACGGGCCGGCCGCGAAGTCCCCGGCGTGCCAGTACCGCACCGCGTCCAGCCGCGCGTCCTCGCCCTTCCAGCCGAGCAGCGCGGCGAGGTCCTCACGCCAGTGCGCGTCCCGGAAGGCGATGCCGGTCTCGTCCAGGATCGTCAGCCGCGCGGCCCGGCTGACCACCAGGTCCACGTCCTCGCCCGCGTCCAGCAGGCCGACGATCGCGGACAGCGCGTAGGGCGTGCCGGACGCGCCCGAGACCCCGAGCACCCAGGGGTGGCGCGCGGCGGCGGGTTCGGCGGGCGCGGTGGACGCGGCGTACGGGCTGTTCGTGTTCATGAGCTGACGCCAGGTTACGTCAGCCGCGCAGGCCGCGCACGAGCAGGTCGAGCAGGGCGAAGCAGAACAGCGCGATGCCGACGAAGCCGTTGACGGTGAAGAACGCGCGGCCCAGCCGGGACAGGTCGGTCGGGCTGAGCAGCGCGTGCTCGTAGACGAAGGCCGCGGCCACCACGACGATGCCGAACCACCAGAAGCCGCCGGCGTGGGTGAGCGCGCCGAACACGATGAACAGGGCCATGGTCACCACGTGCGCCGCGCGGGCGCCGGTCAGCGCCACGGCCACGCCCCACTTGGCCGGGACCGAGCCGAGGCCCTGCTCCCGGTCGGTCTCGATGTCCTGCAGCGCGAAGATCAGGTCGAAGCCGCCGATCCAGATGCCCACGGCCAGCCCGAGCACCACCGCCGACCAGCTCCACGCGCCGCTCACCGCCATCCAGGCGCCGATCGGGCCGATCGCCTGGGCCAGGGCGAGCAGGGCGTGCGGGACGTTCGTGAACCGCTTGCCGTAGGGGTAGAGCACCAGCGGCACCACGGCCAGCGGGCAGAGCCAGAACACCAGCCAGTTGAGCGAGGCGGCCGCGGCCAGGAACACCGCGAGGGCCGTGATCGCGCCGGCCCAGGCCGCCTTGACCGAGAGCACGCCGGTCACCAGCTCGCGCCGGGCCGTGCGCGGGTTGCGCGCGTCGAATTCGCGGTCGATGATCCGGTTGACCGCCATGGCGAAGCTGCGCGCGCCCACCATCGCGATGGTCACCAGCACCAGCTGCCGCCAGTGCACGGTCCTGGAGGCGGAGAACATCGCCGTCAGAGCCGCGATATAGGCGAACGGCAGCGCGAACACCGAGTGCTCGAGCAACACCAGGTTCTTGAAGGCCTTCGCCTTCCCGCCCAGCCCCTGCGCGGGCGCCGGGCCCGTCGCGTCCTCGACCGTCGTCACAGCCCGTACTCCTTCCAGCGCCGATCCACCTTGGCCGCGGTGGCCGGATCGGACACGATCATCTCCGGCCAGCCGCCGTTGCGGGTGTAGCCCTCCTCGGGCAGCTTCCGGGTGGCGTCGAGGCCGAGCTTGCCGCCCCAGAACTGCTGGTACGAGGCGTGGTCCAGGTGGTCCACGGCGCCCTCGGTGACCAGGATGTCGCGCGCGTAGTCCACGTTGCCGAAGGCCCGCCAGGAGACCTCGGCGTAGTCGTGCACGTCGCAGTCCGCGTCCACCACCACGATCAGCTTCGTCAGCGACATCAGCCCGGCGCCCCAGATCGCGTGCATCACCTTCTGCGCGTGCTTGGGGAAGCGCTTGTCGATGGAGACGATGGCGCAGTTGTGGAAGCCGCCGGTCTCCGGCAGGTCGTAGTCCACGATGTCCGGGATGATCATCTTCAGCAGCGGCAGGAAGAAGCGCTCGGTGGCCTTGCCCAGCGGCCCGTCCTCGGTGGGCGGGCGGCCGACCACGATGGACTGGAACATCGCGTCCTTGCGCATCGTCATGGTGCTGACGGTCAGCGCGGGGAAGGGCTCGACCGGCGTGTAGAAGCCGGTGTGGTCGCCGAACGGGCCCTCCGGCCGGGTCACGCCCGGCTCGAGCCAGCCCTCGATCACCACCTCGCAGTGCGCGGGCACCTGCAGCGGCACGGTCTTGCAGTCCACCAGTTCGACCCGCTCGCGCTGGACGAACCCGGCGAACAGGTACTCGTCGATGTCCGCGGGCAGCGGCGCGGTGGCCGCGTAGCTGACCACCGGCGGGCAGCCGAAGGCGATGGCGACCGGCAGCCGCTCGCCGCGCCGCTGCGCGACCGCGTAGTGGTTGGTGGAGTCCTTGTGGATCTGCCAGTGCATGCCGACGGTGCGCGCGTCGTGGCGCTGCAGCCGGTACAGGCCCAGGTTGCGCTGGCCGGTCTCCGGGTGCTTGGTGTGGGTCAGGCCCAGATTGAAGAACGCGCCGCCGTCCTGCGGCCAGGTGTGCAGCGCCGGCAGCAGGTCCAGGTTCACCTCGTCGCCGCTGAGCACGACCTCCTGGCACGGGGCGGTGCGCACCTTCTTGGGCGGCACGGTGCGCAGCTGCGCGGCCTTGCCCAGCGCGTCCTTCAGGCCCGAGATGCCGTGCGGCAGCTCGGGCTTGAGCAGGCCGGCGATGCGCTCGCCGATCTCATCGAGGCTCTCGAGGCCGAGGGCGAGGCACAGCCGCCGCTCGCTGCCGAAGACGTTCATGGCGAGCGGCAGCCTCGAGCCCTTGACGTTCTCGAACAGCAGCGCCGGTCCGGGGCGGCCGTCCCGGCGCGACTTCTGCACCCGGTCGGTGATCTCGCCGATCTCGAGGTAGGGGTCGACCTCCGCCTTCACCCGGCGGAGCTCACCCTCCTTCTCGAGGGCCTTGAGAAACGAGCGGAGATCTTCGTAGGCCATGCCGACAAGTATCCACCGCCCCGCGTAGCGCTCGTGCACCCACCTCGCCAGCGCTCGGCAGGCACACTCGCGAAGGCACTGTGCTGAATTGTCCGCTCGCGAGCTCGCTCAGTACCGGACTTCCACCTTGTCCCCGAGCTGCAGGAACTTGTAGAAGTACTCGGCGTTCCTGAGCGAGAGGTGGACGCAGCCGTGCGAACGCACGGTGATCGGGTCCTCGTGGAACGCGTCGCCCTCGTAGAAGAAGACGCTGTAGGGCATCGGGGCGTCGTACGTGGTGGACCAGCCGTCGACCACCTTGTAGTAGACCTTGAAGTTCCCGGCCGGGGTGGGCAGGCTGGCGCGGCCGGTGGCCACCTTGACCGGGCCGTAGACCACCTTGCCGTCCCGCAGCAGCCAGGCCTCCTGCTTGGAGAGCGAGACGCAGGCCACGGCGGTGGCGTCGCAGGGCACGCCCTTGGCCTTGAGTGCGGCGTTCTCGGCGGCCAGGGTGTCGACCGGCGCGGCGGTGGCCGAGGGCTTCGTGGTGGACCGGGCGGGCGAGGGCGAGGCGGCGGCCGTGCTCGGCGCCGCGGACGGGGACGCGGAGGCGGACCCGGAAGGGGATGCGGACGGGCTCGCGCTGCTCGCCTCCGCGGCGGGCGAGGAGGCCTGGGCGCTGGTGGCGGCGGCTGAGACGGGGTCGGCTTCGGCGGTGGCCGAACAGCCTGAGGCGGTGAACGCGGAGGCGGCCAACAGCGCGCCCCCGGCGATGAAGGGGATAGAACGGCGGAATGCGGACACTGCGCTCTCCCTGCGCTGACGGCGGCCCTGCCCCTCAAGCAGGTCTCACCGGGGTTGTAGCCCGATGACATGACGCCTAACCAGACCCCTGGGTTGTCGTGTATCCGAGTCGTTATCCACTGCGGTCAGTCCTGAGACAGAACGGCCCTGTTCACCTCGGCCACGGCGGCGGCGAAGCCCGCGGGTTCGAGTACTTCGACACCGGCGGCGCTCAACCGCTCGACTCCGTCGCACACCGCCAGAAGGGTCGGTTCGCGCCAGCCGAGCACCACGCGCGGAATGCCGGCGGCGAGGATGTGATCGGTGCAGCTGCGCGGGCGGGAGGCGCGTGGAGAGCAGGGTTCGAGCGAGGTGTAGAGCGTCGCGGTGCGCAGCCGCGGGTCCTCGTAGCCGAGTTTGGCGATGGCCACCTCCTCGGCGTGGTTGGCCGAGGGATCGCCGAGGCCGTAACGCGGTTCGCGCGAGTATCCGGTACTCAGCACGCTACCGTCGGGCGCTGCGATGATCGCGCCGACGGAGTAGGCCTTGAGCACCGGCGGGCAGGAGCGGGAGAGCTCGATGGTCAGGCGCAGCAGCTCCTCGTCGGAGTGGCCGCGGCGGACCAGGTAGCGCGTGTACTGCACGTCGCCGAGGGCGCGCGACTCGGCCAGGATCATCCGCCGGTCCGGGCTCTGCGGGAAGAGCACGGCGCCGGGCCGGCCGAACGCGCGCGGCGCGGCGGCGTCGCCGATCAGGAAGGGCGCGGCGGCGTACTGGATCTCGTCCGCGAGGTCCTCGGCCAGGAACGCGGACAGCACGGCGGATCCGCCCTCGACCATCAGACGTCGTACTCCGCGCCGCTCGAGCTCGGCGAGCACCGCGCGCAGGTCCGGGCGGCCCTCGATCAGCAGCGTCTCAGCCCCCGGAGTGGTCAGCACCTTGGCCTCCGGATCGATCCCGCCGGCGCCGGTGAGCACCACCCGCAGCGGGCTCGGCGCCAGGCCCAGCGCCACGCGCTCGGCCCGCCGCTCGGCCGAGCGCACCAGCAGCCGCGGGTCGTCGGCACGCACCGTGCCGGCACCGACCAGGATCGCGTCACACGCCGCGCGGGCGGCGTCGACCCGGTCGAAGTCCTCCGGGTTCGACAGCAGTAGCCGCTCCGGCGTGGTGTCGTCGAGGCAGCCGTCCAGGGACGCGGCGAAACTCAGCAGGACGTGCATGCCGCCGATCGTATCCGCCGAGCCCTAGGCCGTGTCTTCACACCATCGCCGGGGCCGCGACGCTGGCTCGAAGACAGGGCTTAGTTGACGATGTCGTCCGGCGCGACCTGCACGCACTGGCCGGTCGTGGCCGCGTTCAGCGCCGAGGACTCGCTCGGCGCGGAGGCCGCGGTCGTCGCCGCGGAGCTGGCGCCGCTCGCGCTCGCCGGGTAGGTCGTGCCGCTGGTCCAGTCCGTGCCCACGACCACCGTGACCTCGGAGTACGAGCTGGACTCGACCACCTGGGAGCTCGGGATGCCCAGCGCGTCGGCCACCGCGGCGGCCGAGTCGGCCCGGCCGGAGGGGTAGTAGACCACGGTCTTGGCGGTCGAGGAGGCGTTGCCGGTGGACAGGTCGCCCGAGCTGAAGCCGGCCGAGACCAGGGCCTGGGTCAGGTCGGAGGCGCGGCCGGAGACGCCGGTGCCGTTGAGGATCTGCGCGTGGACTTCCGAGGTGACCACGTTCGAGGCCGAGCCGGCGGTGGCGGTCGCGGTCGCGGTGGCGGTCTTGCTGGAGGTGGTGGAGGAGTCGGAGCTCTTGGCGCTGGAGTAGGACACGTCGTCCTTGATGTTGGTGAACATCTGCTCGGCCTGGGCCTGCTCCGGGATCACCCGCTCGGTGTTGGCCGGGTCCAGCTCCCAGGGCATCGTGACGAAGGTGACCCGGTCGGTGGGGACCTTGTTCATCGTGTCGAACAGGCTGATCAGGTTGGTCACACCGGCCAGCCCGTCGTCCACCTGGAGCGACTTGGTGGCCGCGTTGGCTATGGAGTAGAGGTTGCCCAGGTCGGTCAGCGAGGCCTCGGAGCGCAGCTGCCTGATCATGTCCGACAGGAAGATGTGCTGGGCCTTCTCCCGGCCGAGGTCGGAGCCGTCGTAGAAGCCGTGCCTGGTCCGCACGAACTCCAGCGCCTGCTTGCCCTCGACCACCGTGGTGCCCGCGTTCAGCCGCAGGCCGGAGTCCTTGTCGTACATGGTGTTGCTCACGCACACCGGGACGCCGCCGAGGGCGTCGGACATGGCCACGACGCCGGAGAAGTCGACCTCCATGTAGTGGTCGATGGTCAGGCCGGTGAGCTGGTGCACGGTGGCGACGGTGCAGGACGCGCCGTACTGCAGCGAGGAGTTGACCATCCCGTAGTACGAGCTGTTCGAGCCGCAGGCCGGGATCTGCGTCATGGTGTCCCGGGGTATGGACATGATGGTCGAGTTGGTGCGGTCCGCGGACAGGTGGATGACCATCATCACGTCCGAGTTGCCGTCACCGCTGCTCGAGCAGTCTCCGCCGAGGGAGCAGTCGGCCGCGGAGACCCGCGCGTCCGTGCCGATGAGCAGGATGTTCATGGCCGTGTTGCCGAACTTGTCCGGGGTCTCGGACGCCTGCGTGACACCGGTCGGCAGCAGCGCGGTGTGCTTGATGTTCCCGTCGAGGTGCAGCACGACGTACGTGCCGAGACCCGCGACCACGGCCACCAGGCCGGCGGTGCCGAGCGCGGTCCACTTCAGGATCTTGCGCCGGCGCGAGGCCGGCCTGGCCCGCCCGCTCCGGCCCCGGCGGCGGCCGGCCACGCGCCCGGCGCGGCCGGAGGGGTCCACCTCGTCCAGGTCGATGTCGGGGTTGACCTGGCCGTCCGACGGCGGGTTCCACAACTCCTCGGGATACGCATCGCCGTCGTTCGCCATGGTCCCTCGTCCTTCCCGACACGGCGGCGGCGGCCGTACCTCAGCCGCCGCGCTCGGTGTCTGAAAGGACAGACGGAGAACGATTCGCCCTGGTTTCCCATTTCGTGAGCTGTCGCCCGACTGTTACAGAACCGGACATACGGTCTTTAGAGCCCCGCGTACGAGTGCTTGCCGGTCAGCAGCGTGTTCACGCCGAAGTAGTTGAACAGCACACACGCGAACGCGATCAGCGCGACGTAGGCCGCGGCCTTGCCCTTCCAGCCGTGGGTGGCCCGGGCGTGCAGGTAGGCGGCGTAGACCACCCAGACGATGAACGACCAGGTCTCCTTGGGGTCCCAGCCCCAGTACCGGCCCCAGGCCTTCTCCGCCCAGATCGCACCGGCCATGATCGCGAAGGTCCACAGCGGGAAGATGAAGGCGATGACCCGGTAGGCGGTGCGGTCCAGCGCCACCGACGAGGGCAGCCGCTCGAGCGTGGCGGTCATCCGGGGCAGCGCGCCCTCCTCGTTGGCGCCCTTGACCAGGTACAGGATCGTCGCCACGGTGGCCACGCCGAACGCGCCGGTGCTGATCACGGCCGCGGTCACGTGGATGTAGAGCCAGTAGGAGTGCAGCGCCGGGACGAGCTCCTCGGCGTCGGTGTACAGCAGCGTCCAGGCGATGCCGAGGGTGATCAGCACGATGAAGGTGACCGGCAGGCCGAGCCAGCGCACCTTCTTGCGCATGCCGAGCAGCACCATGTAGGCGAAGCTCATGGCCAGCGAGGCGGCGCAGGAGAACTCGTACATGTTCGCCCACGGCACGCGGTGCGCGGCCAGGCCGCGGCAGAGCACACCGGCGAAGTGGAAGGCGAACGCGAGCACACTGACGATCACGGCGAAGCGGCCGAAGATCTCGGCGCGCAGGTTGCCGTTGGAGATCGTCGGCTCCTCCTCCTCGGCCACCGAGCGGGTCAGCACGGTCACGCCGTGTCCGCCGTCGACCGCGTTGACCGACTCCACGGCCGGGGCCGCGCCCTGGCGCACCACCCGGTCCTCGGCCTGCCCGGCGCCCACCTGCTCGACGCTGCGGCCGAACCGGGAGCTGGTGCCGAAGGCCCATTCCGCGGTGTAGGCCACGAACGCGATCGCGTACATGGTCAGTGCTAGGACGATGAACAGATTGCTGTAGTGCGCGAATGTCTCGTTGATGCTCACGCGGGGGCTCCATCGGGAACGGGACGCCGGACGGCGGCGGCCAGGGCTTGCGCGGTTTGGGTCACTTCGGCGGTGGGCGTCGCGCCCTCGGTCCGGGCCAGGCCGGCCACCTCCACCAGGCTGGTGCCGTCCTCCTGCTCGGTCACCCGGACCCAGATCCGGCGGCGGCGGATGCCGAGCGAGCCGATCAGACCCAGCACGGCCGCGATCGCGGAGGGCAGCACGACCTTCTGGCCCGGGTCGTAGGCGATGTTGAACTGCGCCCACTGCTTGACCCCGACGAAGGTGATCGAACCGTCACTGTCGGGCAGGGTGGCGGTCTGACCCACCTTCAGCTGCAGCGCGTTGCCCGAGGCGGCGCTGGCGGTCTTGGACTTCACGTCCAGCTGCTTCATCTTGGAGGTGTCCAGGCTGTAGACGCTCTGGTCCTCGCCGCCGTTCATGTTCAAGTCGCCGGCGTAGGCGGAGAGGATCAGCATCGGGTTCTGCGCCGCCGGGAAGACCGAGGCCGGCATCGATCCGGTCTGCTCGAACGCGGTGGGCAGGAACCAGCCCTGGAAGCCGAGGTCGGTGCCGCCCGAGGTGTTGGACGGGGCCTTGATCGCGCCGGAGGAGTCGAAGTACGCGTCCTGGCCGAGGAAGGTGACCGGTCCGTCGAACAGCACGTTGCCCTTGCCGTCCTTGACCTCCACCACCGGCGAGTAGCCGTGGCCCTCGAGGAAGACGTTGGTGCCGTTGACGTTGATCGGCGAGTTGACCTGCACGTCCACGTTCTTCGCCGTGCTCTGCGGGGTGGCGAAGAGGGTGACGAAGGCGTCGAAGGTGCGCGGCTGGGCGAACTGGTCGCCGCTCTCCTGGTAGGAGGCGGTGAACTTGTTCAGGGTGAACCGGAAGTTGGGCAGGTCCTGCGCGCTCACGGCCGGCCCCAGGGTGAGGCTGTCGTAGCTGGTGACCGTGTCGCTGAAGCCGGTGCCCTCGGTGACCAGGACCGCGCCCTTGAATCCGAAGAAGTGGCCGATCGCGACCCCGACCAGGATGCCGATGAGCGAGAGGTGGAACAGCAGGTTCCCGGTCTCGCGCAGGTAGCCCTTCTCGGCCGAGACCCAGCCGCCGCCGTTGCGGTCGGTGCCGTGCACGGCCTTGAACCGGCGGCCCCTGAGCCGCTTGCGGGCGAGCTTGAGCACCTCGTCCGCGTCGGCGGTGGTGGTGAAGGAGGCGTGCACCGGCAGCCGCTTGAGGTTGCGCGGCGCGGCCGGCGGGTTGGTGCGCATCGCCTTGTAGTGCGCGAGCGACCGCGGCACGATGCAGCCGATGAGCGAGATGAACAGCAGGCAGTAGATCGCGCCGAACCAGGTCGACTCGAACACGTTGAACAGTTGCAGGTCGTTGAGGAGCGGCGCCCAGCTCTTGTGCGACTGGTAGAACGTGGTGACCTTGGACGGGTCGATGCTCAGCTGCGGCAGGATCGAGCCGGGGATCGCGGCCAGCGACAGCATGAACAGCAGCACCAGCGCGATGCGCATGGAGGTCAGCTGCCGCCAGATCCAGCGCAGCATGCCGAGCCAGCCGAGCCGCGGAACCGCTATCCCGTCGTCGAAATTCCGCGCGGTGGAGAGCTTCTCCGCACGCTCGGTGGCCAGGGCCTCGGCCGCCTCCTCCGGGGTCGGCTCGGCGGCCTCGGGCTCGGCGCCCTCGGGCACGGCGGAATCGGGCGCGGCGAACGCGCCCTCCGCGGGCTCGCCCGGGCCCTGCGGCTCGGGCTTCGCCGCCGCGGCGGCGTCCTGCGCTGTGTCACTCACTTGGAATGTCCTTCTCGTCTTCCCCGCGTGAACTACAGGGGCAGGCTGAAACCGTGCACCCAGCTCTGCATGTGCGTGATCAGCTGCTGCCAGACCCCGCTGACCAGGGCCACCCCGACCAGGGCCAGCATGGCCCCGCCGAACCGGGTGACCGCGGTGTAGTGCCGCTTTATCCAGCCGAAGGCGCGCATCGCCCGGCCGAAGGCCAGGGCGGTGAGCAGGAACGGCAGGCCGAGCCCCAGGCAGTAGAACGCGGCCAGCACCGCACCGCGGGTGGCCGTGCCCTGGTCGATGGCCAGTTCCTGAACCGCCGTCAGCGTCGGCCCGAGACAGGGGGTCCAGCCGAGGCCGAAGACCACCCCGAGCAGCGGCGCGCCGAGCAGGCCCATCGTCGGCCGGTAGTGCACCCGCAGGTCGCGCTGCATCCACGCGCTCCAGCGGTCCGGCACCAGGCCGGCGAAGAAGATCCCCATGACGATCATGACGCAGCCGAAGATGATGTCGAGGCCGCGCTGATGGGACAACAGATTATCGCCCACGAAGCCGAAGGCGGCCCCGGCGGAGACGAACACCGCGGAGAATCCGAGCACGAACAGCACCGCGCCGAGCAGGGTCCGGTGCCGCGAGCCGAAGCGGGCGCGCCGGGCCGTGGCCGCGTCCCCGTCGGCCCCGACTTCCTGCGCCTGCGCGTCGCGCTGCCGGTCCTGCGCGTCCACCGCGGACATGCCGGTGACGTAGGACAGGTAGCCGGGCACCAGCGGCAGCACGCACGGTGAGGCGAAGGAGACCGCCCCCGCCGCTACGGCCACGGGGACCGCGAGGAGCAGCGAGCCGCTGTAAACGAGGGAACCGACGGAGGACACCGGTCAGCTCCCGAGCACGTAGTCGAGCTCTTTGATCAGCTCGGGCTCGGTGATCGCGCCGAGGCAGCGCACCGCGACCTTGCCGCTGGCGTCGACGATCACCGTGGCCGGGACGCTGGTGGCCGGGATGATCTGCTTGAGGTCGAGCACCAGGGCCTCATCCGGATCCTGCAACGAGGGGTAGTCGATCTTGAAGTACTGCTGGTAGGTCAGAGCCGAGGCGTTGTCGTCCCGGGTGTTGATGCCGAGGAACTCGACACCCTTGCCCTTGAACTTCTGGTAGGTCTCGGCCAGATCGGCCGCCTCCTCGCGGCACGGGGTGCACCACGAGCCCCAGACGTTGATCACGGTGACGTGGCCCGTATACGACGTCGCGTACGAGGCGCCCTGGAGCGTGGTGCCGGACAGCGCCGGGGCGCTCTGCCGGTCCGCGGCGTTGATCTGGGTGATACCGGTGGAGACGCTGACGTACCCGATGTTGCCTCCATCGGAGCTGCCCGACCCCGAACAGCCGGCCACCAACGCGGCGACGGCGGTCAGGGTGAGCGCGAGCACTCCGGCCCGACGGCCTGGGTTCCATGCGACCATGCGAAGAGTCTCGCACGGCCGATTCCGGACGAAGCCGTCGGGTCAGCCGTTCTCAGGGAGGTTCAGTTTGCCGCACGTCCGGGCACACCGGACGCGGCGGTTTCCGCGGACCCGGTCTAAGCCCCGGCGACGAACTTCTTCGTCGTCTTGACCGGCAGCAGGTCCTTGGACGGCTCGTGGTACTCGAGCCCGACGAGCTGCTCGCCGACGAAGACGAACGAGGTGATCGAGGCGAGCGAGCACTGACGCTTGCGCGGGTCGTGCCACAGGTGCTTGTGCTCGGCGGCCAGCCGGCTCACCCAGATCGGCAGCTGGTGGCTGACGCACACCGCCTCGTGCCCGAGTGCCTTGTCCCTGGCCGTCTCGAGCGCCGCGCGCACCCGCGCGACCTGCTCCTTGTACGGCTCGCCCCAGGACGGACGCATCGGGTTGTAGAGCTTGGACCACACCTGCGGCCGCTTGAGCACGCCGTCGCCGACGCTGAAGCGCTTGCCCTCGAAGAAGTTCGCCGCCTCGATCAGCCGCCCGTCGGTGGCCACCTCCAGGTCCCGGCGCGCCGCGATCGGCGCCGCGGTCTCCTGCGCCCGGTCCAGCGGCGAGGCCACCACGTGCACCACGTCGCGCTCGGCGAAGAACTCGGCCCCGCGCTCGGCCATCTTGCGCCCGAGCTCGGACAGGTGGAAGTCGGGCAGGCGTCCGTAGAGGATGCCCTGGGGGTTGTGCACCTCGCCGTGGCGCATCAGGTGCACGACGGTCTTGACCCCGGGATCGATCTGCGTCATGGCACTCATCCTATGAGTTGACGGCGGCCGCGGCGGCCGCGGCGGCGGCGGGCAGGGCCTCGGCGATACGGGCGACGGCGTCCTCGTCGTGCGCGGCCGAGACGAACCAGGCCTCGAAGGCGCTCGGCGGGAGGTAGACGCCGCCGGCCAGCATGGCGTGGAAGAAGGCCTTGAACCGCTCGGTGTCCTGGGTCTTGGCGGTGGCGTAGTCCACCACCTCGGTGTCGGTGAAGAAGATCGAGAACATCGTCCCGGCGAACTGCACCCGGTGCGCCACGCCCTCGCGGGTCAGCGCCTCGGAGGCCAGCGCGGCCACCGTGCGGGCGGTCGCGTCGAGGCGGGTGTAGACCTCGGGGGTGCAGTGGCGCAGGGTGGCCAGGCCCGCGGCGGTGGCCACCGGGTTCCCGGAGAGCGTGCCGGCCTGGTAGACCGGGCCGATCGGGGCGAGCTGGGCCATCACCTCGGCGCGGCCGCCGAAGGCCGCGGTCGGGAAGCCGCCGCCCATCACCTTGCCGAAGGTCATCAGGTCGGGCACGACGCCGTCGATGCCGAACCAGCCCTCGCGCGAGCAGCGGAAGCCGGTCATCACCTCGTCCGAGATGTAGAGCGCGCCGTGGGTGTGGCAGAGCTCACGCAGCGCCGCGTTGAAGCCGGGCCGCGGCGGGACCACGCCCATGTTCCCGGCGGCGGCCTCGGTGATGACGCAGGCGATCTGCTGGCCGTGCTCGGCGAACGCGGCGCGGGCGGCCTCGATGTCGTTGTACGGCAGCACGATCGTGTCGCCGGTCTGGGTGCCGGTCACCCCGGGGGTGTCGGGCAGCGCGAGCGTCGCGAGGCCGGAGCCGGCCGCGGCGAGCAGCGCGTCCACGTGTCCGTGGTAGCACCCGGCGAACTTCACCACCTTGGACCGGCCGGTGTAGCCGCGGGCCAGCCGGATCGCGGACATGGTGGCCTCGGTGCCGGAGGAGACCAGCCGCACCTGCTCGACCGGCGCGATCCGGTCCACGATCTCCTCGGCCAGAACCACTTCGCCCTCGCTGGGCGTGCCGAAGGAGGTGCCGTGCGCCAGCGCCGCGCCCGCCGCCTCGAGCACCGCCGGGTGCGCGTGGCCGAGGATCATCGGCCCCCAGGAGCACACCAGGTCCACGTACTCGCGCCCGTCGGCGTCGGTGAGGTAGGCGCCCTTGCCGGACACCATGAACCGGGGCGTGCCGCCCACGCCGCGGAACGCGCGCACCGGCGAGTTGACCCCGCCGGGGGTGACCAGCTGGGCGCGGTCGAAGAGTTTGGCCGAGGCGGGGGCGTCGTAGTCGTAGCTCACCGCCCCAGTCTCTCATCGCGTCCGGGCGGTCCCGGACGCGGTGCAACCCGCGGCCGCCGGCGGCGCTCTGACAGGGGTATGGATGAGGATTTCGCGGACTTCGCCCGCGAGCGACAACAACAGCTGTACCGGACCGCGTATCTGCTGAGCGGGAACCGGGACCGCGCGCAGGACTTGGTGCAGTCCACGCTCGTGGCGCTGCTCAGGTCCTGGAACCGGGTGCGCGAGGCGGCGAATCCGGACGCCTACGCGCGCACGGTGCTGATCCGGGTGTTCCTGACCGAGCGGCGCAGGCTGCGGCGGGAGGCCGAGGTCCAGGCGCTCGCGCTGAGCCGGGCCCCGTCGGACACCTCGGCCCAGGACGGTTCCGCGGACCTGCGGCTGACGATCCTTCAGGCGCTGCGCGCCCTGCCACCGAAGCCGCGGGCGATGGTGATCCTGCGCTACTGGGAGGACCTGACGGTCGAGCAGACCGCGGCCGTGCTCGGCTGTAGCGAGGGCAACGTCAAGAGCCAGTGCTCGCGCTCGCTGGAGAAACTCAGGACCCTGCTCGGCGACCGGTTCGCCGAGCTCGCCACGCACTGATCGGACGAGGAGAGAACCATGGATCTGCACGAACTGATGGGTACGGCCGTCGACGACCTGCCCGACCTGCCCGACCAGCTCGCCGAGGTGACCCGGATCCACCAGCGGCGTACCAAGACCAAGCGCGCGACGATGGTGGCGGCGAGCACGGCGCTGGTGCTCGGCGTCGGCACGCTCACCATCGCCTCGCCGTGGGCGCACACCGCGACCGGGGCGTCCGTGGGCACAGGCTCCACGCAGAGCCTGCAGCAGTTCGCCTACGACGCGGCGAAGCTGCTGCAGAGCGACTGGCCGGTACCCGGCGCGAAGGTGGTCTGGAAGCCGAGCTACTTCCCTCTCGGCGTCGGCGGCATCGACAAGTACGCGGCCTTCGAGGTGACGGAGGGTTCGCAGTCCTGGCTGCTGCGCTTCATCTTCTACGGGTCCTCGGCCACGACTCCCTATCCCCTGGTGACCACCCTGCCCAGTGACTGCGCGATAGTGCCCGCGGGGTGCTCCGCGAACGCCGACGGCACCGTGCACGCGTTCGCTCCCGGCCATATGGACCTGGCGTACGTCTTCACCGGGGACTCCATGCGGTACATCATCATGGCCGACTATGAGAACCCCACGGCCACGGCGGGCCTGCAGCCGCAGGGCCTGGCGTCGATCTCGCCGAAGTCCGAGCCCCGGGTGCTGACCAACGATCAGCTCCGAGCGCTCGGCCTGTCCGACGCCATGCAGGAGATCTACACCGACGCGGCCTCGGTCGGCCTGCTCGGCAGCTGGGTGCGCTCCACCGCCACGCCCATCCCCTCGGAACTGCCGGGGTCCTGACGCCACATCCGACCGCCGCGCCGTGACAGCGCTTCTCAGCGGCTGCGGCGTGGCAGTGATTAATGCCGATTGCTGATCGGCTGGGCTGTTGGCAGTGGTGGTAGACCGTAAGTATGGGTACTTCCATGACTCCGGGTGGCCGGGAGCGGGCGTTCCGGGAGAAGCGGCGATTGCGGGCCGCGGAACTGTTCGAGCAGCACGTGCCGAACGTGGTGATCGCCGAGGCGCTGGGGGTGAGCGATTCCGCGGTCGACCTGTGGAAGGCGCGGTGGGAAGAGGGCGGGGCCGAGGCCCTGCGTTCGACCGGCCGTCCCGGCCATCCCCGTCTGCTCGATGAGGAGCAGGTCGCGGTCCTGGTCACGGAGCTGGACCGGGGTGCGCTCGCACATGGTCACGAGCAGGACCGGTGGATGCTCAAGTGGGTCAACGACCTGATCGAGGAGTTGTTCGGGTGCGCTTCGCGGCCACCGCCGGGGTCTGGAGGTTGCTGCGCCGGATCGGCTACTCCCATCACCGCCCGGGACGCCGGGCCGTCCAGCGCGATGAGCAGGCGATCACCGAGTGGCGGGAGGTGACCTGGCCGGACATCGTCGCGCAGGCCAAGCGCACCCGGGCGTGGATCGTATTCGAGGACGAGGCCGGGGCGATGCTCACCCCGCCGATCCGCGGCACCTGGGCCAAGCGCGGGGCGCGGGTGATCCTGCGCTGCTCCTACGCCCATGAGCGAAAGACCTCGATGGCCGCGTTCGCCTGCTACCGGGCCGGGCGTCTGCCGAAGATGTTCTACGCGCTCGCGCCGAACGCCTCGTTCACCGAGAACGAGTTCGGCCCGCTGCTGACCGACCTGCACGCACGCCTGGGCCCGGGCAAGGTCATCCTGGTGTGGGACCGGCTCTCGGCGCACGTGACCAGCCGCAAGACCAAGGCGTTCATCGCCGCCAACGCCTCCTGGCTCAGCGTGGTGCCGCTGCCCGGCTACGCGCCCGAACTCGACCCGGTCGAGCAGATCTGGGCGTGGATCAAGAACGGCCCTTTGGCGAACTACTGCGCCGCCAACCTCGCCGAACTGACGGACGCCGCCGGCCGCGCGCTCGACCGGCTGTGCAAGCAGCCCGAACTGCTCACGCCCTTCCTGCGACATACCGGACTTGACTGGCCATGAGCACCCGCCCAGCCGATCAGCAATCGGCATTAAACGGCTGCGCCGTGGTACCGGTTCTGCGCGGTCTCCAGCGGGCCGGTGAGCAGCGCCTCGACGGCGTCCGCGGCTCGGTCGACGTTCAGCGGGAGTTCCTTGGCCTCGGTGGAGGCGAAGGGCTTGAGCACGAAGTCGGCCGGGTCCTGGCGGCCCGGGGGGCGGCCGATGCCGAAGCGCACCCGCAGATACTCGCGCGAGCCGAGGGACTTCGTGATCGACTTCAGGCCGTTGTGGCCGCCGTCGCCGCCGCCGCGCTTGAGCCGCAGGGCGCCGAAGTCGATGTCGAGCTCGTCGTGCACGACGATGATCCGCTCGAGCGGGACCTTGTAGAAGTTCTGCGCGGCGACGGTGGGGCCGCCGGAGAGGTTCATGTAGGACTGCGGCTTGACCAGCACCACCCGCTCGCCGGCGATGCGGCCCTCGAGTACGTGCGCCGCGCCCTTGCCGGCCTTGAACCTGCCGGCCATGCGCTCGGCCAGCAGGTCCGCGACCATGAACCCGGCGTTGTGCCGGGTGGCGGCGTAGCCGGGCCCGGGGTTACCGAGCCCGACCACCAACCAGGGTTCGTTCATGCGTGCAGACTACTTGGACTACTCGGAGTCCGCGCCGGCCTCGGCCTCGGCCTCGTCGCCCTCGCCGGCCTCTTCCTCAGCCGGCTCCTCGACCAGGGTCGCGGCCGGGGTGAGCACGTGCACGACGACGGCCTCGGCGTCGGTGACCAGGGTCACGCCGTTGGGCAGGTTGACCTGGCCGGCCAGAACCTGGGTGCCCTCCTCGAGACCCTGCACCGAGACCTCGAAGGAGGCCGGGATGTGGGTGGCCTCGGCCTCGACCGAGAGCGAGGTGGACACGAGCTCGAGCAGGCCGCCGGGGGCGATCTCGCCGGTGGTGATCACCGGGACGTCCACGGTGACCTTCTCGCCGCGACGCACGAGCAGCAGGTCGACGTGCTCGAGGGTGCGGCGCACCGGGTCCTTCTGCACGGCCTTCGGGATCGCCAGCTGGCTCTTGCCGCCGAGGTCCAGGTTCAGCAGGACGTTCGGGGTCTTGAGCGCGAGGAACAGCTCGTGCTCGGGCAGGGACAGGTGGACGACCTCTTCCTTGTGCCCGTAGAGCACGGCGGGGATGCGTCCGTCGCGGCGCAGCTGACGCGCCGCGCCCTTGCCGAAGTTCTCGCGCGCCTCGGCGCTTATCTTGATCTCGGACATGGTGATGCCTCCTAGACGGGATCGGTTTCAGCCTGGACGATCTGGCGAATCGAACCCGCGCGCGGCGGGTTTCCCGCCGCGCCTGGAGCGCGATCAGCACGTCGATCACGGAGCCCGCCGGCAGCGCTGAGCGCGGCCGGCCACTCCCTCGCCGGGCGTTGGTGAGATTCTAGCCGGTGTAAGCCGGGGGGTTACGCCACGCCCTCGAACATCGAGGTCACCGAGCCGTTGTCGAAGACCTCCGAGATGGCCTGGGCCACGATCGGGGCGACGGAGAGCACGGTGAGCTTGTCGAAGCGGCGCTCGTCCGGCAGCGGCAGGGTGTCGGTGACGATGACCTTGCTCACCCGGGAGTTCTTGAGCCGGTCCACGGCCGGTCCGGAGAAGACCGCGTGGGTGGCCACTATCACGACCTCGGCGGCGCCGTTCTCGTACAGGGCGTCGGCGGCGGCGCAGATGGTGCCGGCGGTGTCGATCATGTCGTCGACCAGGACGCAGACCCGGTCCTTGATGTCACCGACGATCTCGTGCACGGAGACCTGGTTGGCCACGTTCACGTCGCGCCGCTTGTGCACGATGGCCAGCGGGGCGCCGAGCTTGTCGCACCACTTGTCCGCGACCTTCACCCGGCCCGCGTCCGGGGAGACGATGGTCAGCCGGTCCCGGTCGATGTTCTCCCGGATGTAGTCGATCAGCAGCGGCATCGCCCACAGGTGGTCGACTGGGCCGTCGAAGTAGCCCTGGATCTGGTCGGTGTGCAGGTCGATGGCCATCATCCGGTGCGCGCCGGCCTGCTTGAACAGGTCCGCCATCAGCCGGGCGGAGATGGGCTCGCGGCCGCGGTGCTTCTTGTCCTGCCGGGCGTAGCCGTAGAACGGCATGATCACGGTGATGGTCTTGGCGGAGGCGCGCTTGAGCGCGTCCACCATGATCAGCTGCTCCATGATCCACTGGTTGATCGGCGCGGTGTGGCTCTGCAGCACGAACGCGTCGCTGCCGCGCACCGACTCCTCGAAGCGCACATAGATCTCGCCGTTGGCGAAGTCTCTGGCCTGGGTCGGCGCGAGCTCCACCCCGAGCTCCCGGGCCACGGCCTCGGCGAGCTCCGGATGTGCCCGGCCGCTGAAAAGCATCAGTTTCTTCTGGCCGGCGGCCTCGATCCCGGTCACGCGCGGTGCTCCTTGACGGCTTCGACGGAGTGTGCCCGATCCTGTGGCGAATGCGGTGGAACGGGAGGCGGTACCCGTTCCATCGCCAGACGGACGGATCTGCCCCGCCCTATTGTCGCAGAAATTGTCCGGCGATCACCCCCGCGGACACCATACGGCGGTGTGGGGTTCATCCCGATTTTCCGCCGGGACCCGCCCCGCACCGCCCGCACGCGCTCGGCGTCTCGGGGGCCGAGCCGCCGCTCAGTCGCCCTCCTCGGCCATCGCCTCGTCCGCCTCGCGGGCTCGGGCGGCGGCGTGCGCGGCCGGGCTGCCCGGGCGCTTGCGCTCGATGTAGCCGGAGATGTTGCGCTGCCGGGACCTGGCCACGGCCAGCTCGCCCGGCCCGACCGGGGCGTTGACGGCGGAGCCGGCCGCGACGAACGCGCCGTCCTCGATCTTGGCCGGGGCGATCAGGACGCTGTTGGAGCCGACGAAGACGAAGTCGCCGATCTCGGTGCGGTGCTTGCTCACCCCGTCGTAGTTCGCGGTGATGGTGCCCGCGCCGAGGTTGCAGTTGACGCCGATGCGCGCGTCGCCCACGTAGGACAGGTGCGGCACCTTCGAGCCCTGGCCGAGCACCGCGTTCTTCATCTCCACGAAGCCGCCGGCCTTGGACCCGGCGCCGAGCCGGGTTCCGGGGCGCAGGTAGGTGTAGGGGCCGACGGTGGCGTCCTGGCCGATCTCGGCGCCTTCGCTTGTGGTGTTCGTCACCACCGCGCCGGTGCCGACGCTGGTGTCGGTGAGCGTGCAGTTGGGCCCGATCTCGGCACCCTCGCGGATGACCGTGGCCCCGTGCAGCTGGGTGTTGGGGTGCACCACCACGTCCCGTTCGAGCTCGACCTGGACGTCGATGAAGGTGCTGGCCGGGTCGATGATCGAGACGCCCTCGCGCATCCACGCCTCGTTGATCCGGCGGCTGAGCAGCCGGCGCATCTCGGCCAGCTGCACCCGGTCGTTCACGCCCAGGGTCTCGTGCCAGTCCTCGACCACGTACGCGCCCACGGCCAGGCCGTCGGCCACCGCGAGGCCGAGCACGTCGGTCAGGTACTCCTCGCCCTGCGAGTTCTCCCGCCCGACCCGGCCGAGCGCCTCGCGCAGCACCTTGGCGTCGAAGGCGAACAGACCGGAGTTGATCTCGGTGATCTCGGCCTGCGCCGCGTCGGTGTCGCGCTGCTCCACGATCGCCACGACCGCGCCGTCCTCGCGCACGATCCGGCCGTAGCCGGCGGGGTCCGGCACGATCGCGCTGAGCACGGTGACCGCCCGCCCGGCGTCCTGGTGCGCGGCCAGCAGGGCCCGCAGGGTGCCCGCGGTCAGCAGCGGGGCGTCGCCGGTGACGACCAGGACGGTGCCGTCGAGCTCGCGCTGCGCGGCCAGCGCCTCCATCGCCACCCGGGTGGCGTGGCCGGTGCCGAGCTGCTGGTCCTGGACCACGGCCCGCGCCGCCGGGTCCGCCGCCTCGAGGTATGCGGCCACCTGCTCGCGCCCGTGGCCGATCACCACGGCGAGCTCCTGCGGCCCGAGTTCCCGCGCCGCCGCCACGACGTGGCCGACCAGCGGGCGGCCGCACAGTTCGTGCAGGACTTTGGGAGTGGCGGACTTCATCCGGGTGCCGCCGCCGGCGGCGAGGACGATGACCGCGGCGGGTCGATTCTCAGTGGGCACGTTGACTGCCTCCGCGTCGACGAGGGTTTCGCCGCCGAGCCTACCGGCTGCCCGTGACCTCACGGTGATCTTGTTGCTCCCGGGGGAGGATTCGAACCTCCGTACTCAGAACCAAAATCTGATGTCCTGCCGCTAGACGACCCGGGATCGCGGGGAACGCAGGTCCATGATGCCGTATGCGCGCACCCGGCCGCCAACGCGTTGCCTCGCCGCGGCGGCGCCCGGCCTGAGGGTGTGTCAGGACGGATCGGTACGGCGCTCGCCGCGGCCCGGCAACGCGACGGGCCGTCAGGGCAGGTCGAGGATCTTCTCGCGGACGGCGTACATGACCGCTTCCATCCGCGAGTGCAGCTGGAGTTTCTCCAGGATGTTGCGCACGTGGTTTTTGACCGTGTTCTCGCTGATGAACAGGGTCTTGGCGATCTTGCTGTTGTTCGCGCCGGTCGCGATGAGCTTGAGCACCTCGAGCTCGCGGTCGGTCAGCCGGGGCGCGGGCGGACCCGGGTTCTTGCGGTCCTCGCCGTGGCGCACCATCGTGGCGAACTCGGTCAGCAGCTTCGCGGCCATGGGCGGTGAGATCAGCGACTGCCCGCCCACCACGGCGCGGATCGAGTCCGCGATCTCGTGCGGCAGGATCCCCTTGAGGAGGTAGCCGGACGCACCGGCCTTGATCGCCTCGTAGAGGTCCTCCTCCTCCTCGCTCATGGTGAGCATGACGATCCGGGTGGACGGCGCGACCTCCTTGATCGCCGCGGCGGCCTGGATCCCGCCGCCGATCCCGTCGCGCGAGGGCATCTTCACGTCCAGCAGCACCAGATCCGGCAGCAGCTCGGCCGCCTTGGCCACCGCCTCGCTCCCGTCGCCGGCCTCGCCGACCACGACGATGTCGGGCTCGGTCTGCAGCACGATGTCCAGCCCCCGCCGCAACAGGGCGTGGTCGTCCACCAACAGAACCCTGATCGGCTCATCTCCGCGCTGCGCCGGCACCGCGGGCCCCTGCCGGGTCTCGGTCATCCAGCCCCTCCCTCGGACTCCACCGCTCGCCGTGCCCGGCCGGGACTCGGCCGGGCACACTCCGTAGTCGGACCATCATCGTCTGGGGTCGATGACTCCTGATAATAGCCCTCCGCGCGACGTGCATTCGCACGCTTGCACGCGCGGGCGGAGCCGAGCGCTCCTCGCGGTCAGGCCGCGGCCTGACCGAGCTCGGCTTCGTACCCGCTGAAGTGGGCGGCGTCGTCCAGACGGATCACACCGTAGTCGTAGCCGCGCCTGCGGTAGACCACCGAGGGCAGCTTGGTCTCGGAATCGACGAACAGGAAGAAGTCGTGGCCCACCAACTCCATCTCGTACAGCGCCTGGTCCAGCGCCATCGGCGGCGCCGCGTGCGTCTTCTCCCGGACCACCAGCGGCCCGTCTCCCTCGACCTCGATCGAGCCGACCATGTGCCGCTCGTGCCCGTTCGCGTGCTCCTCCTGGACCGGCAGGCTGTCCCCGCCCAGCTCGGAGTCGGTCAGGCCCGAGGTGGCCGCGGCGACCGAGACCGGGGTGCGGCGGCCGTGGTGGACCCTGCGCCGGTCGGCCGCCCGGCGCAGCCGCGCCTCGAGCTTGCCGACCGCCATGTCCAGGGCGGAGTAGGCGTCCTGCGCGCAGGCCTCAGCGCGGATCACCGGCCCGCGGCCGCGCATGGTGAGCTCGATGCGCTCCGAGCGCCCGTTCTGGCGGGGGTTGCGCTCCTTCGAGAGTTCGACATCGAGGCTGATCACCTTCTGGTCGTAGCGCTCGATCCGGCTGAGCTTGTCCTCCACGTGCTTGCGGAACCTGTCGGTCACCTCAGCCTTGCGACCCTTCACGACAATCTCCACGGGTGCACCCTCTCGCTTGTTCCGTCAGGCTTGTCCGACCATACGCCCGAATCGTCCGCGGTTGAATGGAAATGCAGAGATAGCAGCCTCTCGTTTGGGGCGGGACGGGTCGGGTAGGGCAGCGGGTCGAGCTGCCCGGGCAGACCGTATTGCCTCGTATTCAGGAACGTAATCCCCTGAGCGCCCATACGGTAGAGCCAAGAGCCCCGCGCTCATCCATGCGGGTGAAAGGTGAGACCGTCCCAGGAATACCTCGGCGAAGGACGGGAACGGGGCATTCAGTGGGGCCTAGGCCGACGCGGCGCTCAGCGCAGCCGCGAGGCCGCGAGCACGGCCGCGCCGACCGGCGTGCTGCCCGCCGCGGTCAGCGCCCGGGCCGCCTCGGCCAGCGTCGCGCCGCTGGTCACCACGTCGTCCACGAGCACCACGGCCCGCTCCCCGAGCAGCCGCGCGCTGGCGGAGCGCACGGCCAGCGCCCCGGCCAGGTTCTCCGCCCTGGCCCGCCGGCCCAGGCCGGCCTGGTCGGCCACCTTCCGCCGGTGCGTGAGCGCGGGCAGCACCGCGGCGCTGCGACCGCTCTCTCGCAGCCGATGGGCGGCGACGCGGGCCATCCGCAGCATCGGGTCCTGGCCGCGGCGCAGCGTGGCCGAGCGGGTGGAGGGGACGGGTACCAGCCACAGCGGGTCGCACCCGCAGGCCGCCGCCTCCGCCGCCCTGGCCAACTCCTGGCCGAGCGGGCGGGCGAGGTCCAGGCGCCCGTGCTCCTTCTGCGCGATGATGATCTCCGGCACCGGATCGAGATACGCCGCCAGCGCGTGCACCGGCGGCACCGGCCCGAGCCCGTCCTGCGGCCGCAGCAGCCGCGCGGGCAGCGGCGGGCCGGACAGGCTCAGCGCGCACAGGGTGCACAGCCCGGGCAGCGCGGATCGGGACCTCGCCTCGCCGCAGCCCGCGCACTCGAGCGGCAGCAGGAGGTCCGCCAGCAGCAGTCCCCAGCTCTTGAGCCTCATCTGACTGATGATAGGCGGAGTGCTGAGCGCGCGTCAGTCCCGCGGAGCGCGAGAATCCGCAGGATCGAGCGCACATCCGCTCCGGTGCGCCGTGAGTTCGAGAGCTGATCCGGGTCCGGGGCCGGCGCAGGGCCCGGATCCGGCCCGCGGGTGCCCGTCACACAGGCCCGGGGCCGCCGCTAGGGGCTGTGCGGAGTTCAGATCTAGATCAGCGGAACGGCTCAGCGGCGAGTCTGGGCGCCTGTCCGGGGCGCCCTCATACTCGGTCGTCTGTGGGCGTTCCGGACAGGCGGCCAGGCGAAGCCACGGCGCCGAAGGCAGGCCCCGAGGGCGCTGGGCCGTTCCGCCTAGATCTGGACTCCGTACAGCCCCTAGTAGCTCGGCGAGCTCACCGGTCCGGCGGTCAGCAGCTGCGCGTCCTGTCCCTCCACGGACAGCACGTAGAGCTTGCCCTCCTTGGTGGCCGCGATCGGCTGACCGCCCGAGTTCCAGCACACGTCCTGGGTGTCGGTGACCGGGTTGGCCTCGATCGGCTGCTGGGTGAGCGAGTAGTAGACCGGCGAGCCGTCCGCGTAGAGCTGGAAGAGCCGCAGCGAGCCGGCCACGGCCGGGATGCCGAGCACGGAGAGGGTGTCCTCCTTGTACCAGCCGAAGTCGAGCACCTGGGTCCACGAGTCGGCCACCGTCGCCGCGCCCTGGAACTCGAGCGTCCAGGAGTCGTCGAACTGGCCGCTCGCCGTGCCGATGGCGACCGAGTAGCCGTCCGCGCTGGACTGGTAGGACACCGCCACCCGGTCCCCGTCCGGCGCGGCCGCGATGTCGCCCACCGCGCCGTCGAGCCCCTCGACCTGCACCTGGTAGTAGTTTCCGTCGCTGTACCGGTAGATCTCGGTGACCCCGTCGCTCACCGCGGTGAACCACAGGTGCCCGAGCCCGTCCCAGCTGAGCGAGGAGATGTCGGTGCCGTTGAACACCGAGTGCAGCTGGCCGGTGTAGGGCTCCTGGTCGACGATGTAGAGCTGGGTGCCGTCCTGGCTGGTCAGCGCGATGTTCTGGCGCCCGGGCTGGACCGCGACCTGGCCGAACTTGGTCTTGGCCGAGCCGAACTGCACCGGCTGCGGCGCGGTGCTGGTGGACCCCGGGTTCAGGCCGAACCGCTCGACCTGGCCGTCCTTGGTCACCGCGTACACGTCGTTGGCCGCGGCGCCGTTGCCGAGCCCGTAGCTGTAGTAGGCGCCGAAGTCCACGCCGTCCAGCGTCTGGCCCGAGGCGCTGTCGTCGGCGTCGACCACCCGCACGCTGCTCACCTTCGTACTCACGCCCGCCGAGAGCGTGGCGGCCAGCTGCAGCGCGAGCGTGTTGCACTCGGCCCGCGGCTGGGAGCAGGCCTTTCCGGCCAGCGTCACCAGGACCGAGTCGTCCGGCTCGAACGCCAGGCTCTTGAGCGTGGCCGCGCCCACCCCGTTCACGGCCGAGTCGCCGAGCCGGGCCGGGACGCCGGCCAGTACCAGCGCGGTGAGCTGGTTCGCGACGGCCTGGTCGGAGTCGGTGCCCGGCAGGTACACCTGAGCCGGGATCAGCTTGCCGTTCTGCTGCGCGTTCGCGAAGAAGATGTCGTGCACGGCGTATTCGGACTCGAATTCGGACTGCTGGAGCACCACGCCGAAACCGGGCGGCAGGCTCGATATCAGGTAGCCCTTGTCGGTCTTGGTCAGCCCGAAGCTGAACGGCTGCTCGCCCATCTGGGCCGAGTACTGCGCGTGCGCGTCGAGCACGCCCACCACGTCGCCCGAGACCGTCTCGACCGTCCCGCCCTCGTCCGAGGCCGTCGGCGCGGTCTGGGTGCCGTCGGCCACGACGATGACCGACTTCTGGTCCGTCTTCCACTGCTGCTGCGCCGCCGCGGTCAGGTAGGCGGCGGCGATGCCGCTGTTGGCCGAGCCGCTGCGCGCGGCCTGCAGGAACCCGGCGACCAGGTTGCCCGGCTGCTCGTCGCCCGACGGCGGCGAGGGCCAGATCTGGATCTGCGAGTAGCCTCCGCCGCCCGCCTGCGTCACCGGCGTGACCGGCCCGCTCGTCTGCAGGCTCACGCAGCCGGCCGTGCACCCGGCCAGCGCGCCGAGCCCGGCCACGCGTATCGCCCGCCCCGGAACGCGCTGCATCCTCACGCTTGTTCCCCCTCGTCCCGCGCCCGATCGGCGCGTTCGCCCTCGGGTGAGCCGGGGTCCTCGGTCCCCGCTCCTGTTCCGATCCCGGCTCCCGGACCCACGCCGGTACCCGCGCTGAGCGCAGGCGGCGGCGGGTTCTCGTCAGGGCCGGGCAGTACGAACGTGCTCGCGGTCAGCTCCAGCCGCGAGGCGGAGCGCCCGAGCTCCGGCGGCTGCGTCATCCCGGCCCGCACCAGGCCGCGGGTGTGCGACGAGGCCGGCGGCAGCCGCCGGTGGCGCTGGTGGTGCTGCGAATCCTCCGGCTCCAGCCGGATCGGCGAGTGCAGCAGTTCGGTGCCGACGGTGCGCGGCACGGTCAGCCGGAACTGGGTGCCCCCGCCCGGCTCGCCCCAGGCCTGGAGCCAGCCGCGGTGCAGCTTCGCGTCCTCGAGCGCGATCGACAGGCCGAGGCCGGTGCCGCCGGTGGTGCGCGCGCGGGCCGGGTCGGCCCGCCAGAACCGGTTGAACACCAGCGAGGACTCGCCCGGACGCAGGCCCACGCCGTAGTCGCGCACGCTCACCGCCACCGCGTCCTCGTCCGCGGCGACGGAGACCACCACGTCCTTGCCCTCGCCGTGCTCGATCGCGTTGACCACCAGGTTGCGCAGGATCCGGTCGATCCGGCGGGTGTCGACCTCGGCCACCGCCGGGCCTTCGGGGAAGCGGGTGATCACCCGGCTGCCCTTGCGCTCGGAGAGCGGCTCGGCGGAGTCCACCACCTTCTGGATCAGCACCCGCAGGTCCACCGGCTCGGCGTCGAGCACGGCCGCGCCGGCGTCGAACCGGCTGATCTCCAGCAGGTCCGCCAGCAGTTCCTCGAACCGGTCCAGCTGGGTCTGGAGCAGCTCGGCGGACCGGGCCACGGTCGGGTCGAAGCTCTCGCGCTCGTCGTGGATCAGGTCGGCCGCCATCCGCACCGTGGTAAGCGGCGTGCGCAGTTCGTGCGAGACGTCGGAGACGAAGCGCCGCTGCATCCGGGAGAGTTCCTCGAGCCTGCGGATCTGGCTCTGCAGATTCATCGCCATCTTGTTGAAGGACGTGGCCAGCGAGGCCAGGTCGTCCTCCCCGCGCACCCGCATCTGCTCGTCCAGGCGCCCGGCGGCCAGCCGCTCGGCGATGGCCGCGGCCATCCGCACCGGCACCACCACCTGCCGGGTGACGAACCAGGCGATCCCGGCCAGCGCCAGCACCAGGATCAGCCCGGCCAGCGCCAGCGACTCCTCGACCAGGTTCAGCGTCTGCTGGTCCTGGGCCAGCGGGAACGCGTAGAAGATGTCGGCGACCAGGCCGGAGTTGGTCGAGACCTGCCGGGCGAAGATCACCGAGGGCACGCTCTTGGGGCCCTCGGGCGAGCTCTCCTGCAACACCGCGTACTGCTGGTAGGTGTGGTCGGAGGAGTTCCTGATCTGGTCGCGCAGCTCGGACGGGACCTTGGACGGGTCGAAGTTGAGCGAGCTCTCCGGCGCCACCGAGTTGCTGCCGTCGTCCACCAGCTCCACCGCGACCTGGTAGAGCTGGCCGCCGGCCGAACCCCGGTTGAGCTGGTCGGTCAGGCTGGAGACCAGCGCGTCCGCGTTGCCGCCGTTGGCCGTGGTGCCGGAGCCGAAGGACTGCAGCGTGGACTGGGTCTGGGCGAAGCCCGACTCGGCCACGCCGGAGGCCACCGTCAGCCGGGTCGACTGCAACCCCCGGGCCACCCGGTCGGCCACGTACTCGCCGAGCCCGACCGCCACCACGACGGAGAGCACCATCGTCACGGCCACCACGCGGAACTGCAGCGACCGCCGCCAGCGGGAGCGCACCTGTCCGGGGAAGCGCAGTGCGGCCGCGCCCCACCGGCGCCACCTGAGCGCCATGATCAGCAGCCACCCATCGCGTCGTGACCCGTTATGCCCGTCCGCACGCGGCTCAGGCCGGGCCGGCCTTGTACCCGACGCCGCGGACCGTGATGACGATCTCCGGCTTCTCCGGGTCGTGCTCGATCTTCGAGCGCAGCCGCTGGACATGCACGTTCACCAGACGGGTGTCGGCAGCGTGCCGGTAACCCCACACCTGCTCGAGCAGCACCTCGCGGGTAAACACCTGCCAGGGCTTGCGGGCCAGGGCCACCAGCAGGTCGAACTCCAGCGGCGTGAGCGCGATCGGCTCGCCGCCGCGCTTGACCGAGTGCCCGGCCACGTCGATGGTCAGGTCCCCGATGGCCAGGGTCTCCGGCTTGGGCTCGTCCGCGCGACGCAGCCGCGCGCGCACCCGCGCCACCAGCTCCTTCGGCTTGAACGGCTTGATGACGTAGTCGTCGGCGCCGGACTCGAGGCCCACCACCACGTCCACGGTGTCGCTCTTGGCCGTCAGCATGACGATCGGCACCCCGGACTCGGCCCGGATCTGCCTGGCCACGTCGATCCCGTCCCGGCCGGGCAGCATCAGGTCCAGCAGCACCAGGTCCGGCTTGAACTCCCGGAAGGCGCTGAACGCGCGGTCACCGTCGGCGACAGCGGCGGTCTCGAAGCCCTCGCCCCGCAGGACGATGCCCAACATCTCCGCCAACGCGGTGTCGTCGTCGACGATCAGCACGCGACCCTTCATACGGGGTTCGCTCCTTCCACGGGGTTACCGAGACATCCTCGCATACAGCGACAACTTCACACCTAGTTCGCGTAGTCGACAAGGCCTTGGGGGCCTCGGCGTGGATACGCCCGTCTATGGCACGGTGGATTTGTCTCTACCTGGCATGACAGAATCTGCACCCTACGCGGTTGCGGGAGAGGCCGCGTGGAGTTCAACGAACCGCGGCGAGGGTGGGGAATGCCCGAGACTCCGGCAGGTGAGGCGACGAGGCCGTGGACCTCGCCGTCCACCGCCGTCACGCCCCCGAACACCGGCCCCACGCGTCCGGCGGGACCGGCCCCGGCGGCCACGCCCCTGCTCACCGCCCCGGGCCGGCCGGCCCGACGACGCGAGTTCCGGCAGCGGCCCATCCCGCTGCGCCCGATGACCGTGCTCGAGCTGATCGACGGCGCGATCGGCGCGCTGCCCACGCTGCCCAGGTTCCTGCTGGTGCGCGCGGCCGCGGTCATCACCGCCTGCGGCGCCGTCGCGCTCGCCCTGACCTGGTGGTTCAACCGGGCCGTGAGCACGGCGGTGCAGGCGCACCCGATGTGGATCAGCACGAACCTGATCGGCGACACGGTGGCCTCCTTCGCGCCGAGCAAGGGCGAGCGGGTCAGCCTGGTCACCACCGAGATCCTCATCGCGGTGGTCTGCTCCGGATTCGCCGCCACGGTCGTCGCCGGCCTGTTCGCCCCCTCGGTCAAGGCCTACGTGGACGCCGAGCCGGCCGACGCCACCGCTCTGCGCACGCTGCTGCGCGGCCGGGTGGCCCGCCTCTACGCGCTCGCGCTGATCACCTCGCTGCCGCGGATCGTGATGACGGTGCTGTTCGGCCTGATGGCCTGGAGCTCGGCGATACACCCGGGCAGCATCGTGGCCGGCTGGTACGTGCTGGTGCTGCTCGCCCTGGGCATACCCTGCGTCCTGCTCACCGCCACGACCGCGGTGGCGGCCCCGGCCGCGGCCCTGGAGGGCATCGGCGTGGCCGCGGCGCTGCGCCGGTCCCGGCGGCTGGCCCGGCGCGGGGTGCTGCGGATCGCCTGGACCTGCCTGCTCACCCTGCTCATCGTGGCGGCGGCGACCGCGGCCCTCGACGTGATCGGGGCCGAACTGCGCAAGACCTACGGCGTCGGCGCCCAGTTCGCGGCCCTGCCCGGCAGTCCCGGCTTCAGCTGGTGGCTGCTGACCTACGCGCTCGTCTACCTGCTGACCGGGCTGCTGACCACGCCCTACCGGGCCGCGACGGCCGTGCTGGTCTACGTCGACCGCCGCTTCCGCCGCGAGGGCCTGGACATCCGCATCGCCTGGGCCCGGCTGGCGCAGATCGCACCGCGGCGCGGGAGCGGAGGCCCGAGCGCATGAGCGTGATCCGCGCCGACGTGCCGGTGACGCCGGACAAGCAGCAGGCACAGCAGCTGGCGCAGCAGGAGCTGTCCCAGGGCAAGTACCACCTGGCCCCCACCACGCCGCCACCGCCGACCACGGCCTCTCCGTCGCCGAGTCCGACCCCCACTCCGTCGCCCACGGCCACCGCGGCCGCGGCGCACCACTCCTCGAGCGATCTGACCACGCTGCTGGTGGTCGTGCTCATCGTCATCTTCGGCATTGTGCTGCTGCTGATCCTGCGCAAACTCGGCAAGCCGCGCCGGGACGCGAAGGACAAGAAGTCCGAGAAGGACAAGGGCACTGAGACCCGGAAGTCCAAGGCCCCCAAGCATCTCGGCGCCGCCGCCGAGCGCCCGCTGACCGGCGCCGCCCTGCACCGGCACAACGCCGAGCAGGCGGCCCGCGGCGGCGACTGGCAGGAGGCCATCCGCGAGCGGTTCCGGGCGACCATCGCAGTGCTCGATGAACGTGCTCTGCTGCCCGAGCGCCGGGACCGCACCGCCGACGAGGCCGCCTGGGACGCCGGTCTGGTCCTGCCCGAGCACTCCGCGGCCCTGCTCGACGCGGCCCAGGCCTTCGACGAGGTCGAATACGGCGAGTACCTGGGCACACCGGAGGGTTACAGCGTGATCAGCGCCGTGGACGAGGCCGTGAGCACGCGAGAGCAGGCGGTAGGCCGATGAGGCAGCACGCACGCCGGAGCCTCGCGCTGGTGCTGATGTCCGCCGCGCTCGCGCTCGGCCCGGCCGCCATGGCCGGGGCGGACAGCGGCCCGCTGGCCGACCCGACGAACAACGACGCCCTGCTCAATCTGCTGATGGAGAACGGCGTCGAGTACGACACGGCCCAGTCCCCGGACGAGGCCCTCGGCGACGCCGGACCCGACTCCACCCTCGTCATCAACGACGACGAGGTCGGGCTCTCCGCGGCCGAGGTCTCCGAGCTCGCCACCGCCCAGTGGGGCCGGGTGATCGTGCTGACCACCGACGCCGACCTGCTCGCGGCGTTCGCTCCCGGGGTGACCCTGGCCGGGTCGAGCGACGACCCGGAGCGGAGCACGACCACGGGACTGCAGGCCTCCTGCGACCAGGCCGATGCCGCCGTGGCCGGAACGATCCTGGCGCCGGACTACTCCACCTTCTACGCGATCAACGAGCCGAAGGCCACGGCCACGGCTTCGGCCTCGCCGAGCGCGAGTCCAAGCGCGCAGTCCACCGCGTCGACCGCGTCCGCCTACGTCTCCGACGTGACCGGCTGCTACGACGTCGCGTCCGCGGCCGGGGAGCACGAGCCCACAATGGTCTCGCTGCACGACGACCACACCGGCGGCGACGTCATCGTGCTCGGCACCACGTCGTTCGCGGAGAACAGGTACCTGACCGACGACGGGGACGCGGCCCTGGCGCTGCGGCTGTTCGGCGCGCACTCCGACCTGGTGTGGCTGGCCGCCTCGTTCACCGAGGACCCGAACCTCGGCGGCTGCGGCGGCTCGGCCTGCGACGGCGGCTCCCAGTCCGGCGGGGCCGGCAGCGGCAACCAGACGCTGCTGCCCACCGCCCCGCCGCAGGCGGGCGGAGCCGGCGCGCTGCAGGTGAACTCGCTGCTGCCGCACTGGATCTGGTGGGCCGTGCTGCAGCTGGTGGTCGCGGCCGCGGCCCTGGCGTACTGGCGGGCCCGGCGGATGGGACGGCTGGTGGGCGAGGCCCTGCCGGTGCGGGTCCGCGCGGCCGAGACGGTCGAGGGCCACGCGAATCTCTACCGCAGGGCCGCCGCGCACGGCCGGGCGGCCGGCCTGCTGCGCGCGGCCACGGCCCGCCGGGTGGCGCCGCTGCTGGGACTTCCGGCCGGTCCCGCGGGCAGATCCCCGCAGATGCTGGTGGCGCCCCTGGCGGCGCGGCTGGGGCACAGCCCCGAGGAGGTACACGCCGTCCTCGCGGGCGACGTGCCGCAGACCGAAGCCGAACTGGTGCGGCTGACCGACCAGCTCGACCGATTGGAACAGGAGGTCCGGTCACGGTGAGCGAGTCCGGAGCCACGCATGTCACACCGGTGAGCGACGGCGCTCCCGAGGTACCGCACCAGTCCATGCCCGCGCCCGGGGTCCCGCCCCAGGCGCAGCCCTTCGACGCGACGCTGCCGGCCACGCCGTACGCCGACGCGCCGCAGCCGATCCCGACCCGGCCGGCCACCCCCGCACAGGCCCCGTCCGCGCCCGAACAGGGCCAGTCCGCCGAGGCGGCGCAGGCGGCCGCGGCGCTGCGGGCCCTGCGCGGGGTGCGCACCGAGGTGGCGAAGGCGGTGGTGGGCCAGGACGCGGCCGTCACCGGCCTGGTCATCGCGCTGCTGTGCCAGGGGCATGTGCTGCTCGAGGGCGTGCCCGGTGTCGCCAAGACGCTGCTGGTGCGCGCGCTGTCGGCGTCGATCTCGCTGGGCACCAAGCGGGTGCAGTTCACCCCGGACCTGATGCCCGGCGACATCACCGGCTCGCTGATCTACGACGCCCGGACCGCGGAGTTCTCCTTCCGCGAGGGCCCGGTGTTCACGAACATGCTGCTGGCCGACGAGATCAACCGCACCCCGCCGAAGACCCAGGCGGCGCTGCTCGAGGCGATGGAGGAGCGCCAGGTCTCCATGGACGGCGAGTCCCGCCCGCTGCCGACGCCCTTCATGGTCGCCGCGACGCAGAACCCGCTGGAGTTCGAGGGCACCTACCCGCTGCCGGAGGCGCAGCTGGACCGGTTCCTGCTGAAGCTGGTGCTGCCGCTGCCCTCGCGGGACGAGGAGATCGCGGTGCTCGAGCGGCACGCCAAGGGCTTCGACCCGCGCGACCTCGCCGCGGCGGGCGTGCGGCCGGTGGCGGACGCGGAGCAGCTGGCCGTGGCCCGCGCGGCGGTACGCCGGGTGACGGCCGCGCACGAGGTGCTCGGCTACATCGCCGACCTGGTCCGCGCGACCCGCGCCTCCGCCGCGTTCGAGGTCGGTGTCTCCCCGCGCGGCGCGACCGCGCTGCTGCAGGCCTCGCGCGCCTGGGCCTGGCTCTCCGGCCGCGACTACGTGACCCCGGACGACGTCAAAGCACTGGCCAAGCCGGTGCTGCGGCACCGCGTCCGGCTGCGCCCGGAGATGGAGCTCGAGGGCGTCTCGGCCGACTCCGTGCTCGATTCGATCCTCGGCGCCGTGGTCGTCCCACGGTGAGAACAGGCAGCAGGCGCGGCGCGGACACCCCGGCTCAGGCTCAGCCCCAGCAGCCGCCGGTGCCCCCGCGCACGCCCGCAGCCTGGGGCCAGGGCGGGCAGCCGCCCGCGCCACTGCCCCCGACGCAGGTCCAGGGCGGCGGGAGCTGGGCGGCCGCGGCGGGTACGACGCAGACCCATGCCGCCGCTGCCTCCGCGCCCGGGCCCGTCCCCACGCGGATCCTGCCGACCGACTTCGCCGCAATCCCTCACGATCAGGCTGCCCCCGCACCCGTCGGTACCGGCACTTCTGAAGCGCACGACGCCCGCACCACCCACTCGGCCCGGCACGCCGTGCGCAGCATCGTGCTGACCGGGCGCACCGGCCTGGTCGCCGGGCTGGGCAGCGTGGCCGTGGCGGCGGGCTCCGGCCTGCTGCACGTGCCCGGGCTGCTGTGTGCCGCGGCGTTCGAAGCCGTGCTGGGCACCGGAATCGCGATGGACCTGGTGCAGTGCGGCCGGCCGCAGGACCTCGAGTTCGAGCGCGGCGGCGACGCGGCGGTCCGCCTCGGCGCCACCGCGCATGTCAGCCTGCTGGTCCGCAACACCGGTCAGCGCACCCTGCAGGGAGTCCTGCGCGACGCCTGGACGCCGAGCGCCGGCAGCGTTCCCCGGGAACCGGCGTCCGCCGACTCCCCCGCGGCCGCGGCGCCTGGGCGTCTGCCCGTGGAGCCCCGGCACACGCTCGACCTGCCTCCGGGAGCGGTGCAGCACGTCGAGACGGTGCTCACGCCGACCCGGCGCGGAGACCGCAGGCCCGACCTGGTGACGGTGCGCACGTTCGGACCGTTCGGCCTGGCGGGACGTCAGGTCTCGCACGAGGTCCCGTGGCGCCTGCGCGTCCTGCCGCCGTTCCACAGTCGCAGGCACCTGCCGATGCGGCTGCGGCAACTGCGCGAAACCGACGGCGCCACACCGGTTCTGGTGCGCGGTCAGGGCAGCGAGTTCGACTCGCTGCGCGAATACGTGATCGGCGACGACGTGCGTTCGATCGACTGGCGGGCCACCGCCCGACGCAACGACGTCGTGGTGCGCACCTGGCGTCCGGAACGCGACCGCCACGTGGTGATCGCCCTCGACACCGGCCGCACCTCCGCCGGCCGGGTGGGCGACGAGCCGAAGCTGGACTCCGCGATGGACGCCGCGCTGCTGCTGGCCGCCCTGGCCACCCGCGCCGGAGACCGCGTGGATCTGCTTGCCTATGACCAGGATCTGCGCGTCTCGGTGACCGGCGCCCTGCCCGGCCGCACGCTCGCGCTCTTCAGCGACGCCATGGCCACCCTCGAGCCCGCCCTCGTCGAACTCGACGGCAGCGGCCTGGCCCGCCAGCTGCTGGCCCAGGTGCGCCGCCGTTCCCTGATCGTGCTGCTGACCAGCCTGGACGCGGCCGCGATCCACGAGGGCCTGCTCCCGGAGCTCAAGCAGCTGACGAGGAAGCACACCGTCATCGTGGCCTCGGTCGCCGATCCCCGCATCGCCGAGATGGCGGCCGGCCGCGGCAACGCGAACGCGGTGTTCTCCGCCGCCTCGTCCGAACTCGCCCTGAGCGTGCGCCGCGGCACCGCCGCCGAGCTCGACCGCATCGGCGTCGAAGTGGTGGACGAGGTTCCCAGCGACTTCGCCCCCGCCCTCGCGGACAAGTACCTGTCGCTGAAGGTCCGCGGCAAGCTCTGACAGCGGCTGAAATACTGAGCCGTGGCCAGCCTCCTGCCTACCGGATGGACCGTCGAACGAGTGCGCGCCGTCTCCGGTGATGTCACCGCGGTCCTGCTGGAACCCACCATGGCCGTCACCGCGGACTTCTCCGGACAGGTCGAGGTCGGTCTCCGACCTGAGCTGGTCATCGCGTGCCACGAGCTCTGTGTCGTGAAATGCGTCAGCGACGACGACTGGTACATGGGGACGATCTTCGACGACGGATCGATTCTGTGCTGGTCGATCTATGCGACCCTCGAGCAGGCGCTTCGGGGGCTGTGATCGCCCGGCGAGGCAGCGCATGCTGAAGCCCGAGCATCCGAATTCGTGCACAAATGCCTGTAGGCCCCTGACCATTGCTGGTCGGGGGCCTACAGGGCTTACGTGTAGTGCGGCGGCGTCCTACTCTCCCACCAGGTCTCCCTGGCAGTACCATCGGCGCTGGCGGGCTTAGCTTCCGGGTTCGGGATGGGACCGGGCGTTTCCCCGCCGCCATGACCGCCGCACGTTCGTCAGATACATCAACCACACACCCCGGGCAGGGGCGGGTCGGGTACCTGTGAACCAGATAGTGGATGCGAGTGTGTGCTGCGCTGCAGCAGAAGAGAATCTTGATGGGTGTGTAAGCCCTCGGCCTATTAGTACCGGTCCACTCCACGAGTTACCCCGCTTCCATGTCCGGCCTATCAACCCCATGGTCTCTAGGGGGCCTTACCCACTCAAGGTGGTGGGAGGACTCATCT
>NZ_JAGSOG010000059.1 GCF_018139695.1 Actinospica durhamensis | reverse complement strand
CAGGGGCTGGGCCGCGTGGACGAGGAAGGGGTGGCAGAGGTAGACGTCGCCGGGGTGGCCGGTGGCCAGGGCGACGGGCAGGTGTTCGGTGGCCGCGACGGCTTGTCGCGAGATCTCGAGCATGGTCAGGCCTGCCTCGCCCGCCGGCGCCAGCAGCGGGGGGACGGCGAGGTGGGATCCGATCCGGATCCTGGTCGGGGCGTCGTGCTCGCCCACTTCGGAGAACAGGAACAGCATGAGCAGCGCGCGGCCGCGCGAGGTCAGGTTCACCCGGGCGCTGAAGATGTCGGTCGGGTCCTCGCCGGGGAAGCTGCCCTCGATGTGCCAGCCGTCGTCGCCGGGCGGCTCCTGGCCGGGGAAGCGGACGGGGAAGGTGCCGAGGCCGGTGCGCGGGGTCCAGCGGCCGGGGCCGGCGAGGTCGTCGTAGGCCTTGAGCAGCGCGGGCGTGTTCGCGGCCGCTTCGAAGGGGCCGCCGCCGTAGCCCCCGAGCCGGATCACCGGTCGGGTCCAGGTCGCGGGGTCGTCGGGGTCGCAGCCCGTCTCGCGCCACAGGACCGCTCGGACCTGGGCCGCCGTCCGCGCCGGGAAGGCCTGCTCGATCTTGACGAAGCCGTCGGCGACGAAATCACCCATGGTCCCGATCCTGGCCGGGGTCCGGCGGGGAGTCCACTGATATCCGAGCCGGAATAAATCGTTCGCGCTGCGCCGAGAAGTGTGCGCACGATCTCCCGGTGACGAATCTTGACGAGGAACTGATCGAGCTGCGCCGGGAGATCCATCGCCGCCCCGAGCTCGCGGGCGAGGAGCGGGAGACGGCCGGGCTGGTCGCGCAGCAGCTGCGGGAGGCCGGGCTCGAGGTGACCACCGGCGTGGGCGGGCACGGGGTCATCGCAGTACTCGATGGTTCCGCGGACGGTCCGACGGTGGCGTACCGGGCGGACATGGACGCGGTCGACGCGCAGACGAACGTGCTGCCGTTCGCGCTCTCGGACCGGGTGTTCGACGAGGGCTTCGCCTCGCGCGTGCCCGGCGTCGCGCACCTGTGCGGGCACGACCTGCACACCGCGATCGGCGTCGGCCTCGCGCGGACCCTGGCTCAGGACTCCGCCTCGGTACGCGGCCGGCTGGTGTTCGTCTTCCAGCCGTCCGAGGAGAACCTCCAGGGTGCGCGGGCGATGCTGGAGACCGGCCTGGTGCAGGGGCTCGCGCCGCGCGAGTTCTATTCGCTGCACTGCGGTCCGTTCCCCGCCGGCACGATCGCGGTCTCCCCGGGGTACGGCCTGCCCGGGCTCGACCACTTCCGGATCGCGCTGCCGGACGGCGACGAGGCGACCGCCGCCGCGCTCGCGGCCGAGGTGGCGAAGCTCGGCACGGTCGAGTTCCCGAAGAGCGTCGCCGAGTACCATGCGCGTTTCCAGACGGTGATCGACCCGGAGACCGCCGCGTCGATGCGGGAGTTCGTGTGCGTCGCCCAGTGGACCGAGCAGACTCCTGACGGGCGGCCCGTCCCCAACGTGCTGCTGCGGCTCTGGCCGCAGGAACGGTACCTGGAGCTGCGGGCGCAGGTCGAGCAGCTCGCGGCGGCCGTGGGCGGACACATCGAGCTCACGGGCGATCCGTTCCCCGCCATGGTGAACTCGGCGGAGCTCACCACGGCGGCCGGCCGGTACCTGAGCCGGGCGCTGGGGCCGGAGTCCGTCGCGTGGGCCGAGGCGTCCTGGCCCTTCAACTGCGAGGACTTCGCCCTGTTCCTCAACGAGGCGCCGGGCGCGCAGTTCTACCTCGGGGTCGCGAACGCGGAGGTGGGCATGAACGGCGCGCCGCACACGCCCGACTTCGCCGCCGACGAGCGGGCGATCGCCCACGGCGTGCGCGCCATGACCGGCCTGCTGATTGACCGCCTGGCCGCACGGTAGGACGGGGAAACGGATCGAAACCGGGGCCCCGTTGTATCGCACGACGGGGCCCCGGTCTCGATCCGGCTAGCTCGACTCAGACGATCCAGACTCAGCCGCCCTCGACGCAGACAATCTTGCCGAGATTCAGACGATCTTGCCGAGGATCGCGAAGGCGAGGACGAGGAGCAGCGCGACGTGGCACAGGAGCACGCTGCGGGGCGAGAGGGGGACGGGGGCGCCGTCGCGCGGGCCGCCGATCGCAGGGCCCTGTTCGATCTGCGGCATCGAGCCGGCCCGGTTCACCGCGACGACCGAGGCGAACGCGAGCGCGACCACCAGGGCGAGCCCGAGCGCCGGGAAGCGCTCGGTCTGGTCGACGATCATGCCGGGCATCCCCGCCATCGTGTAGGCGCCCGCGGTCGATCCGTGGATCGCGGACGGGGCGACGTCGGCGGTGAAGGCGTAGACCAGCACGGCGCAGCAGCCGAGGCCGCCGAGCAGCGGGCGCCGGGCCCGGGTGTCGGTCCAGACGCGTGCCGCGCGCACGGCCAGGTAGACGCCCCCTGCCACGAACACGACGGTCCACCCGGGGCGCGGCAGGGTACGTGCCCAGTTCGAGATCAGCCCGGCCGTGGCGAGGCCGGCCAGCAGCAGGAGGGCGTCGGTCTCGTAGTCCACGCCGCGCCGCCAGCCCTGGGCGATCAGCATCCTGGCGAGTGCGTAGCAGGCGACTGCGATCATCGCGATGCTCAGCAGGGTGCTGAGCCAGTTCGGGGCGTTCACGCGGCGGCTCCTTCGGCGGCGGCGGACGCGACGATGGTCTCGGTGGCGCTCGCCGGACGACGCGCGGGCCAGTAGGCGAGCGCGACCAGGGCGAGCAGCGGTCCGGTGTCCGGGTCGGTGCCCATGCCTTGGAACGGCATGCCGAGTCCCTGGGCGAAGACCCAGATCAGGGCGGCGAGCACGATGGCCAGCACGACTCCGGCGCGGGCCGCCTTGGGCCACGGTGCCAGGACGCTGAGGGCGACCAGGACGAGCGCGGTCCCGAGCGCGATGCCGAGGACCTGGCCGTGCCCGTTGGCCGCGCGGGTGGCGTGGTCGAGCAGCCAGACGTAGCCGGACGGAGCGCCCTCGACGTTGCCCGCGATCGCGTCGGAGAAGGTGCCGGGGGCGGTGTTGGCCGGGAGGAAGGCGAGGAACGCGAGCAGCCCCCACAGCACGATCCACAACGCCTGGGCGCGGCGGATCCCGATGAAGCGCGCGGCTTCGCTGAGCCCGTCCTGCTCGACCGGCCACAGCAGCACGGCGAGCGCCAGGTAGAGGATGGAGGCGCCGGGCGCGCCGAACGGGCTGGGGCTGCCCGAGGCGAGGCCGCCGAGGCCTTCGGCGAAGAACCACAGGAACGGCACCCACACCATGCACGCGGCCAGGCCGAGCTTGACGGTGCGCGGCCAGGCGATGCCGAAGCCGATGGCCAGCTCGATCAGCGCGAACGCCACCATCGCGCTGATCGGGTTGCGCTGCTCGATGCCCGAGGCCCAGTGGATCGGGCCGGCCAGCCATCCGGGCGCGCCGTCGAGGGCTTCGCCGAGCCCCATCGGCGCGAAGTCCTTGGTGAACATGAAGGGCTGCAGCTTCAGCAGCCCGTCGAGTACCCACAGCCCGGCGAGGACGAGCTGGAGCTTGCGGCGCCAGGTCAGGGCGGTGCCGGGGTCCGTGGCGCCGGCGCCGGTGCGGGACGGGACGACGACGCGGCTCGCGGCGCGCGGCGCGGTGGCGGGCTTGGCCATGACGCCGCGCCCACCGCCTCCTTTGGAATTGTTCTTTCGAGTAGTCATGGGTGAATCAGGGCCTTTCTCTCGCGTGGGGCGCTTCAGCTGGCCGACGCGGTAGCCGAAGCAGCACTCGACGCGGTCGTGGGAGTCGCGGTGGGGTTCCAGGGGGCGGGGGTCGAGGAGCCGTAGGCCTGGGTGACGGCGGCCTGCAGCGCCGACAAGATCGCCGAGGTGTTCGCGCCCTGGCCGTCCTGGCTGGTGGTGGCCGTCACGCCGGCCTTGGAGGTGGGAGAGAAGGTCTGGGCGGCGGTCAGCGCGGTGCCGTCGATCTCGATGGTGGGCGTGCCCTGGAGCTTGAGCGTGTTGAAGTCCGCCCAGTTCTGGTCCACCCATCCGCCGTACGTCGTGTTCGTGACGCAGGACTCGAAGGCGGCCGTGTCCAGGCCGGGCACCTGCTTGGCCAGGGCGATCAGCGCGGACGGGTCCGACCACGGGTCGGTGGTCTCCGACGGCTGGCTGTCGTAGAGCACGTCGTGGTACTGGTCGAACAGCCCGGCGTTCTGCGCGCAGGCCAGCGCGCTGCCGCCCTCCCGCGAACCGGACGCGTTCTCGCCGTTGGCCTGGTCGTTGATGTCGATGAGCTTGACGATGTGGAACTCGACCTTGACCTCACCGGCGGCGACGAACTGCTTGTAGATATCGCGCGCGCCGAGTTCGAAGATGTCGCAGTACGGGCAGCGCACGTCTTCGAACACGGTCATGGTGACCTTGGCGTCGGGCGAGCCGTACGGGATGGCGGTGGCGTCGCCGGTGTGCGTCGTGGCGTTGACGTACGAGTCGACGACGGCCCCGCTCGGCGCGAAGGACGCCGCCGACGACGACGTGGCGGACCCGTGGGACGCGTTGGACCCGCCGTTCGAGCCCGAGGACTTGACGGCGAGGCCGATCCCGACGATCGCGGCGATCACCACGAGGGCGATGGCGCCGGTCAGCAGCTGGCGCCTGCGGCGGGCTTTGGCGCGGTCGGCGGCCTGCATGGCCGCGATGCGGGCACGGGCGACGCGTTGGGAGTCTCGATCGCGGTTGGCAGGACTCATGATTGTCTTCCGCCTTCTTCGATGTGCGAAGTCTCAGTCGGGGTGGGTGAGGCGCGGCGCGGCTCGGGTTCGCCGAGCAGCCAGGCGTCGAGCGCCAGGGGTGAGCGCGGCTGCCAGATCAGCCACGCGGCCGGAACCAGGTAACCGAGGTCGCGCAGGACGTCGAGGGTGTAGCGGGTGTGACCGGCCGCCGCCGTACTCGCGATGCCGCCGCAGCCGCAGTTGATGGCGATGCCGCGGGCGCCGAGCGAGATGATGCCGCCGATGTAGACCAGCAGCAGGAGCGCGGACAGCGCCGCGGTCAGCCGGGTGCCGAGCCCGACGATGACCAGCAGGCCGAGCGCGAGTTCGAGGAACGGCTGGATAGTGCCGAAGGTGTCGGCCAGGCCCGTGGGCCCGATCCGGTACTCGCGCACCGCGAACTGCAGCGCGTCGCTCGAGTACGAGAGCTTGGGCACCGCGTAGTGCAGCCACATCACGCCGAGCCCGGCGCGGGCGGCGAGGCTGATCCAGGGCTGCGACCTGGCCCGGCCGCCCGCCGGACTGGTGGATTCGACCACGAGAAGTTCGTCCTCTCTCCATTCCCGGGGTGAGCCCCGGGACACGCCTCGCCGGCCCAGGTCGGCGCGTGCGCGAACGGCCGGGCGGAAGGACGAGGCGTGAGTGAATGAAGCCTGATATGCCCGGCCGCGCTCGAGGGCGCGAACCGGGTGTCTGTCGGAGTCTGCCGGTCTCTACCGGGCGACGGAGAGAGGAGGACCGCGGCGCGCGAGGACGCCGCGTAGCCACTGCGATCCGAGAACGCTGATATACGGGGAGACCTGCACCCGACCGGGAGTGCGGTCGGCGGGCGGGAGGATCCAGGCCACGACGATCCGGACGACCCGCAGGCGGAACACGGCGCTGCGGACGAGCGCGTGGACGGCCGCCTCGCCGCGCCGCAGCCACCAGGAACACACCAGGGCTGCGAGCGCGTGACCGAGCAGCATGCCGCCGGCCAGGTGCAGGGCGCCCAGGTGCAGGGAACCCAGGTCGAGGGCGCCCATGTGCATGGAGCCCGCGGCGGATCCGTCGGCCATCTCGGCCATCTGCGCGGCGGACATCCGCATGCCAGGGGCCACCGTCGCGGACGACACCGTGCTCGCAGCGGACGACACGGCGCCGGACGACACGGCGTCCGAGACCCGTACCGAGCTCGCGGCCTGCGCGGCGTGCTGGGCGTAGTCGAACAACAGGTGCAGCAGGACCTGGAGGCCGGCCATGCATCCCGCGATGGCGGCGAGGCCCCGTTCGCTGCGGCCTGCGGCCACGCGCGCGGGCACGAACGCGCCGACGCCGCCGAGCACCAACGCCCACGCGGGTATCCCCGCGTGCGCCATCAGGCTGTGCGCGCCGGCGCCGAGGCCGAGGCACACCCCGGCGAACACGGCGGCCCGCAGCGTCGGCAGGACGGGTTCAGCGGCCATGGTGTGGCCCATCCTCCCACGCGACCTCGGACCTTGGATACGGGATGCGCGGACGCGATGACGTACGGTTCACCGCGTTCCGAGCACGGCGTCGGGCGGCGGACGCGGTCGGTCCGACAGGGCGGTCAGCCGCTGCCATCCGCACCGCCTTCGAACAGTTCCCGCCCGAGGTAGTCGCCGTCCGCGCAGCCGGGCAGGATCGCGAACAGACCGGAGGCCTCGTGCCGGATGAAGGTACTGAGACTGTCCGCGCCGGACAGCCGCTGCTGGATGACGGTGAACCCGGTCGCCGGATCCGCCTGGAACGCCAGGAAGATCAGTCCCGCGTCCGGGGAGCCGTCGGCGCGGGGCCCGTCGTAGTAGTTGAACGCCCGGCGCAGGATGCTCGCGCCGTTGTTGGACTGGGCGCTGGCCTGACGGATGTGCGCCCCGGCCGGGATCGCGAAGGCACCCGAGGCGGTGAACTTGTCGTAGTCCGGCGCGGTGAACTCGCTCCCGCCGGACAGCGGCGCGCCGGTGAGCTTGTCCCGGCCGATCACCGCCTCCTGTCCGGCCCGGTCGAGCGTGTCCCAGTCCTCGAGCAGCATCCTGATCTTCCGGAAGACCAGGTAGCTGCCGCCGCGCATCCACGCCGGGTCCGCGGTCGCGGGCACGTAGACGGTCTGGTCGAAGGACGCGGTGCCCTGCTTCGGATTGCCGGTCCCGTCGAGCTGGCCCATGAGGTTGCGCGGCGTCGAGGTCGGGCTCGGCATGCTCCCCGCCGCGTCGGCGAACCCGTTGACCTGCCAGCGCTGGGTGGTGTGCGCGGCGGCGGCGCGTTGCAGGGCGCGCAGGGTGTGCGCCGCGACGAGCCCGTCGTTCGCTCCCACCAGCACGCACAGGTCGCCGTCGGACGCGGCCGGCACCAGCGCGTCGTTCAGGAACGCGGGCAGCGGGTCCAGCGCCTTCGGGATCCGGTCCTCGAGGCCCAGCTTGGTCAGCAGCGACGCGCCGACCCCGACCGTCACGCTCAGCCCCGAGGGTCCGCGCCCGTAGGCCATCGCGTCGTCGCCCGAGGACAGCGAACGTCCCGCCATGGTCGTGGCGGCGATCGTGCTCCACTGCTGAAACAGGTCCTTGACCTGGGCGAGCGTCGCTCCCGGCGCCAGGTCGAAGGCGGTGAGCCACCCCTGTGTCTGGGCCGGCGCGGCGATACCGGGCTGGTGCGTGCCGTAGAAGGCGAGCTGCTCGTCACCGACGACCGGGGCCGCGGACGCCGCGGACGGGGTGTCAGAGGCGATCGCCGCGCCGGCCGCCCCGACCGCGATCCCGGCCGCGCCGACGGCCCCGGTGTACGCGAACAGCCTGCGGCGGGAGAGCGCGCCGGCCTCAGGCATCGCGGCCCGCCAGGATCAGCGGGATGTCGTGGGTGAACTGGTCGACGGTGGTGCCCGCGGTGTAGACGATGTAGCCCCTGTCCTTGGCGTCGAAGGCGATCACCTCCGCGCCGTGGGTGACGGTGTAGCCGCCGTCCGCCTGCTTCACCGGTGCCTCGATGTCGATGCCGAGCGAGGTCGCCGCCTTCTGGATCGTGGCGAACGACCCGGTCAGGCCGATGAAGGAGGGGTTGTACTGGCCCAGCCAGGCCTTCAGGACGGCCGGGGTGTCGCGGGTGGGGTCGGTGGAGACGAACACGACCTGGACCCGGGCCGCCTGGGCGGCCGGCAGCGCGCGCACGGCGGAGGCGAGCGTGGCCATCGTCGTCGGGCACACGTCCGGGCAGTGGGTGTAGCCGAAGTAGACCAGCGTCAGCTTGCCCGTGGTGCCCTTGAGCAGGTTGAACGTCGCACCGTCGGAGTCGGTCAGGGTCAGGTCCGGCTTGGTGTAGGGCTTGCCGAGCTGGATCCCGTCGAACAACGAGCTCGACGTCGAGTCGAGGACCAGCCCGGACGACGCGGCGTCGGTCGTGGCGGAGGAACAGGCCGCCAGCGTGCCGGTCATCATCAGGGCCAGGGCGGCGGCCGCGCACAGGGCGCGGCGGGCGCGGCGGGTGGGGCGGGTGCGACGCTGCGGGGATGATCCCATGTCAGATCCCTTGCGGTTCAGGAAAAGGCTTCGGGGTGAGCGATTGAGCTCACATACCGGGCATACCGGCCATGGAGGTGGCGTCGTCGGACGTGGCGTCCGACCCCGTCACGGCGTCGGAGAGCAGCGAGGTGATCGGCACGTCGAGCGTGACCTTCCCGGCCCGGCGGAAGGTGAGGGTGAGCTGCACGGTGCCGCCCTGCTCGAGCGGGACGGCCGGGTCGGTGAGCATCACGTGGTAGCCGCCGGTCGTGAAGGCGAGCTGCCCGTGCGCCGGTATCGACAGACCGCCGGCGACCACGGTCATGCTCTCGGCGCCGCCGCTCGAGACCTCGCTCATCAACGCGACCTGCGCGGCGGGCACGGAGGTGGCCGAGAGCAGCGTGTCGGACTGATCGCCGGTGTCGGCGACGGTGAAGTAGACGGCTGCGACATCCGGGCTGGCCGGCTGGGGCAGGTAGGCGCCGGTGATCCGGATCGGCCCGGACGAGGCGGATCCGCGCGGCGACGGGCTCGCGCTCGCCGAGGCCCGCGCGGCCGCGACGGCCTGGGCGCCGGAGGCCGGGGATGCGGCGGAGGAGCAGGCGCAGGCCGCACCGAGCAGGGCGGCGGCGCTCAGGCCCGCGCCGAGCCCGCGCCGAGCGCGGACGGCAGCGCCCGCGGGCAGGCTGAAGTGCACATGGAACATGGACGAATGACTCCCGTGATCAGGATGTGCCTGTGATCAGGATGTGCCTGTGATCAGGACGTGAAGGGATGGCGCGGGCGCGGCGAAGCCACGGCGCTACCGACCGGCGGGCGGGCTAAGGGCCCGACGGCGTGTCACATGCTGAAGACGGGAGTCGGCGGACCGCGCCGAACGAGAGCGTGCACCAGGAACCCGCGAGCGCTCGGGACGTGCGCACGCGTGTCGTCGGGAACGACGACGGTGAAGTCGAGCACCGGCCGGGCGCTCGAGACGAAGAAGACCAGCAGCGGCACCGCGAAGCCCGCGAGCGCGCGCAGCAGCTGGAACATCGCGGCCTCGCCCCGGCGAAGCCACCACGCACACAGCAGACCGGCGACGACGTGCACGCCGATCATGCCCGCCGCACCGTGCGTCGCCAGCCAGGTCATCCACGGCATCGACGTCACCCAGGACATCGAAGCCATCGATCCAGACCCGGCCGAGGTGCCGCCCGCGGCCATGTCGTGCATGTCGGCCATGCCGTGGCCGCACAACCAGTCCACCGCGGGCAACGCGTACGCCATCTTGATCCGCGACATGTCCGGCATCCACACCGTCGCAGAAGAACCGGACGCACCGGATACTCCGAACGCCCCGGAGGCGACGTGCACGCTCGCCTGCTGGGCCGCACTGAACAACAGGTGCAGCCCCAGTTCGCCGACCAGCATCAGACCCGCGATCGACGCGAACCCGCGCTGCCGACCGCCCAGCGCGTACGCGGCCCCGCCCACGGCGAGCACCGCGACGACCAGCGCCCAGGCGGCTATGGGCGCGTCGGACATCCACGCGTGCCCGGCCGCCGACACACCGACGCACGCCGCGGCGAACACCGCGGCCCGCGCACCGCGCAACGACCGGCCGACCTCCATAGCGGGCTCATCCTCCCAGAGCAGTCCCCCGGGCCGGCCTCCGGGGTCAGCGAACGGCGTGGTGCGCGGTGGCTCAAAACAGCCCGGCCGCGATCGCGACTCCGACCGCGATGAGCACGACCGCGCCGATCACCTCACCCCGCCGCCCGGCGGCCGCGCCGATCCTGGCCCCGAGCTCGAGCCCCAGTAGAGACAGCCCGATGCTGACCGCGCCGATCACCACGGCGGCCACCAGCACATTGACCTTGTACGCCCCCAGCGCGAAGCCGACGGCAAGGTTGTCCACGCTGAGCGCCAACCCCGTCACCAGCAGCCGCCCCAGAGGTTGCCGTGCGGAGCTCCCCGCCTGCTCGCTGTCGCCGCCGACCTCGCCGTCCCCGCCGGCCTCGCCTCCGCGCTGGCTCTGTACCAGTCCGTACACACCAGTCGCGATCAGCAGCCCGGCGCCGACCCAGCGCGTCTGCGAGCCGAGCGCCGCGGCGGCGGAACGGCCCAGGACCAGTCCCAGGATCGGCATACCGGTCTCGAACAGCCCGAACACCAAGCCCACGCGCAGCCGAGCCCGGGCATCGACACCGGAGAGACCGATCCCGATCGAGGCGGCGAAGTTCGACAGCCCCAAGGCGAGAGCGACGAGCACCAGTGCGGACATCGGGCCCAACCCTAGCCGCCGGGGCTCTGAAGGTGGTGATGGCCGCAATCAATGGCGCGCGACGGTCGGCGCTGCGGCAGCGGCGGCTTCATACTCGCGATTCCTCACCTTCCCTTCGTTGTGGTGGCATTGCCGCCCGCGCCCGGGAAGAGATGCAACAATTCCCCCGGGAAACAGGGAAATCATCGGCACGCAGGGCGATGAGCGCCAAGATCAGCCCGTACACCCGGCCGGCGCCCGTGCGGGGGGCGACGAATCCGCGGCGATCGGTACACTCGACGGGCCGGGGATCGGCGCAGGCCGTCGGCGAAACCGCGCTCGAGTAGATCAGCAGCCCCCTGAGAAACGAAGGGTATTTCCGATGGCGCGTAAGCCCCGGCCCGTGGACCCGGAAGAAGGGCCGGTTCAGGCATTCGCGCACGAGCTGCGATGCCTGCGGGAGAGCCGCGGCGAGACGCCCTACCGCGTACTCGCGCGCACGGCCGGGTACAGTGCGACGACCCTCGGAGACGCGGCGGGCGGGGTACGCCTGCCGACCCTGGATGTGGCACTCGCGTACGCGGTCGCCTGCGGCGGCGACGCGGCCTGGTGGGAGCAGCGCTGGAACGAGGCCGCGAGCCTCGTCGCGGCGCAGTCGGCGGGCAATACGGGTCATGCGGTCAATACGGTCGCTACGGGCATCAGCGCTCCGTCCGCATCGCAGCCCACGCAATCGGAACCGGATCCCGTTCCGCCACCCGAGATGCCCGATATATCCGATATACCTCAGGCATCCGATATACCCGATACCGGATCGTCCGAAGCGGATCCGTACCCGGCGCTCAACCCCGCGACTCCTCCCGCGACGAAGGCATCGCGTCGCCGATTCTCCCGGCGCCGATGGATCGTCCAGACGAGCGTGTTCGCGGCGTGCGCGGTCGCCGTCCTCGCGATGCGCGGATCCTCACTGCCGAACGCCAACGCCTCCTCCGCGATCTCCTCGGCCTCTTCGACCTCATCGCGTTCTTCGACCTCGCCCACGTGTTCCGGCTCGACCACGGCCGGGGACGTCTTCACCGGGACGACGTCCTCGAGCGGCGCCAACGTCCGCGCGGGCGCCTCGCTGGAGGACCCGGTGGTGGTACACCTGCCGGCGGGGTGCGAGCTGGCGTTCACCGGATACTGCATCGGCGACGTCGTCCACGACCTGACCGGCGGTTCGCCCGACATGCGGTGGTTCATCCTGAACGACCACGATGTCGTGGCCTCGGCAGTGATTCACGGGAACCCGCCCGCCGCCCTGCGCCCGATCGGCTGCGCCGACGACGCCCCGGCGCCGACCGAGCTGTCGTTCTCGGTGGCCGCGGGCACCTCCGGCTCCGACACCGTCGCGCTGCGGGCCACGGGCGCGAACCTCGGGATCGTCGGGTACGCCTACTTCTCCGCCGACGCCCGGTCGCCCAAGGGCCGGTGGCACCCGATCGGCATCGTCTCCACCGCCACCGAGCCGACCGAGCCGTGGCAGCTGCCCGCCGCGGCCGGGAGCCAGAGCGCTTCGGTACTCGTCTACGCCGCGGCCTGCCTCGGCGGCCAGGCTCCGACCGGGGTCGGCGCGGCGGGCGTGTTGCGGCTGCGTCCCGGCTCGGACCCCTCGCTCTCGCCCGCCTCGATGAGCGCCGCGCAGTACGCCGCGGCGGACCAGGCGGCGTGCGCGTACCCGACCGGATGACTCCGGGAGGTGCGCTCCCCTGTTTGCGCACCTCCCGGAACCGCATCTAAGGTCCGCCGAACCCGGCCTCCGAACACGCGGCGCCGCAGCGTCGAAACCTTTCTACCTGCACGATTGATTGCCCGATAGCACCGTGCAATCCGATCGATCATCACCGTGCAACCCGAAACCCCCCGCTGCCCCCAGGAGAGACCTCAGACCATGGCCGTGATCGGGACCTACTGCGAGATCTGCGGGCTGCCGGTCCAACTGGACCACTACGTCCCCATGCCCGGCGGCGGGTTCTGGATCTGGCGCGAGGACGACACCCGCTCCTGCGATCCGGTGATCGAGCCCGGCCCGGAACTCGCCTGGCTCTCCCACGCCGTGGCTCTGCCCTGGGATTCGCCGGAGCCCTGGGGCGGGAACGTGCTGCCGCACCCGGTCGTCGAGGGTCGCGTCCAGGACGGGTGCCTCGAGTCCGCCGACGGTGAGAGTGTCGGCGTCTTCCCCGACATCGACGATCACGGTGCCGCCCACCACGCGTGCTGGCACCTAGCCGGCCGACCCGACAGCTGGCGGTCCCTGCCGGACCTGACGCCGCCGATCGCGCTGCAGAAGTATCAGCAGCAGCTGTTCGAGTTCCAGGCACTGATCGACGACGGCCACGCGTGGATGCTGACGGATCCGCACGCCGACACCCCCGACGGAAAGCGCAGCCGCGGGCGCATCCTCGACCTGCTGGGGTCCGGGCCCGCCCTCAGCTGAGCCGAAACGGCCAGACCGCCACCGACCCGATCATCACTTCAGAACTTTTCCATCTCACCGTCCGCTTACTCCGTCTCACGCTGCCCCGCGCCCGCGAACCGGCGCGTTTCAGTACATCGTCATTCAATTCATGACTTTACTGGCAGGCATGGTATTGACACTGAGTCCTCGGCGGCGGCGTCGTCGCACCGCCCTCTTCGGCGTCGTCGCTCTGGTCGCCGCCCTCGCTCCGGCCGTCCCGGCATCCGCCACCGACGACCACGGGCCCCGGCCGAGCTGCGCGGCCTCGCCGAGGCCCACCCGCGGGTCGGCCCTGAAGATCCTCGAGATCGCCAAGACGGCCAAACAGCAGTACGGCCTGAACTCCGTCATCCTCAAGGTCACCCGGGGCAAGCGCGACCTGCTCACGGCCGCCCTCGGCGAGTCGATGACCGGCATCCCCGCCGACACGGACATGCAGTTCCGCACCGGCTCCGTCGGCATCGCCTACATGGGCATCATCCTGCTGCAACTGGCCCAGGAACACGTCGTCGACATCGACGACCCGATCTCGCGCTGGCTGCCGCAGGTCCCGCACTCGCACGAGATCACGCTGCGGATGCTGGCCAACTCCACCTCGGGCCTGCACGACTACGTCATCGACCCGGTGTTCGGGGCCGAGCTCGAGGCCCAGCCGTTCAAGTACTGGACCGAGGAAGAACTGCTCGCGTTCCCGTTCAGCCACACCCTCTGGTACGCGCCCGGGACCAACTGGAGCTACTCGCACGCCAACTTCGTGCTGCTCGGCCAAGCCCTCTCGAAGATCACCGGCAAGCCGCTCGCCGACCTGCTGCGCGAGCGCGTCCTCGACCCGCTCCACCTGGACAACACCTTCATCAATACCAAGCCGCCGATCCCGAACCCCGTGCACGCGTTCACCTCGGAGCGCGGCACGTACGAGGAATCCACCTACTGGAACCCGTCCTGGACCACCGCCCACGGCGCGATCCTCACCCAGAACATCTGCGACCTGGCCACCTCCGCCCAGGCCGTGGGTTCCGGCGCCCTGCTCTCCCCGGCGTGGTACCGATTCCAGCTCAACCCGGGCACCGTCGGACTCGGCAACCCCGCCGCCTGCCCGCCCGGCATCTGCCGGCACAACACCGAGGCCGCCCACTACGGCGTCGGCGTCCAGGTGATCAACACCTGGATCGTGCAGAACCCGTCGTTCTCCGGCTACTTCGCCATCCAGGCCTACCTCCCGTCCCAGCGGCTGTCCATCGCCGTCGACACCACCGACGGCCCCGCCGCCACCCCGAACGTCAACTACGCCCAGACGATCGCCGAGAGCATCGCCGCCTACCTCGCCCCGGGCCACCCGCTGAGCTGATCACGGCAACGAACGCCGCGAGGCCGGTTCGGGCGAAGACCAGCACGGACCGGCCTCGCGGGTCGTGCCCCGCCCTGATGATCCGTCACCGATCGTATGAGAATCCTTACGCGGCAACTCGGGCTGCGGCATCCTTGAATCATGGCGACGCCCTCGGCGCAGGATCTCCATCGGCAAGCGGCCCTGCACCTCGCCGGCGAGGAGCGGGACCTGGCCCTCGGCGTGCTCCGCGAGGCGGTCTACCTCGCGAGGACCGGGCGGATCACGGCCTCCGGCTTCGACTCCCATCGGCTCTTCGGGATCGCGGTGGATCTCGAGGCGTATCCGGAGGCGGAGTTCTGGGCCCGGCGGGTCATGGGGCTGACGGGCGACCCGACGCAGTGGACTTCCGCGGCTTCGATCCTGATCATCGCGCTGACCAGGACCGGGCGGTATCGGGAGGCGCTCGCCGAGATCGCGGGCATGGCGGATCCGCCGGACGGGGCTGGTGCGGAGATCTGCGTCCAGCTCTACTCGAATCAGAGCCATGTCTTCAACAAGGCCGAGCGCTGGGAGGAGGCGCTCGAACGGATCGAGCGGGCCGAGCGGTACGTGTCCGAGAACAGTCCGGCCGAGACGTGGCATATGTTGGCCGCCAACAAGGGCACGGCCCTGAGCGGGCTCGGCCGCCATCAGGAAGCCCTCGAAGGCTACGACCGGGCTTTGGCGCGCGGGACGGACGGGACCACCGCCCATGCGATCTTGACCAACAAGGCCAACCTGCTGCGCGACCGGGGCGACTATGCGGCCGCGCAGCAGACGTACGAGGTCGCCCTGGTCGCAGTCGGGGATGATCTGGCCAAGCGCGGTCAGATCCTGAGCAACGTCGCCGGACTCCTTGTGGCCACGGGTCGCCAACGGGAGGGAGTCGAACTCTTCAAGCACGCCGCGCAATTGCGGGGTGCGGGCGGCGACCCGGTGGGGCAGGCGGTATCGCTCCACCACCTTGCCGAGGTGCGGGTGACGCAGTACGACTTTCGCGCCGCGTTGCGCCTCGAGGAAGAGGCGAACGCGCTGGTCAACGCCGTCGGGCTGACCGATGCGCAGTACGAGGCCCAGATCGCCACCCTGCGCCAGGTCCTCCTCACGCTCGACACGCAGCCCGATGTCGCCGGATACATGCTCGCGCGACGCATCGCGGCAGCCGCTTCGTCCGAAGAGTGGATCGAAGACCTGAGCCAGGCTCGGCCCGCGGTGATCGAGGGCGCGATGGCGGCTGTCGCGGACGCGGCGCAAGAAGGGCAAGGCGAACTCGACCTGGCCCAACGCACGGCCGTGATGCGGCTACTCACCCGCGTGCGGGAAGTCGGCGTGCAGGCCGCGGTCGCCGAGCACGAGCGGGATCAGGACTGGCTCAAGACCTTCGCCCAGACCGTCCAGACGTTCGGCACCTTCACGGCATGGCTGGACCGCAAGCGCTTCTATCAACACAATCAGGAGCTGTTCGAAGAGGCCTACCGTCGCGGCGCACCCGTGTGGGTCGCGATCGCCGGCCTGGCCGAGCTGCGGGCGCCGGCACGAGAGCTGTACGACCTGACCGGCGTCGTGCTCCGGGACGGAGTGGGCCTCGCCTTCGCCCGGCTCCCGGAGACCGGGCCCTGGGAACTGGTCCTACGGCTGATCGAGGTCGGCACCTGGTCGGAGACCCGCCAGCTCTTCGACGAGCATCAGGAGCACCTGCTGAGTGCGGAAGTCCGTGAGTTCGTCGAGAGACAGGTGCGGCTTCAGCCGCCTGCGGGCAAGCCCAAGTTCGAACAGCTCAGCCGGCTCCTGAGCAGCTGCGCGCAGGTCGGCGCCGCGGAGGCATTCACAGAGTTCTGGGACGGCGAGGCGGCGACCGACTCCAAGATGTCGTTCTTCTCCTTCGAAACCCCGGACGAGCCCGAATCCGAGTTCCCCGAAGACCTCAAACTGTGGGACGTCATACGGAAGGTCGACAAGGAGAGCGGAAACCTCATCGGATTCGCCCAGTACAGCATCCGGCTCGGCCAGCAGCTTCTGATCAGGGCCACGGATCGGCCGAGCACGCTTCAAGCCCTGCGCGTGCTGCACGAGACGGAGGAGGTCGCTTCGCCGGGCTGGGCGATCGACACCTACTACTCGTGCCACATCAGCATCTGCGACGCCCATGCGCACCTTTACGATCTCGACGGGGATCCGGACGATCTCGTCGAGGGGGCGCGTCACGTCGCGCACGTACTGGATCTCACCGAGACCCGCACGATGGAGCACCGGACCGACCAGGCGGCCGACCGGCTCCACTGGGCGCTGACGACGCTGCGTGACGACTATGCCGACGTGTGGGCCGGGGCCGCGGAGCGCGGGCAGTGGGAATCGCAGCTCCTGCAGGCGTGCCAGCGCAAGATGGAGGTGATCGACAGCGAGCTGCGCCTGCACAAGCTCGACGAGCAGATCTCGTGGCCGTACCTCGAGTCCGTGCTCATCGAACACGGCAGGCAGCGTCCTTGGGCAGCTCTGCTGGCCGCCGAACGCGGGCGGGGACGGCAGTTCCTGCTCGAGATCGGCAGCCGCTCGCCCCTGCCCGACTACGTTCCCGCCGATCTGGCCAGGCGCGAGACCGAGGCCATCGAGCGCGTGCGTGCCGCGTACGAGGCCGAAGCCGGCGACCCCGCGCGCGACGACGAGGAGTTCCTCAGGGCACGCATCATGATGCGCGGGGTCCAGGACGAGCTCTCGGCCGCGTTCCCGGACGTGGCGCGGGTCCGGTCCGGCGCCGGGATCTCCTCCGAGGACCTCCGCGCGTTCCTCGAGCAGCTCGGTCCGGGTGTCACCCTGCTGGCCTGGTACACGACTCCGGCGCGATGTATCAGCTTCCTGCTGCGCGGCGGGTCGCGCGAGGTGCTCTCGGCCGACGCCGCGGTGGGCTGGTCGGAGCTGGAGAGCTACGTACAGCTGGCCGCGTCAGACCTCTGGCGTCCACCGTCCTCGCCCGGACAGCGCCCCGCGCCGGCCTGGTCACACCTCATGAATGCACTGATACCCGGGGCATGGGCCGCGCATCTCGCCGAGGCGCGGGAGTTCGTTCTGGTGCCGCACGGTCTCCTCCATGAACTTCCGCTGCACGCGCTCCCGCTGACGTCGATCGGCGGCCGGACGCTCAGCGAGCTCGGACCCGTCCGCCACCTGCCCGGCCTCGCCTTCGCCGAACGGCCGTCCGCGCGACGCTCCGGGCGCGGTCCGGCGGACGGAGAGCTGTCGGTGTTCGGGTTCTCCGGGGGGAGCGCGGATCCGCACTTCACGGCCGAGGCCGCCAACGTCGCGGCCGTGCTCGGCGCCGAGGCCCTGGTGGACGGTCAGGCGACGTGCGAGCGGTTGATCGCACGCGCGCCGCGCTCGCGGCTCCTGCACGTCGCAGCCCACGGATGGTTCGACCCGCGGGACCCGCTCGGCTCGGGGCTGCTGCTGGCCGACGGAGTCCTGTCCGCGCGCGACGTCGTCGGCCGCGTACGCGTACCGGGCGCGACCGTCGTGCTGAGCGGCTGCGAGACCAGCCGACGCGCCCTCAGCCCGCTCGACGAGAGCGAAGGCCTGGTCCGCGCGTTCTTCGTGGCCGGCGCGGACACCGTCATCGCCAGCCAGTGGCCGGTCGACTCGGCGTCCACCAGAGCCCTGATGGAGCGGGTGTATGCGCATCTTGACGGCCAGGGGATCGCCATCGCGCTGCGCGAGGCGATGCTCGAGCTGAGCAAGCGCCTCGCGCACCCGTACTATTGGGCCCCGTTCGTCGTTTGGGGAAGGTAGCGAGACCCATGAACGACCCGCTCACGTTCGGCCCCTGGGCACAGGACGCGGTGGAACTGCCGCTGCCCATCCAGCCGCTCACCGACCAGCGCGGCAAGCCGGTACCGCGATCGAGCGAACCGGCGGCCCCGATCGTGCACCTGCCCAAGAGCTTCCTGGACTGCCTCAGCCTCGACACGCTCGAACACCATCCGGCCGTCGACCCCGCGGTGCGCGCCCGGCTCGCCCAGGGCGAGCGGTTCCGGCTGCTCCGGCTCCCCTTCTCGGTACGCGCCGCGGGCGAAGGCGTCGTGGAGGAACTGCGGCTGATCCTCGAGGTCGACGCTCCGCCCGTCGTCCACAGCATCTTCCCGGTGCGCGAGGAGATCACCGCGCAGAGCACCCGCGAGCTCTCCTTCGGCCCCGCCCTGACCCTCGGCCCGGTCCAACTCGGCGCGGGCCGCGTCGGGCGCACCGTCGTGCTCGAACTCGCCACCGCCGTGACCCTCGGCTACTGGGCGGAGAACGGCGCCGACTGGGTTCTGCGCCGCCCCGGGCCCGAGTTCGCCGGGCTCGAAGGGACGTGGGAGTTCGCGGCGATCCTGCGCTGGCCGAAGGAAGTGCGCCCGGTCCGCATCGCCCTGAGCGCCTCGGCCATCGTCAGCTCGCACCGCCTGCGCTGGTTCACCGCGCGCGTCCAACACGACTACGGCCCGGTCCGGCTGCGCAGCTGCAAGTCGGTCGCCTGATCGCCGCCGATCGCAGCGCGGCGCGTCAGTCGCCCGGGCGCTCCTGGGCCGGACGCGCTCGCGGCATGGTCTGGGCGAGCTTGAGCTGCTTGGCGAACTCCGACTCCTCGTCGAAGTCGACGGCCTGCGGGACGATCTCGCTCAGCTGCGCACCGAGCTGCTCCACCTCGGGCAGGCTCCCCGCGAGGGTCTCGCCGATCAGCCGCCCCCGGTGGATGATGACGTCCTGCGCGCTCATGGATCCGAGCACCGCGCGAAGGTGTCGGCAGACGATGTCGCGCACGCGCTCGTCCACGTCCGGCCGCTTCGCGAACCCGAACCTGCGCGGGGGCGGGAGCGTCACCACCGCCACGCCCTTGAGCTGTAGCCCCACACCGTCTTTGGTGACGGATTCCACCGTCCAAGGGACGCTCACCGTACTCACGCTGTGTCCCTTCCCCCTCCAACAGATTGTTACGTGTCCCGCTCGACGGATTCCAGTGCCGGACGGTCCTCGGTGGCCGCGTCAGCCAGCGCACGCCGCTGCTTCTTCGGTACGTAGGTCGGCGTGCGGGTCACCGAGACGCCTGCCCAGAAGGAGATTCCGACGATCCGGATGACCGGCGCGCCCGGCGGCGGCACGTCGGTGGACGCGGCCTCGGCGAAGACCCCGAGGACCCCGCTGCCCTCGACCAGGACCACCGCGTCCTTGGGCACGATGATCTCGATGCCGGACATCACGGCGTCGACACGGATGACCGTCTCGCGTTCGGTGAGGACGGCTTCGCGCAGATCCAGCTGCGCTCCGCCCCAGAACGCGAACACACTGAACCGGCCGGGGACGACCCAGCGGCCACGCCGGTCCAGGCCCGACATCACCACCAATGACCGACGTCTGCTCTTGCGGGTCGGGATGACTTCGGCCGGCTTCGGCGCGGCGGGCGCGCTCACCGGCACGTCCGGCGCCGCGAGGTCGCGGATGAGCAGTCGCAATTCGGCGTGTGTCCTCGCCGAGTACACCGCGTCCACCCGCTCTTCGAGCTCGTCCATGGTGATCCGGCCGTCCGCGGCCGCCTCGCGCAGCCGTTCGGCGGCCCGCTCCCGATCGGCGTCGGAGGCGCGGAGTTCGACCGGCGTGTTCGGGTCCTGCGACTCGGTCATAGCAGGAAGCTTAGTGCGCGCAGCGGGCGAACGGCGCCGAAGCACCGTTCGCCCGCCGAGCAATTCACTGATACTCAGATCAGTCCTTGCGCCGTCCGCCGTCCTCGCACAGCACGCCCGCGACCGCGTTGCCGCCGGCGAAGGAGCTCGCGTGGTTGGAGCCGCCGCCGGTGCAGGTCACGCCGCTGGTGCGGGTGCCCGGGGTGAAGGAGACGCCGCGGACCACGGTCTTGTCGGCCGGGGCCACGACCGTGCGGAAGCTCTCGTTCGCCGGGAGGGTGGAGGCCGCGACCTTGTCGGTCACGCGCACCAGCTGGTTCGGGTCACCGCCCTCGTCGCCGCTGCCGCTGACGGTCGAGGTGACGGCCCAGATCGAGACGGTGCCGTCGGGGTTGACCCGACCGGTGATGTTGCGCAGGCCGCCGGTCGCGGGCGCCCACGGGAGGCCGGTGCCGCCGGGGCCGCTGTTGAGGCCGGTCGGGTAGCCGGCCACGGTGTACGGCTGGCCCAGGTTCAGGCCGTTCTGCAGGGTGTAGGCCAGCTTCCACTCGCCGGCGGCCTTGTCGTAGACCCACTTCTGCAGGCCGGCCGTGCTCGAGGCCGCGGCCGCGGTGTAGCTGTTGGTCGCCGCGTCGTAGGTGTTGTCACCGGCGCCCTCGTCCGCCACGTACAGGGTGTACGGGTTGGCGAACCAGAGGCCGAACGGGTAGTCGCTCGCGTCGGTGGCGTTCTTCGCCGACGCGGTCGGGAATCCGTTCAGGACGCACATGTTGTCCGGCGTCAGACCCGGGTTCTTCGCGGTCAGGCCGAGCGCCGCGTCGTTCGTGCTGTAGCTCAGGTTGCTGCTCGTCGGCAGCGCGACGCCGGAGGCCGGCACACCCGACCCGGCCGGGCACGCCGCGCCGGTGGTGTCGACGAAGTACACCGTGTCGACGCCGTTGCTGCCGCTGCCCTTGGCGTAGTACAGGACGTTGCCGTACTCGGTCAGGCCGCGGAAGTTGTCGTCCTTGCCGGACTTGTCCGCACTGGTGCCGAGCTCGGTGACGTTGAAGCTGCCGACCGGGGTCGGCGCGCCCGGGGTCTGCTGCGCGATGGGCAGGTTCGAGGGCGTGATCAGCTGCGCGCCGGCGCCGGTGACGACGGTGGCCGGCTCCGGGTTCGCGCCGTTGCCGGCGTTGCCCGCGGTGTAGTAGACGTCCTGGCCGGCCGAGTCGTTCAGCAGCGCGGCGCGGCCGTTGTTGCCGCTGTAGGCGTTGGTCTCGGTGAACTGGAACCGGCCGTTCGCACCGAGCTGGGCCACCTCGCGGTAGGTGGTGTCCGGGTCGGCGGAGGTCGGGTCGATGCCGCCGGGGGTGTTGTCGTTCGAGACGTCCACCGAGCCCACGGCCGCGTCGTACCCCATGAAGGTCACGTACTGGCCGTTGGTCGAGAGGTTGAGCGCCAGCTCCGACTTGGAGGAGAAGCTGGTGACCATCTGGTTCGCGTCGGCGCTCACGCCGTACTGCGAGCTGTTGGGCACCTGCAGCGAGGCCAGCGGCCGGCCGGAGGGTGTCAGCTCCTTGAGCGTGATCGGCGAGGCGACCCCGAAGCTGGCGTCGATGGTGTCGTTGTTGAACACGTACGGGTACTGATCGCCCGTCACGGCCGTGACGCACGGGGCGGCGGCACTGCCGCAGCCCGGGGGCAGCTGCGTGCTTCCGGCCACGATGGGCGCGCCGTTCTGGTACACGCTGGTGGCGACCAGGAGATTGCCCGGCCGCAGCAGCGCGAAGCCCTGCTGGGACGGGCCGGGGACCGCGGCCTGGGCGCCGGACGCCGCGGCCATGGTCACGGTGCCGGACAGCGCGACGAGCGCGGTCATCAGAGCGGCGCGGCGGTGCGCGCGCGCAGACGTGCGGGTCGGCATAAGCCATTCTCCACGGGTGAGTGAGACGAGAGTGAGACAGCCGTTAGAACTTGAACGTGTCAGACGTTAACTCTGCGCCTGCTCGTCCACGACTGCGAATCGTTGAGCGGAAGGTGAACGTCTGGCGTCGGCGACCGGGTCAGAGGGCGACGACGCCCGTCGGCGGGAGCGCTCAACCGGACGATGTGATGGGATGACCCGTCGTGATAGAAGTCATCGACCTGTGCAAGTCCTACGGCCCGATGCTCGCGGTCGACGAGGTCGGCTTCACGGTCCGGCCCGGGGCGGTCACCGCCTTCGTCGGGCCGAACGGGGCCGGGAAGTCGACGGTCCTGCGCATCGCGCTCGGTCTGGACACGGCGGACAGCGGCTCCGTCCTGATCCAGGGGCGGCCGTACCGGCTGCTGGACGCACCGAGCCGCCGGGTCGGTGCGCTGCTCGACGCGGGCGCGATCCATCCGGGGCAGACCGGCCGGACCCACCTGCGGATTCTGGCGCGGGCCGCGGCGCTCCCGCCGGAGCGGGTCGAGCAGGTGCTGGCTCAGGTCGGCCTGGAGGCGGTGGCGCGCGATCGGGTGCGCACGTATTCGCTGGGCATGCGCCAGCGGCTCGGTATCGCGGCGGCGCTCCTCGGCGATCCGGACGTGCTGATCCTGGACGAGCCGACCAACGGCATGGACCCGGAGGGCATCGGCTGGCTGGAGAATCTGCTGCGCTCGTACGCGGCGGCCGGTCGCACGGTACTGATGTCCTCGCACCACATGAGCGAGCTCGAGCAGGTCGCGGACCGGGTGGTGGTGATCGCCGCGGGCCGGGTGGTGGCGGATGCGGACCTGGGCGAACTGGTGCACGGGCCGGGCGCGCCGACGATGCGCGTGCAGACCCCTGATACAGCGGCGCTGCGGTCGGCCGTGGCCGCGGCGGGCGGCAGGTGCGCTGCGGAGGACACCGAGACCGAGGAGTACGCCGAGAGCGACGACGCCGACGAATGGTGGGACGGTGCGGTCGATGCGGACGACGTCGCAGGGTTCGTCGACGTGCACGGGTTGGACCGGATGGAGCTGGCGGAATTGTTCCTGCACGCGCGGATCCGGGTGCTCGGCCTCGCCCCGGTGCGTGCCTCGCTTCAGGACGTGTACGCCGAGTTGACCGCCGACCTCGGGCGGCACCAGTCGTCCGGCGGCGAATTACCCGAGCCTTCGGGATCCGAGGACGACCGGTACGCTGCCGGGATGATCGGCCGGCAAAGCAGCCGTTCGAGCGAGGAGGTGGCCGGGCGATGACGACTACTGCGACGTCGGGCCGGTCCGGCCCGCCGAACCCTGGCGCCCGCGCGGCCTACCGCTCCGAACTGCTGAAGGTGCGTTCCCTCAGGTCCGCCGTCATCATGCTCGTGGTCGCGGTCGCGCTCGCCGCCGCGTTCAGCCTCTTCGAATCACACCAGCAGTCTGTCGTAGGGCTCTCCTACGCCGCGGGCACCGACGGCGTCGGCAACCCGAGCCAGCCGATCTACGCCGCCCAGGTCAACCCGACCGGCACCCTGCTGGCCGGCTACGTCCTGGGCGCCGCGCTGTTCGCCGCGTTCGGCGCGATCGCCGGAGCACTCGAATACTCCAGCGGGTTGATCCGCATCTCGCTCGTCTCGCTGCCGCGCCGCACCCGGTTCTTCCTGTGCAAGGCCGCCGCCGTCGCCACCACGGCCGTCGCCGCGGCCGCGGTGTGCACCCTGGCTTCGTTCCTGATCGGTGAGTCCTACTTCGGCGGCCAGGCGGGCGACTCGATCGGACTCACCTCCCCCGGCGTGCCCCTGCACCTGGTCGGCGCGGTCGTCTGCCTGGCCGGCTGGGCCATGATCGGCTTCGCCTTCGGGATGCTGCTGCGCAGCACCGCTCTCGGGGTGACCGTCTCCTTCGTGCTCTACATCGCCGGTCCCGCGGTGGCCGAGTACGTCGACCCCGACGGGGCGAACGGCGTCACCCCGACCCAGGCCGGCCAGGCGCTGTGGATCTACCACAACCCGATGAACCCGGACATCGTCCCGTTCGGTCACGGCCTCGCGGTGTTCCTCGCCTACGTCGTCGCGCTCCTCGCCGCCGCCTTCGCCCGCGTGCGCTACACCGACGCCTGATTCGCGGGCCCGCCCGAGCCGGGCCTACAGATCCCCAAGCAGGTTACGCAGCGCCTTGGTGTAGGCGGCGAGCGCCGTCCGCCCGCCCTCGGTGAGGGCGACGGTGGTGATCGACACGTTGCCGCTGCTGACCTTCGTGCTGGCGATGTACGCGGCGTCCTCCAGCTTGCGCAGGTGGATGATCAGATTGCCCGGAGTGAGCCGGATCATGTCCTGCAGCCGAGTGAAGGAGAGCGTGTCGCCCTCGGGCAACGCCGCCAGCGTCGCGACGATCTTCAGGCGGGTGGGCACGTGAATGAGCGGGTCGAGTTCTTCGTCGGCCATGGTTGCTGTCTCTGTCCCGTCCCTATCCGTGGTGCAGCCGTAGCGTAATGGCCGCGGCGCTGCCGAGAAGCGTGACGCACAAGCCGACAGCGGTGACGGCCCACGCTCCGGCCTGCCCGACCGACGCACCCACCGCACCGGTGACCGCGACCGCGAGCCCGGTCCCACACGCCCGCCAGTCGGCCCGTACCGCCATGACGCCCGCGAAGACCAAGCCGACCACGATCAGCGGCACCGTGAGCAGGGTCCCCGACCGGCTGTCCCCGGTCACCCCCACCCCCGCCATCACGGCGTACGGAGCGATCCAACTCGCCGCCAACAACCCGATCTCGACCGGCGTGAAGCGGGACCGCCCGCTCACCCCGACCGTCGCCCGCCTGCGGATCGCCACCGTGGCGCAGAAGTTGACGACCACGAACGCCGCCACGACCAGCAGCACCGAGGCCTTCGGCCCCGTGTAAGGATCCTGGCGCCTGACGGTCAGCCAGACCGTGCCCAGCGTGCCCAGCACGAGCACCGCCCTGATCACCAACAACCACGGCTGCGCCGGCTCGAACTCCCGCATGGCCCGCCGCCTGGTGCGCTCCAGCAGATCAGCAGCCTGCCGCGGGTCGAAGCCGCCACCCTCGGCGGCGGTGTCCGGTATAGTGTTCACGATGCCTCCCTCAATCGACTCTATGCCATAAAGTAGACTCCGCTTTATGGCGCAAAGCAAGGGTCTGCGCCACCCGACTTCGCGGCGCGAAGCCGACCGGCGGCCGTCATCCCCCACCGCTCTCACCCACAGGAGCTACCGCTCTGTTTCCGGCTCCGGCTCCGACGCCGACGCCGACGCCGATTCCGCGTACGGGAGCACGTGGTGGCTGGGATCATCCTCAGGCGTGATCTCGCGACTGCCCGGCGCGAGCACGTACGCGAAGTCAATGTGCTCCTGAAGCAGCAGGGCAGGCACCGGCTCGGCACCCGGCGACGGAGCTTCCCGGCCGAAGGCGTAGTGATGGAGCGTCACTTCGACCCAGGCTTCAGGCGGCTGCGTCGTGGCGAACACCGGCGGACCCGGCTGCGCGACCGAGTCGCCCTCCACAAGCCACTCCGAGCGCAGTTCGAGCAATCCCGGTTCGGGACAGCTCCATCGAAAGCGCGTGACGCACAGACCGACGGCGTTGTAGACGGCACTCCACCCGCGACCATCGGCGAGAAAGCCGACGTCGGTGGCCTCCATCACGCCATAGGAGAACTCGAGGCTGCTCCAGTACCCGACCAACCGGTCGTCGATGTTGCCGATGTTCTCTGCCACGAGCGGGTCAGCGGGCTCGAACCGAGTCGAGCCGCTGGTCCCTGTTGTTCTGGTTGAGGAGGAAGACCTTCTCCGAGTACTGCGCCCGCACGTTCTCCACCGCCACTCCCGTCGACGAGAGCCTGGGGCGTGACGGGATGTCCTCAACGAACGACGAGTCGAACACGGAGTTCGAGTACGCCTCGGCGTTCCCGGCCTTCGCCCGGCGCCTGGCGCTCGCGACACGGTGCACGAACCGGCCCACGGCACGGCCGATGATCTTTTCGGGCTCCTCGGGCGGACGGTACCAGCCGCCGCTGGAGGCAAGCGGGATCAGGATGACCTCTGCCCGCTCGGCGAAGTGCACATCCCAGAACCACGGGCCGCCGCCGGCGATCCATCGCGGCTCGGCGGCGAGTTGCCGAGCGACCTCCCCGAGTTCGGCCGCGTCGCGCGGCACGCCCTCGCGGTCATAGTGGTAGGCCTGACTGGCGATCAACTCCAAGCCCAGCATGTGCGGCAGATACCTGTGGGTGAAAAGCTCGAGGCCCGGCACGTAGATCTCGGTGACCTGTCCGTCGAGCAACCTCGCCCAGAGTCGGGACTTCGCCTGGGCTGTACCGCGACTGGGAATTCGACCGGAGCTGGGGCCGGCATCCTGAGAGTCCTCCACGGCCACCATGCTAGGCACTTCCATCCACGTGCGGATGCCGGCAAGCGACCGGGCGCCCGCTCATCCCCGCTTCTCGCGGCCCGGCTGGGTCGTCGGGATCCGGGCGGTGAAGAACATTGCGATCAGCGAGGCGAAGGCGAGGATGGTGAGCGCGGCGCGCAGGCCGTCGAGGCGGGCGGTGGCGTTCGCGTCGAGTGCGGCCTGCTTCACCTGCGGGCTGGCGCCGGACTGGTCGAGCGCGGAGGTGAGCTGCGCGTCCGAGAGGAAGGGCACCGCGGCCTCCAGACTCGTGCTGGCCTTGCTCTTGACCTCCGGCGGCACGGCGGGGTTGTGTTCGATGCCGCTGAGGAACGAGGAGGTGAGTACCGCGATCAGGATCGATCCGGCCAGGGCCGTGCCGATGGAGGCGCCGAGGTTGGTGACGGCGTTCTGCACGCCGCCGACTTCGGCGCTCTTCTCATCGGGCACCGCGGACACCGTCACCGCGCCGAGTTGGGAGGCGAGTGCGCCCATGCCGAGCCCGATCAGCAGGAGCGGGAGCGTGACGATCTCCGGGCCTGCGTCGTGGTCGAGGGCGGCCGTGAGGGCCAGCGCCCCGGCGAGCAGGGCGAGGGTCCCGCACCGCACCACGCGTCGTGGCGAGATGTCCGGGAGCAGGCGCGGGATCAGGACCGCGGCGCCCAGCAGGGTGAGGGAGAGCGGCAGGATGCGCAGTCCGGTGGCGAGCGCGGACAGGCCGAGGGCGATCGAGAGGTAGAGCGGGACGAGGAAGAACACGCCCATCTGTACCAGGTACTGGAAGAAGAACATCGTCAGGCCGCCGGTCAGCTGCCGATTGTGGAGCAGGGCCGGGTCCACCAGCGGCGATCCGTGCCTTGCCGCGACGCGCACCTCCCACGCGTAGAACAGCCACAGCAGGAACAGGCCGGCCAGCATGAGCCACACGGTCAGGGAGATGCCGAGCCAGGAGGGCGAGCCCGGCTTCGGCAGGAACCAGCCCCACACGCTCGAGCGCAGGACTCCGAACACGAAGGTCCCCAGGCCCAGGGCGCTGAGCGCGGCGCCGACCAGGTCGATGCGCGGGCGTGCCGTGCTTCTCGCATCGGTCACGCGGCGGGCGAGCAGGAGGATGGCGAGCACCACGACGACCTCGCCGGCGAACACCCAGCGCCAGGAGAAGTAGGTCGTGGCGACACCACCGACGAGTGGGCCCACCGCGATGGCCACCGCGCCGGCGGCCGCGACCAGTCCATAGGCGGCAGGTCGGCGTTCGACGGCGAAGTTCACCGCGACGAGCGCCACGATCGCGGGCATGATCAGCGCCGCGCCGATCCCCTCGAGGAGGGACCAGCCGAGCAGGAGCACCGGCAGGCTCGGAGCGAGGGCGGTCGTGAGGGAACCCGCGCCGTAGACGACGCAGCCGGTCAGGAAGGCGCGCTTGCGGCCGAAGAGCGCGCCGAGCTTGCCGCCGGGGATCATGAACATGGCCATCACCAGCGTGTAGGCCGTGATCGCCCCCTGGACCCCGGTCACCGTGGTGCCCACGTCGCGCGCGACCGTCGCGATCGAGACGTTCATGACCGAGCTGTCGAGCGCCATCAGGAACTGCCCGGCCGCCAGCGTCGCCAGGACGAGCCGCGCGGAGGCCGAACCCGCTGCCTCGGTGCGCATGGCTCATGGTTTCAAGGCCCCCGGACAGCGCGGGACAGGGCGGGCGTGACGCGCGCGGATCGTCAGCCCAATGGCGGTATGCCGCGGGGCGCGCGGGTGCGGTTCGACTCCCGCCGTGTGACGGTCGAAGAGGACTCCGGTCACGTCACCTCGTGGGACCGGACGCCGTCGTTCGCAAAGGAGACCACCATGGCGAGCAACACGGATGGGCCTGCGAGGTACGCGCCGAGGGAGCAGGAGGATTCGCTGCGGCCGATGGCGACCGGTTGGACCGTCTTCGCCGCGGTCCTGATGTTCTTCGGCGGCGTCATGGCGGTACTTCAGGGGATCACCGCCATCGCCAAGGACAACCTGATTGTCGTCACGCACAACTACGCGTACACGTTCAACGTCACGAGCTGGGGCTGGATCCACCTGATCCTGGGAGCGCTCATCGCCGTGGCCGGCTTGGCCCTGTTCACGGGCGCCACGTGGGCGCGCTTCGTCGGTATCGCCGTCGCCGGGCTCGGCATGATCGCCAACTTCCTCTGGCTGCCGTACTACCCCTTCTGGGCGATCCTGCTGATCTTCATCGACGTCGCCGTGATCTGGGCGCTGTGCGCCGGAATGACCAGGCGGGCCGGCCGAGAGTACTGATCCGGCGGCGCTTTTACCGATCCGGCGGGCCGCTACTTCGAGGCGTGGTCGAGCTTTCGATCGAGTACCAGTGCAGCGGTGATCAGGGCCAAGTGGGTGAAGGCCTGCGGGAAGTTGCCGAGCTGCTCGCCGGTCGGGCCGATCTCCTCGGCGAACAGGCCGACGTGGTTGGCGTAGGTCAGCATCTTGTCGAAGGCGTAGCGGGCCTCGTCCAGGCGGTCGGCCTGGGCGAGTGCCTCGACGTACAGGAAGGTGCAGAGGTTGAAGGTGCCCTCGCTGCCGCGCAGGCCGTCGGGCGAGGTCTCGGGGTCGTAGCGGTAGACGAGGCTGTCGCTGACCAGTTCCTCACCCATCGCGTCGAGCGTGGAGAGCCAGGCCGGGTCGTTCGGGGAGATGAAGCCGACCTGCGGCATCAGCAGCAGGGAGGCGTCCAGCGCGGTGCCGCCGTAGGACTGGACGAAAGCCTGCCGCTGCGTGTTCCAGGCGCGGTCGAGGATCTGGTTGAACACCTCGTCGCGCACGGCGGTCCAGCGGACCAGGTCGGCCGGGCGGGCGTGCTCGCGGGCGAGGCGCACGCCGCGGTCGAAGGCGACCCAGGTCATCAGGCGGCTGTAGGTGAAGTCCTGACGGCCGCCGCGGGTCTCCCAGATGCCCTCGTCCGGCCGGTCCCAGTGCTCGCACAGCCAGTCCATGAGCCGGGCGAAGGCGCGCCAGCCGTGCACTCCCCCGATGTCCCCCATCTGGCCGAAGGCGTAGGCGGCCTCGCCGTAGATGTCGAGCTGGATCTGGTCCGCCGCGGCGTTCCCGGCCCGCACCGGGGCCGAGCCGCGGTAGCCCTCGAGGTGCTCGAGGACCTCCTCGGTCAGGTGCGGGTCGCCGTCGATGCGGTACATGATCTGCAGCGGCTCGCCCGACGCGGTCTCCCCCGCATCCAGCCGGGCGCGCAGCCAACGGCGGAAGGCGGCCGCCTCGCGCTCGAAACCGAGCTCGGTCAGCGCGCGCACCGAGAGCGACGCGTCGCGGACCCAGGTGAAGCGGTAGTCCCAGTTGCGCTCGCCCCCGATCTGCTCGGGCAGGCCCATCGTGGGCGCCGCGATCGGCGCGCCGGAGGGCGCGTAGGTGAGCAGCTTGAGGGTGATCGCGGAGCGGTTGACCATCTGCTGCCAACGGCCGCGGTAGGTCGAGCTGCGCAGCCAGGCGTGCCAGAAGCCGCGGGTGGCATCGAAGGCCGCGCGGGCTTCGTCCAGGGTGAGCGGCTCGGGAAGCGGCCCGCCGACCGGCTGCGAGGTCAGCGCGACCACCGCCATCCGGCCTGCCTCCAGGGTGAACCGGGCGGTCACGTCCGTCCCGTCGGCCCGCAGGTCGATCGGCTCGGTGGCCTGGACCGCCAGATCGGTGTCCGGGCCGCGCAGCACCGCGGCACGGGGGCCGCCGAGATCCGCGGACGCGGGCGCGACGCGACCGTAGTCGAAACGGGGACGGCAGGCGAACTCGAAGGTCAGGCTGCCGCGCACGACGCGGGCGACGCGCACCAGCCGATGCCGGTCGGCCGGCTGCGGCGACTCGTGCGGCACCATGAAGTCGGCGACCTCGCCCACGCCCTGCTCGGTCAAGAACCGGGTCACCAGGATCGCGGTGTCGGGCAGGTAGAGCTGGCGGACCGTCGACTCGGTGTCGACCGGGGTGACGACGGTGAGTCGGCAGTGCCCGCCTTGGGCGCTGTCGAGCAGCGAGGCGAAGATGCTCGGCGAGTCGAACCGCGGTACACACCACCAGTCGACGGTGCCGTCGGTGGAGATCAGCGCGGCCGTCTCCAGGTCGCCCACGAGGCCGTGGTCGGCGATGTGCGGGTAGTCGTTCACGGCGTCCCCCCGGGGGCAGGCGGCTGGGTTTGTTCTGATGCTGACATGCCAGACGGCGGTTGCGCCGCCGACACGCCAGGCGGCAGGGCCTGCCGCGCGGTGAGCCGCGCGAGTGAACCGATCCGACACGGATCCGTACGGGCGCGCGGCCGCTGATCACACCTCCCGCGCCCGACCGGGCCGCCCGCCGTTCGCCTCGCTCCACACCAGCGGGTAGCGCTCGGCCAGTTCCCGCTCCACCCATGCCTGCCGGCCGGCCACGACCGGGTCGCGAACCCGGTCCGCCACGGACAGACGCGTGCACAGGGTTCGCACACGCAGCAGCACGGTCGGGGAGTTCACCGCGGCCGCGATCACCTCGTCCAGCCCCAAGCGCAGGAACACATCCCGCCCGGGCAACCCGACCATCACGCATACCACCCCGTCCGCGCCCACAGCCTGCACCGATCCGACCGGGCCGGCCGGTATGGCGCCGAGCAGGTCTTCCAGCTGATCGAGGGTCTGCACCGCCGTCGCCGGGTCGTTGACCGCTGGGGACAGGGCCCGCAGCGCGATGTCGGCCAGCAAGCGGAACGCCAGGAACGGATCCTGCTCGAAGGTCTCCTCACCTCCGGTCACCAGCGCCGAGAGTACGTCGGCGTCCGGGATCCGCCCGCCGTGCAGCCGTGCGACCACCGTCCCGCGCGCCAGCACCGCGCCGGGCACCACGCTCAGCACCACCGTCGCTCCGGCATGCTGCGCAAGCTGAACCATGCGGTCGATGTCGACCTGCTGCAGCACCGCGGTGTGTCCCGGCCACACGATCTGCCCGTGCACCGGCGGCAACCGGGCGCCGTCCTGTGGCCGCTGCTGATCCGCCGACCGGTAGAACGAGGCCAGCACCGAGTGACCCGCCCCGGCGATCGAGCGCAGTACCGGGGCGAGCTGAACGGCGGCCAGGGCCGTGAGCAGCAGCGTACGCAGGAGCAGGAGCATGACCAGCAACAGGATCCCGGCCACCGCCGGCACGGCCACCGAGACCTGCTCCTGCCGGCCGATCGCCAGAGCCGCGGTGATGCTGAAGACCGCCACGGCGACCGCCACCGCGAACGTACGCCACACCACCGGCGACCGGCGGAAGAGCAGCAGCCGCGGAGAGAAACTGGCGTGCGCCCACTGCACCACCAGGAACAGCACCGAGAAGATCACGCCGGTCACCCCCAGGATCCCGAACCCGAGCGCGAACAACATGTCGATCACCTGCGCCGACGGCGCCCGCGGCCCCCCTGGGATCTTGGGCACCAGCAATCCGAGAGCCAAGCCGGCCAGCGCGAAGAGCACTTGAAGGCGCTGAGCGTCCATCCCGCGCCGACGGCGCAGCGGGCTTTGCACCCGCGGACGTCTGGCCAGGTCAGCCATGGCCCACCCCGCGCCGGGAGTCGCGCACGAGCACGACCCAGTCTGCCCCGAGCACCTGCGGCGGCACGAGCACCATGTCACCAGTCTCCACCGACCGACCCGCACCCGCCCGACGTGAGGCCTGGACGGTCTGAGACCTGAACGCTCAGGCAGCGGCCACGGTGTTGCGTCCGGCGGCCTTCGCCGCGTACAGGGCGGTGTCGGCGGCGGTGACGAGTTCAGCGGGGGCGCCGGCGTGGTCGGGGATCGCGGCCACCCCGATGCTGATGGTGATCGGGTCGGGCCACGCCGCCGACTCGGCGGCGACGACGGCCAGCAGCGCGTGCGCCCGGCGCTGGGCCACACCGGCCGGGCAGTCGGTGAGCAACATGGCGAACTCCTCGCCGCCGGTGCGGGCCACGCTGTCGCCGTGGCGCACGTGCGCGGCCAGCACCGCGGCCAAGGCGACCAGCGCGGCATCGCCGGCCGGGTGTCCGGAACAGTCGTTCAGGCGCTTGAAATGGTCGATGTCGATCGCCAGCAGCGCCATCGGCCCGCCATGCCGCTCGTACAGGCCGAATTCGCGCTCCAGCAGGTCGTCGAACGCCCTGCGGTTGGCCAGCCCGGTCAGCGGGTCGGTCCGGGCCTCCCGACGCAGCGTGGCGACCAGTGCCCTGTTGTTCCGCCTCAGATGTACGGTGATATATACAGTCGCCACCAGCGACAAACCGACCTCGACACTCGTGGCGACGGCGTCGCTCGTGTGCTTGCGCAACGCCACCGCTACCAGCAGGCCGAGCGACACCGCGAGCGTGACCCAGGCGACGCGTTCGGGCAGCAGGTACCCCGCGAACAGCACCGGCCAGACCAGAAGGATCGACCCGGCCGGGGTCGACTCGTGCGACACCAGCGGCGGAAGACAGATCAGACCCGCGGTCACCTGCGGAAACGCGAACAGCAGCCACTTCGGCGTGCGCCGGCCCAGCAGCAACAGCACCGCCCCGAAACCGACCGCGGACACGCCGACCGTGAACACGACGACGCGCCAATGCACATCAGGCCCGGGCACGCCGCCGACGACCGCCACGGCCCACAGCGCGGCAAAGGATCCGCTGACGAACAGCATCACCCCCGCCGTCCGCACTGCGAATCGGAACGCGGGCGCGTCCAGACCGTCGGCCACCTCCCCCAACCGGCCCACCTCCTTGGACGCACCGACCCGGTTCCGCCGCCCTCACAACATCATGATCACAGATGCGACGGCCGCATCCGCTCACGTCGACCACCGGATCGCCGCCGCACCGGATGCTGTTGAGGCGGCGAAGCCGCTGGTGGACGCCTCGTACAGGCAGTCGGACGTCGTGTGCGCACAGGACGGGCCGGCCGGCGGCGTGCGGCCACGCGGGTGACCGTCGGTCACCGATCGGGTGGGTGCGAAGGCCGGGGAGCCGCGATTTCCTCGAAACTGGGGTGACGGGCCGTCGTGCTGCTCGAGAAGGCTCGAGGGCGACTCGCGGGAAGGAAAACAGGCAAGCACGAGATCGAGGCGGAACATGGCCCAGGAGCCCGCGCCCGACTCGGATATGGCCGAATCCCGCCAATGGGCGATCAAGAAAGTCGCCGGCGGGCTGATGATCGCCGCCGCGGTGCTGGTCATCCTGGTCACCGTGCTCTACGACGTACGCGGCGAACCGTATCCGCCGCTGACCCGGCGTCTCAACTACGTGCTCTGCCCGATCGTGGCGGCTTCCGGCGTGTTTCTGCTGCGCACGCGGCGGCGGCTGCCGATCTGGCTGGCCAACAGCATCCCGTCCATCGCCGCGATCTTGATCTGCCTGCCCACCTCGGCGAGCCAGCGGGTGGACGAACTCGGCCCGCTGCTGCTGACCTGGCCGGTGGCCTTCGCCGCCGCGGTCCTGTCCGCGCGGGTGGCCTGGATCACGGCGGGCGTGGCCGCGGTGGCCTTCGCCGTGCTGGCCGAGCTCAGCCGCGGTGTGGACGGCCTGGTGCTGTGGATCGAGACCGCCGCGTCGCTGGCCGTGGTGTGCTGGATGGTCGTGCGAGTGCAGAACGAGTCGTTGCGCCTACGCGGGGCGCTGGCCCGTCTGGCCAGAACCGACCCGCTGACCGGCCTGGTCAATCGCCGGGGCTTCGACGAGGCGCTGGCCCGCGAACAGGCCCGCCGTCGGCGCGGCGGCCCGCCCTCGGCCCTGCTGCTGGTGGACATCGACCACTTCAAGCGGGTCAACGACACCTGGGGCCACCAGGCGGGCGATGAGACGCTGCGCCTGCTCGGCGTGCTGCTGGACACCTCGTTCCGCGCCACCGACGTGGTCGGCCGGATCGGCGGCGAGGAGTTCGCCGTACTGCTCGCGGACTTCGACCCGGACGAGGCCGCCGAGCGCGCCCAGGCCCTGTGCGACCGCGTGCGCACCCAGGCGAGCGGTTGGGAGCACCCGATCACGGTGAGCGTGGGCGTCGGCACCAGCCTCAAGTACGCGCCGACCCCGGCCGAACTGATGGCCTCCGCCGACGCCGCGCTCTACGCCGCCAAGGCGGCCGGCCGCGACCGCGTCTGGATCGAGCCCGCGCAGGCGGAGTGAGGCGTGCCAGTGCCCTGAATCGTTGGGGCCGAAAGCCGCTCGATGGATATCGAAACTTTCGAATGGCGATCGGAGCTTCAGGGCCGTCTTCGGGAAATTTCGCGGGGTAGTTCGAACGTTCCCGAACCTTTGATGGCCGCTCACCTGGTCAATATTCGTTCAATCGCCCCGATCATGATCGAATGCTTTCGAAAAATTCTCCGCAAGTTGTTGCGCCGCAACGGGATTTCGGCCCATACTCACTGCATCGACAGGGCCCTGCCACTGTCGATCCAGGTCGCGGGCCGCGACTCGGCCTGCCCTGCATCCGCCGAGTCGTGTCGTGCTGCCCGCCCGCCCGCGGCGACCTTCAATGAAGAAGGAGTACCCACATGGACGATCTCTCCGTCCGCCCGCTCAGCAGGCGCACCCGGATCAAGGTACTGATCACAGGCGCCTGTTCGGCCATCGCGGTGGCGGCCATGGCCGCGGCCATGATCCTTGTGCCGAGTTCCACCGCCAACGCGGCCACGAGCATCACCTCGAACACGACCGGCACCAACAACGGGTACTTCTACTCGTTCTGGGAGCAGGCCAGCGGCGCCACGATGACGCTGGGATCCGGCAGCAACTACAGCCTCACCTGGAACACCGCTTCGACCAACGTCGTCGCCGGCACCGGCTGGAACCCGGGCACGACCTCCCCGGTGACCTACTCCGGCTCCTGGAACTGCAACGGCAACTGCTACCTGTCCCTCTACGGATGGACCACCAACCCGCTCGTCGAGTACTACATCGTCGACAACTACGGCGACTACAACCCGAGCACCGGCGCCACCAAGCTCGGCTCGGTCAACAGCGACGGCAGCACCTACGACCTCTACGAGACCACCCGCACCAACGAGCCCTCCATCCAGGGCACCGCGACCTTCAACCAATACTGGGCCATCCGCGAATCCAAGCGCACCGGCGGCACCATCACCGTCGCCAACATCTTCAACGCCTGGACCGCACTCGGCCTGAACCTCGGCACCCCGAACTACCAGATCCTGGCCACCGAGGGCTACCAGTCCAGCGGCAGCTCCAACATCACCGTCACCTCCGGCGGCGGCACCACCACGACCCCGCCGACCACCGCGGCCCCGACCACGGCGGCTCCCACCACGGCGGCCCCGACCACGGCTCCGGCCGGCTCCGGCACCTGTTCCGCCAGCTACACCACGACCAGCAGCTGGACGGGCGGCTTCAACGGCCAGGTGACCGTGACCGCGGGCTCCGCCGCCATCAGCGGCTGGACCGTCAAGCTCACCCTGGCCAGCGGCCAGACCATCTCCAGCCTGTGGAACGGCACGAACTCCGGCACCAGCGGCGCGATCTCGGTGGCGAACGCGTCCTTCAACGGATCCCTGGCTGCGGGAGCTTCGACCTCGTTCGGGTACACCGCCTCCGGCACGGCGTCCACACCCACCGGCATCAGCTGCACCGCATGACGCCGAGGCCCTGTCCTCAGGCGTGAACGAGTAAGCAGGCAAGCAGTACCGTCGGCCGGTCCGGGTTCGCCCCGGGCCGGCCGCTCACTTTCCGAAACGCCGCGCACGTTCCACGCGTGCGCGCCCGCCCTCCCATATAACGTCCCGCCATTTCGATCGCGCAAAGTGTTCGGGCGATTCCGTGAGGCTGCCGGACCGCGGGATATCGCTCTGCGCACGGGCCGAATAACGCAGAATAACCAATTCCTCCCGTCATTACTCCGAGCAATCAAACCGGCACGAAATGCCGTTAAGGATGGCGTATCCGCAGGTCAAGGCGGGGATGAAAGGGCGCCCGGCCGCCCTTATCGCTCATTTTCCGGCGCATTTTCCAAACCGCACGTGGTGGCCCAATTACGGTGCGTCCAAATTCATGAGAAATTTGGACATACCGGGCAAATTGGGTATTGTTTTTGTTGTGCGACCGGCACTCGCCGAGAAAACAGTTTCGGCACCGGACGCACCCGCCGAGTCCGACATACGGACGACGCGACGGTCGACGAAGTCCCGCCGCGTACGTCCTCGGAGCCGGGGACCCAACAGATCAGGCGCACCACGCGCAGGTCCCCCGGGGTGAATCGGCCACCAGAACCACGAGTGAACGCGATCACACGCTCCGCGTGTGCCTCGTCGCCGTGTGGGTGGCTGTAGGGCGAATTCCCCTTCCGCCCGAACCCGTCAGCTAACCCGGTAGGCGGCCGAAGGAGAGGCAGAAATTTCGTGCTGAAGAACCGTGCCATCGCGTTCCGCAACACCATTTCGAACCCGCGCCACTACCCTGCCGCCGCCCTCGCCCTTGCCGCCGTCGCCATCGGTGTGGCCCCGCTGACCGCCTCCGCGGCCACCGCGCCGGCCAAGCCCGCCGCCGC
>NZ_JAGSOG010000599.1 GCF_018139695.1 Actinospica durhamensis | reverse complement strand
GAGCTGGGGGTGGTCGCAGAGACCAGCGGGAAGCGACTGTTTACTAAAAACACAGGTCCGTGCGAAGCCGCAAGGCGATGTATACGGACTGACGCCTGCCCGGTGCTGGAACGTTAAGGGGACCCGTCAGCTTCACGGCGAAGCGGTGAACTGAAGCGCCAGTAAACGGCGGTGGTAACTATAACCATCCTAAGGTAGCGAAATTCCTTGTCGGGTAAGTTCCGACCTGCACGAATGGCGTAACGACTTCCCGACTGTCTCAACCATAGGCCCGGTGAAATTGCACTACGAGTAAAGATGCTCGTTTCGCGCAGCAGGACGGAAAGACCCCAGGACCTTTACTATAGCTTGATATTGGTGTCCGGGGCGGCTTGTGTAGGATAGGTGGGAGACTGTGAAGTGCCGGCGCCAGCCGGTGTGGAGTCGTTGTTGAAATACCACTCTGGCCGTCTCGGGTGTCTAACCCGGGTCCGTGATCCGGATCGGGGACAGTGTCTGGTGGGTAGTTTAACTGGGGCGGTTGCCTCCTAAAGAGTAACGGAGGCGCCCAAAGGTTCCCTCAGCCTGGTTGGCAATCAGGTGGCGAGTGTAAGTGCACAAGGGGGCTTGACTGTGAGACTGACGGGTCGAGCAGGAGCGAAAGCTGGGACTAGTGATCCGGCGGTGGCTGGTGGAAGCGCCGTCGCTCAACGGATAAAAGGTACCCTGGGGATAACAGGCTGATCTTGCCCAAGAGTCCATATCGACGGCATGGTTTGGCACCTCGATGTCGGCTCGTCGCATCCTGGGGCTGGAGTAGGTCCCAAGGGTTGGGCTGTTCGCCCATTAAAGCGGTACGCGAGCTGGGTTTAGAACGTCGTGAGACAGTTCGGTCCCTATCCGCTGCGCGCGTTGGAGGATTGAGAAGGGCTGTCCCTAGTACGAGAGGACCGGGATGGACGGACCTCTGGTGTGCCAGTTGTCCCGCCAGGGGCATGGCTGGTTGGCTACGTTCGGAAGGGATAACCGCTGAAAGCATCTAAGCGGGAAGCCTGCTTCGAGATGAGTCCTCCCACCACCTTGAGTGGGTAAGGCCCCCTAGAGACCATGGGGTTGATAGGCCGGACATGGAAGCGGGGTAACTCGTGGAGTGGACCGGTACTAATAGGCCGAGGGCTTACACACCC
>NZ_JAGSOG010000598.1 GCF_018139695.1 Actinospica durhamensis | reverse complement strand
GCCCCATGCTCTGGACCGACGCCCGCGTCACCCACTGGCGCCGCACCGGCGAGATCCCCAGCCCCGTCATGGTCTGGACCGCGCCTCACACCCGCGCGTTCCTCACCCACTCCGAGCGCCACGAACTCCACGCCTACTACGTCCTGGTCGCCCACCTCGGCCTACGCCGCGGCGAAGCAGCCGGCCTGCGCTGGACCGACATCGACTTCCGCACCGGCACCATCGGCATCGACCGGCAGATCATCCAAGTCAACTGGACCCCCCAGGTCACCCCCACCAAAACAGCCGCCGGGGAACGCACCGTCATCGCACCCAAACCCGTCCTGACCGCCCTCGCCAAACACCGCCGACGCCAGCGCACCTGGGCCACGAAAGCCGGGAACGAATGGAACGACGCCGGCTGGGTCTTCACCGACCACTACGGCGACCACCTCACACCCGACCAGTTCCTCACCCACTTCCAGGCCCTGACCAAGCAAGCCGGTCTGCCCCCGGTACGGCTGCACGACCTGCGGCACGGCGCCGCGACCCTGGCACGCGCCGCCGGAGTCGACCTCAAGACCGTCTCCGCGATGCTCGGCCACTCCTCCGTCACCATCACCGCCGACATCTACACCTCCGTCGTCGACGAAGCCAAACGCGAAGCCGCCGACCTCATCGCCGACCTGCTCGCCGCAGAACACGACGACCAAGACACAGACCCCCACGAGGACGAATAGACAGCGCGCCCGCCACGGCCCACGCCGCTATCGCCCAGTCACCAGGCAAGAACGACCGGATAAGCACCATGCGACACGAGCGGCGGAATTATAGGGCGGATGCCTACGCAATCGGGGCGCAACAGGCACAACCACCGAAGGTACTTTCATCGACTCGCCCCTCACTCGCCCACGGGGCGCCATACGCAAGCGAAGGTAGCGATGGACTAGACCAGTGAATCAACGCCTAAACAAAGAATCCCCAGCTCAGAGCCACTGAGCTGGGGACTTCATCGGTGCGCCCGAAGGGATTCGAACCCCTAACCTTTTGATCCGTAGTCAAATGCTCTATCCGTTGAGCTACGGGCGCGGGTGCCGTTTTCCGCTGATCTTGCGATCCGCGGTTGCCGACTGGTCGAGTGTACACGGATGTGGGGGGAGGTCCGCAAACCGAATAGGGCGGCGCGCGGGCGG
>NZ_JAGSOG010000597.1 GCF_018139695.1 Actinospica durhamensis | reverse complement strand
CCCCAACCCGACCCCGGCGAAAACCCCGCCACGGCCACCGCGCCGTGAGCCAGATGGCTGAATCGACCCGGCGAACCGCGCCAGGCTCACGCACGATGGAGGCCACTGTCCGTTTCACCGGGAAGAAGCACCAGCGTGACCCTCTCACTCCCCGTCGTACTTTTGTTCGGCGTCGTCATGTTCCTGCTCATCCGCAAGGGCGGTATGAAGCTCTCGCACGCGCTCGTCGCCGCGATCTTCGGCTTCTACCTCGCCTCCACCACCCTGGCCACACAGATCAACAGCCTCGACACCACCATCGCCAACCTCATCGACTCCGTACACCCCTGACCGTCACCGACCGCCCCTCGGGGCGCGGACCCCGGCCGGAAGGGCGCCCCCGCATGCACCACCACGCCCGGGCGCAGCCGCTAAACCACCGGTAAAGTAGAAGTCTGCGACAGAACCGACACTCGCGGACACAAACGACAAAAGCGCCGAGCGCGCCCCGACACAAGCGAGGAGGGGACGAGTGTGCCGAGCATGCCCGCGCCGCCGCTGCCCACGGCCATAACCGCCGTCCGCCACGGCCAGTCCACCGCCAACGCGGCCTTCGCCCACGCCCACGCCACCGGCGCCCTCACCGTCCCCATCACCGAACGCGACGCGGACCTACCCCTGACCGACCTCGGCCGCGCCCAAGCCGCCGACCTCGGCGCCCGCCTCGCCGACGACCCCCCGCACCTGGTCTACTGCTCCCCCTACCGCCGCGCCCGCGACACCCTCGAGATCGCCCTCGCCGCCCTCACCGAACACGGCGCCCCCGCACCCGAGCGCACCCGCGTCGACGAACGCCTGCGCGACCGCGAGACCGGCGCCTGGGAGATGCTCACCGAAGCCGCCCTGCGCCGCAAATACCCCGAGGACATCGCCCGCCGCGAACACGTCGGCCGCTACTACTTCCGACCCCCCTGCGGCGAAAACCTCCCCGACGTCCAACTGCGCGTCCGCTCCGTCCTGACCGAAGCCCTCGCCGACGCCGCCGGACGCCACCTGCTCATCGTCGCCCACGACGCCGTCGTCCTGATGCTCCGGATGATCCTCGACCCCCTCGACGAAGCAGGCCTGCTGCGCCTACTCGACCAACACGGCGCCGTCGGCAACGCCACCGTCAACCGCTGGGACCTCGACCAGGCCGCCGACCCCCCGCGCCTGCGCCTGACC
>NZ_JAGSOG010000596.1 GCF_018139695.1 Actinospica durhamensis | reverse complement strand
TCTGGGTCTGGGTCTGGGTCTGGGCCTGAGGGTTCGGGGGCTGGGGTTCCGCGGCATGGCGCGCCGGTGCCTTCGGCCGAGAACTCGGCGTCTGAATCCGGTGCGTCGGCTTCGACTTCGGCGTCCGGGGCTGCGGGGACTGATTCGGCCTCCGTGTCCGGAGCTGCTGGGGCAGGCGGCACCGCTGGGCCGGCTGCTGGGGCAGCCAGTACCGCTGGACCGTCCGGAACAGTTGGGGCTGCTGGAGCCACTGGGCTGTCAGATGGCGCTGGGACTGCTGGAGCCGCTGGCGTGTCCGGTGCTGCTGCGGCAGCTGGAGTTGCTGGGGCGGAGTCGCGGTCGGCGGAGATCGCGTTGGCGCGGTCGGGCGAGCTTGCGGTGAACGCGCCTGCGCCGGGGGTGTGGCAGGCTGCTGCTGCGCCTTCGCCTGGGGCGCCGGGGCAGGCTCCTGCGCCTACCTCGCGTCCTGACCAGGCGACGCCGCAGGCATTGCCGCCTGCATCGCCACACGTTCCCGCACCTCTTGCGCCGCCTCTTACGCCGGCATTGGCATCACCTCTACCTCCTGTTTCGCCCGTCCCTGCTCCGATCAACGTTCCGCCGCAGCTGGGAGTTCCCGGACAGTCACCGTTTGGTGACAGGCAGCAATTGGGGCAGGGTCAGGCGGGTCAACTGGGGCCGGGGCAGTCCGGTCAGGGGCAACTTGGACAGGGACAACCAGGGCCGGGGCAGTCGGGGTTGCCGGGGTTGCCGCCGGGGCAGGGAGTCCCGGCGGGGCCGCAGGTGGGCTATCCGCAGGTGCCTGGGCAGGCTGGGTATCCGCCGCAGCAGGGGACCGGATATCCGGCCCAAGGAGGTGGCTATCCGGCTCAGGGAGCTGCGTATCCTCCGCAGGGGGCTGCGTATCCGGCTCAGGGCGCTGGGTATCCGGGGCAGCTTCCGCAGGGGCAGTTGCCGGCTGGGCAGCTTCCGCCGGGGATCGAGTATCCGGGACAGCTTCCGCAGGGAATCGAGTATCCGGGACAGCATCCGGCGGGGCGGTTGCCGGCTGCGCAGCTTCCCCCGGGGATCGAATATCCGGGACAGCTTCCGCAGGGAATCGAGTATCCGGGACAGCTTTCGGTGGGGCAGGCTCCGCCGGAGTTGATGCCGCCGGGCGGGCAGGTGCCGCCTGGCGGGCCTGGGCAGTCTGGGCAGGGGTGGGCGGCGCAGCCGGGGTATCCGG
>NZ_JAGSOG010000595.1 GCF_018139695.1 Actinospica durhamensis | reverse complement strand
CTCAGATGCTCGAGGACGTGGTCACGGCGGGCGGCGGTGATGTCGTGCGTGCGCCCGGGCCGGGCGGCGGAGATCCAGATCAGCCGGCCGCGCTCGTCGGTCAGCGCGAGGAAGTGCAGGCCGTGGCGGTGGTGCTTGCCCGAGTAGTTCGGCCGGTTGGCCGCTCCTGTGCGCCGGCGGGTGGGAATGAGCGTGCCGTCGATCAGCACGACCTCCCCACCCCGATTCGCGATCTTGCGCAGAGCCCGGTCCAGGCGCGGGGCCTTCGCGGCGAGCAGCGCGATGATCTCATCACGCCAGCGCCGCATCGTGGTCTCGGAGACGTGGTTGCCCCCGGCCAGGTCCAAGGCCCGCTGGTCGTGGCGCAGCATCGCCAGCACCAGCAGGGCTATCCGCCCGGCCGGCAACAGCCGCCCCGGCGAGTTGATCTCGCGCATGCGCTTGCGCAGCAGGCCGGCGACGTACGCCACGGTGTTCGTGGACAGCGGCAGGCGGCACTGGTAGACAAGGGGATCGGCGCCCTCGGCGGGCATATTCGTGTTCTTCACACAACCCGAACGCCCACCGGGGGCGCCTCGTCACGCATCCGGGCACGGATGGCGCACGGTCACAGCGTGATCTGGAACCGGCCGTCCGCCAGCTTGCGGGCCCAGCCACGCTCGGCGAGCTTGCTCAGCTTCCCGCGCAGCGGCTCGACCTTCCCCGGGCTCTTCACGTCGATCCCGAGCTTCTCACCGACCGCCTTGGCCATCACCGGGCCGCCGGTCGCGCGCAGAATCCCCATGATCTTCCGGTACTCCGGCGGCAGCGCGTCCTCACCCATACCGGGCGAGCGGTGCGGGATCAGCAGCACCGACCGGCCACCGACGAGCGCACCGGCTGCTACGGGCGCGGCGTCGCCCGCCACCGCGGCCTCGGCTCTGGCCCAGACCTTCTCGGCCACCGCGAGCTCGTCGCGCTCGGCCCGCACCTCGGCCAACTGCCGAGCGAGGGAGTCCTCCAGCACGTCAAGCTCCGCCCGACGAGCCGCTATCCACCCCACCACCTGCGCATCCGTCATGAAAACCCAGCGTAGAGGCCTGCATCACGCCTCCGAGGGCGATTCAACGAACCCGCGCCCCGATCGCCGGATGATCTACGGCCTTGACAGCCGCGCCCGACATGCACGAGCACGAACACGCTCGCTCACGCCACCCCACCTGAACAGCACCGAACCGTTGGCGGATGCTC
>NZ_JAGSOG010000594.1 GCF_018139695.1 Actinospica durhamensis | reverse complement strand
CCACCCCCGGCACCCTGCACCACGTCGAACTCTGGGTCCCCGACCTGCCCCGCGCCCTGCGCAGCTTCGGCTGGCTCCTCGGCGAACTCGGCTACGCGCAGTACCAGGACTGGCAGGACGGCCGAAGCTGGCGCAAAGCCGCGACCTACATCGTCGTCGAAGCCTCCCCCGCGCGCTCCGCCGCCACCCACGACCGCAAGCGCCCCGGCCTCAACCACCTGGCGTTCCACGTGAAAGACCGCGCAGACCTGGACCGCCTCGTCGCCCAAGCCCCCGCCCACGGCTGGTCCCTCCTCTTCGCCGACCAGCACCCCCACGCCGGCGGCGCCCAGCACGAAGCCGGCTACCTCGAGGACGAAGACGGCTTCGAGGTCGAGCTGGTCGTCATCCAACCCACCGCCCCGTAGCCGTCCGAGGCCGCGACCCAGGCCGGAGAATAGAGCGTGCCCGAATCCGGAGATGCAGCGTACTGACGGTACGGCGGCTGACCCGCGCCGGTCATTGATCCCGCCGATGGCTCGTCGGGCGGTGATCGGGTGCACGCCAGCGTCGCCAGCGCCGATTGATGTCGCCGAATCGCTCCCGCGATGCCCGCAGGGACCATACGCTCACGGCTCCGAAGACCAAGCCGAGAAAGACGAAAAAGGCGCTGGTGGCCACGATGTTCCCCGCGTCAAGGTTCTTCGAGAAGTCGACGTCGTCGGGATTCTGCGGGTCGTAGACGACGGAGACCTCGTGCCCGACGGACACTCCGCAACTGGAGTCGAGGTGCACGTCCCAGACCGTGCCCGCGACGTCGGCGAACCGGACGTCGCAGTAGCCGCCCTTCGCCTGCTCGCTGTCGGCCGTCACGGTCGCTTCGACCTCGACGCCGCGGTGCCTCATCGACTCGCTGTACACGGCCGACACGACCGCCCCCACGACCATGGCAACGGCGAACGCGCCGAACAGGACTATGCACACCATCTGAAACGGCGACCACCGCGCCCGCCGGACATTCACTGCTTCCATCCCCCTGCCCCCGACATGCAAGTGGCTGATTCTCGCATGGGCGCCCGAGACCCGGGGTTCTTCGCTGTCCGCGGTCCGACCGACCCGGAAGAAGAGAGTGAGCCGACGGGGGGACTCGAACCCCCAACCACCTGTTTACAAGACAGGTGCGCTGCCAATTGCGCCACGCCGGCCGGTGCCGGGCGGCGGGGGCGCCGGGGCCGGACTGCTGCCATGGTACCGGGC
>NZ_JAGSOG010000593.1 GCF_018139695.1 Actinospica durhamensis | reverse complement strand
CCCGATTCCCCTCCCGTCCTGGATACAGGCTCCGAACCCGATCCCGGCAAGCTGGCCTTCCTCTTCTGCGGCCAGGGTTCCCAATACCCGAACATGGGCGCCGACCTGGCCATGACGTTTCCCGCCGCACGAGAAGCCTGGGACGAACTGTCCACAGGCCGCTTCGACGGCGCGCAAGTCCCGCTGCACGAGATCGTCTTCCCGCGGCCCGCATTCACAGAGTCCGAAGAAGGCCGCCAACACGACCAGCTCACCGCCACCGAATGGGCTCAGCCCGCCCTGGCCGCCGCCTGCGTAGCCCAGCTGCGCCTCGTCACCCGACTCGGCCTGCGCCCCGACTGCGTCGCAGGCCACAGCCTCGGCGAACTCGTGGCCCTGCACGCCGCCGGCTGCTTCGACGAACGAACCCTGATCGCCCTGGCGCGCCGCCGCGGTGAGCTGATGCGTGACGCGTCGCAATGCCCTGGCGCCATGCTGGCCCTGGCCACCGACGCCAAAGAGGCGGAAGCGCAGATCGCAGACCACGGGGACGCATGGATCGCCAACCTCAACACCCCCAGCCAGACGGTGATTTCAGGCACGGTCGCCGCCATCGAAGAACTCGAACGCAGCGCCCAAGCCGCCGGATTCGCCACCCACCGCCTGGCCGCGTCCACCGCGTTCCACAGCCCCCTCGTCGCCTCTGCGGCAACGCGCCTGTTCGCAGCCCTCGATGAAGCAGCGATCAGCCCACCCCGCCTCCCCGTCTACGCGACCGCCGATGCAAATCAGTACCCTCATGACCCCGACGAGATCCGTGCCCGCGTCACGGCCCAGCTCAGCGCCCCCGTCCGCTTCGTCGACCAAATCGAGGCCATGTACGCCGACGGCGTCCGTACCTTCGTCGAGTTCGGCGCAGGCTCGGTCCTCACCAGTCTCGTCACCCAGATCCTCGCCCCTCGCCCCCACCTGGCCGTCTCCCTAGACCGCCGAGGCACCGACGGCGTCACCAGCCTGCACGCCGCCTTGAGTCGCCTCTCCACCCACGGCGTCGCCCTGCCGTCCGACGCCCTCGCGAACGCTGCCGGCTACGGCCCGGCCGCCGACCCCGACCCCGTCGGCTCACCCGTCTCCCGACCGGAATCCGCCCTGACCATCGAGCTCGTCGGCAGCAACTACGCAAGGCCCTACCCGCCGCCCGGCGGCGAAAAGGAGCTCGCCATGCCCAACCATTCGCCCGAGCAGCTCCCCGCCCATG
>NZ_JAGSOG010000592.1 GCF_018139695.1 Actinospica durhamensis | reverse complement strand
AGATGCGTATAAGAGACAGTCTGTCTACGTCTATCTACAGATCCACTCCTCAGTCCTCGATCCGAGGCGGATCCGCCATCAGCCGCAACCTGTAGATCGCGATTAAGCTCACCCCCGTCAACCCGGCGCACACGATCGGGACGTAGTTGCCAAACCGGTCGTACGGCGTGTCAGTCACCTGAATCGGCACCGTCACCGTCACCGTCCCGACCGTCGACTTCGGCAGCCAGGCCAACTGCCGCCCCTGCGCGTCAAAGGCCGCCGAGACACCCGCCAGCGACGCCTGCACGGCCGGTCGTCCGGTCTCGGCAGCACGCACCGCCGCGAGGCTGGCGTGCTGAGCGGGCTCCCAACTGCCCTGGAACGTCGAGTCCTCGGACTGGTAGACGAGCAGCTGCGCCCCGCGATCGGCCTCGGTACGCCCCATGTCCGGGAACGCCGACTCGAAGCAGATCAGAGGCCCGATACGCGTGCCGCCCGCCTGGAAGACGGCCAGCTCATCGCCGGGAACCAGATTCACCCCCGCGGCCTTGGTCAGCCCGGTGAGCCAGCCGAGCTCGCCCCGGAACGGTATGTACTCGCCGAACATCACCAGGCGCGTCTTCGCATACTGCCCGTTAACGCCGCTCGCCGTGTACAGATAGCTGACCTTCTGGGCGTTGCCGTGGGACTGGATCGCATCGCCGTTGACCAGGATCGGCGCGTTCAACGCGGCCGACATCGCCTCGAGCTGCTGCTGAGCCGCCGGGTCACTCGTCACGTCGTTCTCGGCGCTGCTCTCCCCCCACACCACCAGTCCGATATGCGAACCCTGCCGCTCCAGCGCCTGCGTCAGCACGACGCCTTCCTGGCCACGAGCCCAAGGATCGTGGATGACGCCCGGCTGCACCAGCGCCACGTTCAACTCCCGCGAAGCCTCCGGCAGCGGATGCGCCGCAAACCACAGCGGCCCCGCCACCACCGCCAACACCCCGACACTCCCCACCAGCGCGCGCACCGGCGGCCGAGCCACCACGACCAGCACGATCGCCGTGTTCACCAGCATGATCGCGAAGCTCAGCAGCCACACCCCGCCCACCGAGGCGAGCCCGAGTTCCGTCGGATGGTTCCACTGGCTGGACCCCAGCATCGACCACGGCCCGCCGAAGGGTTTCCACGAGCGCACCACCTCGATCAGCACCCACCCCGACGGCAC
>NZ_JAGSOG010000591.1 GCF_018139695.1 Actinospica durhamensis | reverse complement strand
GGCGGGGCAGGTGACCTGTCCGGCGGTGGTGTCGATGGCGAAGTCGTCGAGGCTGAACCCGCCCGCGACAGCGGTGGTGAGCGGGGCGGGTTTGAAAAACAGGCGGTGTTCGCGCGCGAGGAGCGCGGCGCTGGCCTGCCCGCTGCCGTAGGCGGTGTCGCCGAACAGGTCGAGGTCGGTTTCCTGGTCGTCGTCGGCGAGCAGGTCGAGTGCGACGGCGGCCTCGTGGTGCTCGGGTCCCGAGCCGGGGCGGATGGCCACGGCGGTGTAGATGCCGGTTGCCGGCTCGACGGCCAGGTGGGCCTTGTACCCGTCCTGCTTGTGGCTTCGGGTCTTGTGCACGTGCCGTGCCTCGGGGTCGACGGTGGAGATGACCCGGTTCTCGGCGGTGCCTTTCGTGATGCGCCAGCGTCCGTCGCGACCGTCGGAGTCCTCTGCCGGCTCCACGTCCTGGTCGGCGACCAGGGCGAGCAGGCCGAGCGCGTCGGCGGCCTTCGGGGTGTGCTCGCGTTCGGGCAGCGCGGCGAGCAGTCGTATCGCGTCGGTGACCAGCGCGTCGACCAACTCGGCGCGCGCCTGCTCGTCGTTCCACGCGATCTTCGGCTTGCCGGGATCGGCGTAGTCGTGGGCGGTGCACACGGCGGCGGCGACCTCGTCGGCGCCGGGCACCTCGCGTGCGACCCGGCGGATCGCGGCGATGATCTGGGTGACGGTGTCCTGGGTGGCGACCGCGTCGTCGAGCACCGTGGAGTCCAACGCCCGACGGGTCTTGCCCTTAAGGACCCCGGTCTCGGCCACCACGGCGCGCACCGCGGTGAAGATCCGCTGCGGATCGGCGGAGCGCGATAGACGGCGGCGGAAGTAGGCCAGCAGCGAGGAGTCGAACGCGGTGTCATACAATCCGAGCCCGCACGCGGCTTTCCAGCGCAGGTCGCAGCGCAGCTCCTGGACCGTCTCGATGTCTGACAGGCCGTGAAGGGCCTGCAGGGTGACCGCCGCCGCCAGGATCTGCGGCGGCATCGAGGGCCGGCCGTTGCGCGAGGGGTACATGTCAGCGAACATCCCCGCCGGGAACAACGCCTCACGATGCTCGGCCAAAAACGCGAACACGCTGGAAGCCGGGATCAGCTCCCGACACGTGACCCACACGTCGGGACCTGCCAGTTCACCCGTCCACTCACCCTGCATGACAGCATTCTGGCCCAACCGCTGCGCGGCCGGGCCAGAACAGAGATCTTCATCGGACTTCTA
>NZ_JAGSOG010000590.1 GCF_018139695.1 Actinospica durhamensis | reverse complement strand
GGCCCACCGTGCCCACCCAGCCCACCTGGTCCGATCAGGCCCGACCAGTGTGTTTGCCTCGGCTTTCTTCAGCGTGGCGGCTTTGTGAGTTCTATGCCGCGCTGATTGTGGCGATTGAGCGGGTAGTGCGAAGATTTCACCGATTGGGCGTATTCGTGCGACAGTCGTATCGAAGCGAGGCCGGTTCAGCGGTTTGGCGGACGGGGTGTGTGGCGGCCTGAGAGGGCGGCAGAGTGGACAGCCCGGCGGGCCATGGCGCAGAATTGGCACTCGAAGTATCAGAGTGCCAACCGGGAGCGTGAACGTGCCGACGTACCAGTACCAGTGCACCGAGTGCGGCGAGGCGCTCGAAGTCGTTCAGAAGTTCACCGACGACGCATTGACCGTCTGCCCCGCCTGCGAGGGCCGCCTGCGCAAGGTCTACTCGGCGGTCGGCATCGTCTTCAAGGGGTCGGGCTTCTACCGGACGGACAGCCGCGGGTCGGGCAACTCCTCGTCCGCGCCTGGTTCGTCGTCGTCCAACTCGTCCTCGTCTTCCTCCTCGACGGGCAAGTCGGAGGGCGGGTCGTCGTCTTCGTCTTCGTCTTCCTCGCCGTCCACGCCGTCGAGTTCGAGCAGCTCTTCCAGCTCCTCGTCTGCGGCAGCCTGAGACTCACGGCTGCAGGGCAGGTCAGGGCGGTGCGGTGCGGCTCACGCGCGCGCCGGGTCTGAGCTCGGCGCTTGGGCTCACGCCTGATCAGCGCGCCCACGCCCAGCGCCTGAGACCCGCACCCGACCCGCGCCCACAGCCACAATCACAACCTGCCTAGATCTGGAACCACACCGCCTTGCCGGTGTGGGTGTCTCGCGCGCCCCAGCGGCGGGAGAGCTGGTCTACCAGGAACAATCCGCGGCCGCCCTCGTCGTTGGCGGTCGCGTTGCGTACGCGGGGCATACGGACGTCCTGGTCGTAGACCTCCACCCACAGTGAGCCGCTACCGCGTCGTGCGACGACCTCCACCTGGCGGTCCGCGTTCGCTGCGGCGGTGTCGCCCGGGTTGAGGGCGTTGTCGAGCAGGGCGAGTTCCAGCGAGTCCAGGTCGATCTCGGCGGCCGCCTCGGGGTCGAAGCGGGGTGCGGGAGCGGGGCCCGCGGCGTGTCGGACGGCGTTGGTGACGAGTTCGGACAGCAACAGCTCCACCGTCTCGACCTGCGCCTGCAGCCCCCAACGCTCCAGTACGGGGCGGATCGCCGCGCGTGCGGCGGACGGGGACGACGG
>NZ_JAGSOG010000058.1 GCF_018139695.1 Actinospica durhamensis | reverse complement strand
GCCCCCTGCCCGCCTGCGCTCCATCCGCAGCAGCAGTCCCGCTTTTCAAGGAGTCCGACAATGCTCATCGGAGTGACCCGCGAGCCGACCGGGGAGACCCGGGTGGCCGCGACGCCCGCGACCGTCAGACAGCTCATCGGCCTCGGATACGACGTGGTGATCGAGCGCGGAGCCGGTGCGCTCTCCGCGTTCGCCGACCCCGCCTACGCCGAGGCCGGTGCCGCGCTCGGCAGCGGCGAGGACGCGTGGGGCGCCGACGTCGTCCTGCGCGTGAACGGCCCCGCGCCCGAGGACGTGCAGAAGCTCAAGGACGGCGCATACCTGGTCTCGACGCTGGCCCCGGCACTCAATCCGGAGCTCGTGGAGGTGCTCGCGGCGCGGGACCTGACCGTGCTCGCGATCGACACCGTGCCCCGGATCAGCCGAGCCCAGTCCCTCGACGTCCTGTCCAGCATGGCGAACATCGCCGGGTACCGCGCCGTGGTCGAGGCCGCGCACGAGTTCGGCCGCTTCTTCACCGGCCAGGTCACCGCCGCGGGCAAGGTGCCCCCGGCGAAGGTGCTGGTGGCCGGAGCGGGCGTGGCCGGGCTGGCCGCGATCGGCGCGGCCAGCAGCCTCGGCGCCATCGTGCGCGCCACCGACCCGCGGCCCGAGGTGGCCGACCAGGTCAAGTCGCTCGGCGGCCAGTTCCTGCCGGTCGTGGTGGACGAGCAGGCGCAGGCGTCCACCGACGGCTACGCCAAGGCCACCTCAGACCTCTACAACGAGGCCGCGGCGAAGCTGTACGCGGATCAGGCCGCTGACGTCGACATCGTCATCACCACCGCGCTCATCCCCGGACGCCCGGCCCCGAAGCTGATCACGCGGGCCGACGTCGCCGCGATGAAGGCCGGGTCGGTGATCGTGGACATGGCGGCCGGCATGGGCGGCAACGTCGAGGGCAGCGTGGCGGGGCAGAAGGTCGTGACCGAGAACGGGGTGAGCATCCTCGGCTACACCGACCTCGCCGGGCGCCTGCCCACCCAGGCCAGCCAGCTCTACGGCACCAACCTGGTCAACCTGCTCAAGCTGCTGACCCCGGCCAAGGACGGCGAGGTCGTGCTCGACCTCGACGACGTCGTGCAGCGCGGCATCACCGTGGTGCGCGCCACCGGGACCGGGAAGGGCGAGAGGCTCTGGCCCCCGCCGCCCGTCCAGGTCAGTGCGGCCCCCGCGGCGCCGGCGGTGTCAGCCCCCGTGTCGGCCAAGCCGAAGCGGGTCCCGCTCTCCGCCGCCGCGCGGTTCGCCCTGGTGCTGGCCGGGATCGCGGTGTTCTGGCTGGTGGTCGCACTGGCCCCGGCGCCGATCCCGCAGGACTTCACCGTGCTGACGCTCGCGATCGTCATCGGGTTCTACGTCATCGGCAAGGTCCACCACGCCCTGCACACGCCCCTGATGAGCGTGACCAACGCCGTCTCCGGCGTCATCGTCGTCGGCGCGCTGGTGCAGGCGGGCCTCGGCGTGCACCCGATCCAGGTGCTGGCCGGGATCGCGATCCTGCTCGCCTCCATCAACATCTTCGGCGGCTTCGCGGTCACCCGCCGCATGCTCGCCATGTTCAGCAAGGGGAACTGACGTGTCCGCAGCCTCGATAGCCACCGCGGCGTACCTGGTCGCCGCGCTGTTGTTCATTCTCTCCCTGGCCGGCCTGAGCAGGCACGAGAGTGCAAGACAAGGCTGGGCCTACGGTGTGACCGGTATGGTCGTCGCACTGGCCGCCACCATCGGCCTGACCGTGCACGACAGCTCCGCGCGCGGCACGACCGCGCTGATCCTCGCCGCCGCGATCATCGGCGGCGGCGCGATCGGCCTGTGGCGGGCCCGGATCGTGCAGATGACCGGCATGCCCGAACTGATCGCCCTGCTGCACTCCTTCGTCGGCCTGGCCGCCGTGCTGGTCGGCTGGGCCTCCTACGTCGAGGTGGAGCACGACGGCATCGGCGGTTTCGCCGGCTCCCTGCTGCACATCCACCACGCCGAGGTGTTCATCGGCATCTTCATCGGCGCCGTCACCTTCACCGGCTCGATCGTGGCGAACCTGAAGCTGAGCGCGCGGATCAAGTCCGCGCCGCTGGTGCTGCCGGGCAAGAACCTGCTGAACCTGGGCGCGCTGCTGGCCTTCGCCGTCCTGACGGTGCTGTTCGTCGCCCACCCCGCGCTGTGGGCGATCATCGCGGTGACCGCGCTCGCCCTGCTCTTCGGCTGGCACCTGGTCGCCTCGATCGGCGGCGGCGACATGCCGGTCGTGGTCTCCATGCTCAACAGCTACTCCGGCTGGGCCGCGGCCGCCAGCGGCTTCCTGCTCGACAACGACCTGCTCATCATCACCGGCGCGCTGGTCGGCTCCTCGGGCGCGTACCTGTCCTACATCATGTGCCGCGCGATGAACCGCTCCTTCGTCTCCGTCATCGCCGGCGGCTTCGGCATCGAGGCACCGCAGAGGTCTGACGACGCGCAGGCCGGCACCCACCGGGAGATCTCGGCCGCCGAGACCGCCGAGCTGCTCGCCGCCGCGTCCAGCGTGGTGATCACCCCGGGCTACGGCATGGCCGTGGCCCAGGCGCAGTACCCGGTGGCCGAACTCACCCGGATCCTGCGCGGCCGCGGCGTTCAGGTGCGCTTCGGCATCCACCCGGTCGCCGGTCGCCTGCCCGGCCATATGAACGTGCTGTTGGCCGAGGCGAAGGTGCCCTACGACATCGTGCTGGAGATGGACGAGATCAACGACGACCTCGGTGCCACCGACGTCGTCCTGGTCATCGGCGCCAACGACACCGTCAACCCGTCCGCCGCCGAGGACCCGGGCAGCCCGATCGCCGGCATGCCGGTGCTGCGCGTGTGGGAGGCCGCGAACGTCGTGGTCTTCAAGCGCTCCATGGCCAGCGGCTACGCCGGCGTCCCCAACCCGCTGTTCTACCGCGAGAACGCCGCCATGCTCTTCGGCGACGCCAAGACCAGGGTCGATGAGATCGTGGGCGCGCTCGCCGCCGTGCCCGTCCTCGCGTAACGCGCCGCCGCGCGCGAAAACGGCCGTCGTGCCGTCTCGGCTGTGGTCGAGACGGCACGGCGGCCGTTGCTCATCCGCCGGAGAGCTTGCGGACGCGGGTCGCCCGGAAGCGGAAGCTGTCCTGCTGCGCCTGTTCGTAGTCGAACTCGACCTGGTCACCGGGTTCGAGGGCGCGGTAGCCGACCATGTCGATGACGCTGAAGTGGACCCACGCGTCGAAGCCCGGGGGCAGGTCGGGCGAGGCGATCGCCCCCCAGCCCTTCTCGGCCTTGTAGAACTTGACCGTGCCGTGTGCCATGGCAGCAGTCTGACAGGCACCGGCCGGCCCGGCGATCGGGTTTCGGCGCGGGAAAGGCGGCGGCCGCCACACGCGCGTGCGCAGGGCGGCCGCCGCCGGCGGGGCGTTGCCGGGACTACGCGGGCACTCCGGCGTTCCCGATCGGCAGCAGCTGGCCGCCGTCGAGCTTGAGCTGCTGGCCGGTGACCCACCGGGCCGCGTCCGAGGCGAAGTAGAGCACGGCCTCCGAGACGTCGTGCGGCGAGAGCCATGGCACACCCATCGGGGACTTGGTCTCCAGCGACGGGATCATGTCCTCGCGCGTCGGGTTCTCCAGATCCGGCCGGAACGCGTGGTACATGAAGTCGTTGTCCATCATGCCGGTGTCGACGTTCGTCGGGTGGATGACGTTGACCCGGATCTGCTGCTCGGCGTAGACGCGGGCGAGGTCGTGCCCGAACCGGGCGACGTGCCGCTTGGAGTGCGCGTAGCCGAGGCCGCCGGCGCCGGTGATGTCCACGGATCCGGCCAGCAGGGCCGCGGTCGAGCCGGTCAGGATGATCGACGCGCCCGGGCCGAGGTGCGCCGCGGCGGCGGTACACGCGTTGATCACGCCGAGCAGGTTCACCTGCACGACGTCGAGGAAGGCCTGCGGCGTGTTCGAACCCATCGTCAGGATTCCGGCCTGGGCCACCACGATGTCGAGCTTGCCGAGCTCGGCCACGCCCTGGTCCACCGCCGCCTGCAGCTCCGCGAGCACCCGCACGTCGGCCTGCCGGGCGACGATGCGGCGGCCGAGCGCCTCGACCTGGCGCACGGTCTCGTCGAGGTCTTCCTTGGTGGCCAGCGGATAGGGCGCCGTGGCGATGTCCTCGAGCAGGTCCACGGCGATGATGTCCGCGCCCTCCTCGGCCAGACGAACGGCGTGGCTGCGGCCCTGTCCGCGGGCGGCACCCGTGATGAAGGCGACCTTGCCCTCAACGCGTCCCGACATGAGTCTCTCCTGGTGTAGCGGATGAAAGCCCGGCCGCGAGGGCGGCCGAGGGGTGAAGGATGGTGCGCGCGCGGGCTCAGCCGAGCGGGTCGTACCCGGTCGGCAGGCCGTCCAGAATCACGGTCTTGGACTCGAGATACGGCAGCAGCCCGTCCCGGCCGCCCTCGCGTCCGACGCCGGACTGCTTGAAGCCGCCGAAGCCCATGCGCGGGTCGGTGCGGTAGCCGTTGTGCCCGACCGTGCCCGAGCGCAGCCGGCGGGCGGCACGGTGGGCGCGGTCCACGTCGTCGGTGAAGACGGTCGCGTTGAGGCCGAACACCGTCTCGTTGGCCAGCTCGATCGCGTGCTCCTCGTCGTCGGCGGGGATGACGCTCAGCACGGGGCCGAAGATCTCCTCCTGCGCGATCGTGGCCTGGTTGTCCACGCCGGCGAAGACGGTCGGCTGGATGTAGAAGCCGCGCTCGAACCCGTCGGGCCGGGCGCCGCCGGTGACGAGCCTGGCGCCCTCGGCCACGCCCTTGGCGATGTAGTCCTCCACCCGGTCGCGCTGGCGTTCCATGGCCAGCGGCCCGAGCTGCGAGGCGGCATCGAAGGGGTCTCCGATGCGCACCGCGCCGAAGGCCGCGCCGAGGGCCTCGGCGAACGCGTCGTGGCGGTGGCGGCTGACGATGACGCGGGTGAGCGAGGAGCACACCTGGCCGTTGAGGGTGCACTCGGCGTTGGCGAGCAGCGTGGCCGCGGTCTCCAGGTCGTAGTCGTCGAAGACCACGGCCGGCGACTTGCCGCCGAGTTCGAGGGTGTAGCGGGCCATCCGGTCGCCGCAGATGCTCGCGATCCGCCGCCCCACCACGCTCGAACCGGTGAAGGCGATCTTGTCCACGCGCGGGTCGCGCACCAGCTGCTCGGAGACCTCGCGGTCGGCCGTGAGCACGTTCAGGACTCCCGCGGGCAGGCCGATCTCCTCGGCCACCTCGGCGAGCACGTAGGCCTCGCCCGGCGCCTCCGGCGGAGCCTTCAGCACGACGGTGCACCCGGCCAGCAGGGCCGGCGCGACCTTGTAGGCGGCCAGGGACATCGGCGTGTTCCACGCGACGATCGCGCCCACGACGCCGACCGGCTCGCGCACCACGGAGCCGAAGGCGCCCTGCATCGGTTGGTGGCGCACCTCGAACGGGAAGTCCGCGGCGAGGTCGGCGTAGTAGTCGTAGTGCGCGCCGACGCGCTCGATGGAGGCCACCGACATCGAGTGCAGGACACCGACCTGGCGCGTCCAGAGCTCACTCGCGTCGCCCGCGCGCCGGCGCAGCCCGTCGGCGATCTTGCGCAGCCAGTCGGCGCGCTCGGCGGGCGCCAGCAGCGGCCACTCGGACCGGTCGAAGGCGCGCCGCGCGGCGGCGATCGCCGCCGACATGTCCTCGGCTCCGGCCAAGGCGATCCGGTAGTAGAGCTCCTCGGTCGCCGGGTCGACGATCGCGAAACTCGACGCGGCGGCGGGCTCGACCCACCGTCCGTCGAGGTACAGGCGATCAGGGTGTTGAAGCGGCACGGCGCGGGCCCGGGCGGCCGCCGCCGCGTCCGCGGACCCCTCGGTGGTGACGTGGCTGGACATCAAAGCCTCCATGGTCGGGCTCCGCCGGCAGGCGGGCGGCACGCCGACGTTCTGCTGAAGCGAACGATTGTTGCCTTGTATGGCAAGGTCAGGATTGCGCAGGGTCTTCTGGCTGTCAAGGATGGCCGGGCGCACCGGGCCCACCGAGATTCCCCTCTTGACATGCCGCAGCGCGCGCACCCACACTCAGGACGCTGTACCGATCGATCGTTCTCTTAAGCGAAACACCTTAAGCGAAACACCCGGGGACGGTGGACTCGGATCGATCGGGCGGCGAAGCCGACGTGAGTGCAGTGCGCGGCCCCCGGGCAGCGCCGAGGCCCCAGATGAGAGAGGCAACGATGCCGACCATCGCCCCAAGTGCAGATCCGCGCCCAGCGCGCCCCATCCCGTTCATCATCGGGATCCTTATCCTCGCTGCCATCGCGAGTTCCTTTGAATCCACGATGATGTATACGGCCCTGCCGTCCGTCATCGAGCACTTCAAGACCACGCCGGGCAACGCCGGATGGGTGCTGACCGGCTTCCTGCTGGTGGGCGCGGCCTCCGCGGCCATCAGCGGCCGGCTCGGCGACGCCTTCGGCCGCCGCAACGTCCTGATCGTCGTGCTGGTGGCCTCCATCGCCGGATCCGTCATCAGCCTGACCTCGGGCAGCCTCGGCTGGCTCATCGCCGGCCGTTCGATCCAGGGCCTGGCCGGAGGCCTGGTCCCGCTGTGCGTCGGCATCCTGCGCGAGAACCTGCCGAAGAAGTCGCTGCCGGTGGCCGTGGCCACGGTGGCCGGCGCGGCGATGTGGGGCGGCGCGGCCGGCAACGTCATCTCGGGCAACATCGTCGACCACTGGGGCTGGCACGACATCTTCGTGGTGGCCGCGATCCTGGCCGCGGTCACCGCCGTCGGCGCCTTCTTCCTGCCCGCCCCGACCGCCAAGCCGGGCCTTGAGCGGGTCGACTGGCTCGGCGGCGTGCTGTTCGCGCCGGGCATCGCGCTGGCGTTGTACGGCGTCAACGAGTCCAGCACCTGGGGCTGGTCGAACGGCAAGACCCTCGGCTTCATCGTGGGCGGCATCGCGGTGCTCGCGCTGTGGATCGCCTGGGAGCTGCGGGTGGACAAGCCGCTGATCAACATCCGGTTCTTCCTCAACCGCAAGCTCGGCCTGACCCTGGTCGCCACCGCCCTGGTCTCCTTCGGCACGCTGGGCGTCTCCGGCTTCGTCGGCCAGCTGATCATGCAGACGCCGAAGATGGCGCCGGTCGGCCTCGGCCTGAGCGCCGGTTCCGCCGGCGACATCTCCTTCGCCATCGGCGCCCTCGGCTTCCTGGCCGCCCCGCTCAGCGGCCGCATCTCGCGCCACGGCCGCGCCCGCAACGCCTTCATCGTGGGCGCGATCCTGGGCCTGCTGGCCGCGGTCCTCTCGGCCCTGCTGCTGAGCACCATCGTGGGCTTCGTGATCTCGCAGATCGTGCTCACCGGCGCGACGAGCTTCATGCTCAGCTCGCTGCCGAACCTGATCGTCGAGGGCGTGCCGGGTGCCAGCACCAGCGAGGCGCAGGGCGTGTACATGGTCACCCAGACCGCGTTCTCCGGCGTCGGCACCTCGCTCGGCACCGTCCTGCTCTCGCACTACCTGGTGACCGGCACGCCGTTCAGCACCCGCGCCGGATACAACGTGCTGTTCGCGATGGTGGCCGTGGTTGCGGCGATCGCGCTGGCCGCCGCCCTGTTCATGCGCAACGGCTCGCTCCGGGACGCCGAGGACGAGGACGTCCTCGAGGCCGAGCGCGAGACCTTCGCCGGCGCCCTCGGCATCACGCCCGAGACCGCCTGAGTCCGCCGCGCCCGCGAGCCCGCGACGCCGCACCGCCGCGACGCCGTGGCCCGGCCGACGCCCCGCACCGCACGTGAGCGGTCGGGGCGCCGGCCGGGCCGCGGTCTTCCAGCCACGAAGGGAAGAAAGTGACCGATTCCGAACGCCCGTACCGGGTGCGCATGCTCTACCACCCCGCGATCCACGTGCCGAGCCTGGAGGAGGCGGAGGATTTCTTCGCCCGCGTCTTCGGCCGAACGAGTACCAACTTCTCCGTCGTCATGCCGAATCCGCCGGCGCCGGGCCATTCCGTCGGCTATTCCACATTCACCTCGATCGCCGATGTCCTCATCGACAGTCTCGAACCGAAGCGATATCTCACCGGGGGAGTCCAGCGCTACCCGGATATCGACGCCGCGCACCTGTATACGACGGGTTGGTATGTCGAGGGCGTCAAAGAGCTTTACCGAGAACTCAGGGCTCAGGGTTTCCGCGTCGTGGACGCGCGCGAGGAGATCCTCGAGGCGGACGAGTGGGCCGGCGGCCCGTCGCCCTTCTACGGACTCAGGCAGGACACCGGGCTGCCCTACCGGTTCTTCGAGTCCTTCCCGTTCCCGCTCGACCCGCGGACAGCCGAGGGCTGGACGGTCCCGGAGGTCGACGACGCGGACCCGCTCGGCATCGTGCACGCCTCGCACCACACCGTGCTCACGTCCCGGCCGGACCGCGCGGTCAAGCTGACCGTCGACGTCCTCGGCGGAGAAATCGTCCACACCGGCCGCGACGAGCTGCGGGGAGTCTCCGGACCCTACGTCCGCCTCGCCGACGCCGTCTTCCACTTCGCCGCCCCGGAGCCCGGCAGCGCGGCCGCCGCTGACGTCTCGGGCGCCTCGGGCAACGGCGAGTTCGACACCTACCACGCACTGACGTGGCAGGTGACGGATCTTCAGCGGGCCGCGCGACACCTCGAGGCGCAGGGCGTGCGTATCGCGTCCCGATCGGAGACCGCCCTGGTGACCGATCCGGCGACCAGCCTCGGCGTCCCGTGGGGCTTCGCGACCGATTCCGTACCCGGTGATGACAGATGAGAGGAACCCAGCCCATGCGCGAAGTGTTGTTGGCGCTCACCAATCCGGTCGAGGGAAAGGACGAGGAGTTCCGGGAGTGGTACTGGGGAACGCACATCCCCGAGATCCTGGAACTGCCCGGCTTCCTCGCGGCCCGCCGCGCCGGGCCCGCCGAGGGCGCCGCGGGCGTCCCGCACCGCTACGCGACCGTCTACGAGGTCGAAGGTTTCGCCCAGGCCGCGCTGGAGAAGCTGTTCACGGCCGGGCTGAGCATGAGCGACACGCTCGACCTCACGACGCTCGTCATGCTGCCGCTCGCCTTCGAAGACGAGCAGCCGGCGCAGTGAACGCGGTCCTCGGACGCCTCGGCCGACGGACTGACGACCTGACGGCCTGACGACCTGACGGCCTGACGACCTGACGGACTGACGACGACGGCATTCCCGGCGTGGACGGGTCACGGCCCGCCCGCGCCGGGAACGCCGTACCCGCCTCGGTTTCCGGCGCGCCGCCGGCCACGCGTGGTCACACCGACCGCTACGCGGGCCGTTCGACTCCGGTGAACCGGCGGGTGAGCCGCTGCGCGGACTCCTTCACCAGCACGGTGAGTTCCGCGGTGGTGGTGGCGTTGAAGCGCGTCTCCGGAATGGTGATCCCGGCGTCGCCTATCACGGTGTCGGACGGCCCCATGACCGGAGCGGCGATCGCGATCGCCCCGTCGATCCGCTCGCCGTGCGAGATCGCGTACCCGTCCCGCCTGATCTGGGCGAGCCGGTCGGTGAGCTGCCTGGTGTCGACCACGGTCCGCTCGGTCAGCGCCTCCAGGCTGCCGCCGACGATCGCCTCGCGCACCTCGGCCGGCAGGAAGGCCAGGATCGCCAGCCCGCTCGCCCCGGCGTGCAGCGGCAGCCAGACGCCCCGGGGAACGCTGTAGCGCAAGGGATGTGAGGACTCGATGGACACCGCGAACATCATCTGCCGGCGCTGATCGTTGTAGACGGCGAAGAAGGACGACTCGCCGCTGCGCTCGGTCAGCTCGGTCAGGATGTCGTCGGTGGCCTCGCGCAGCGGGTAGCGGGTGTTGGTCGTCCAGGCCAGCCGCAGGAACTCCATGCCGAGCCGGTAGCTGCCCTCGGTGTTGCGCGCGACCATGCCGAGGCCCTCGAGGTCGCTCAGCAGCCGGTGGGCGGTGCTCGCGCTCACCCCGAGCTTGTTGCCGAGTTCGCGCACGCCGTAGGACTGCTGACCGCTGTCGACCATCAGCGTGAGGATCTCGATGCCTCGGGCAAGCGGATGCCGCTGGCGTTCCGGGACGCCGGCCGGGATCTCGGTTGCCTTCGTCTCCACGCTTCCGCTCCTTCTACACCGGTCGACCTCGCCGCGGAGACCTCCCCGGACCGCGGCCGCGCCAGAGCGGTCCGCACAGCCGAATGGCAGTTCTCTTCAACCAAACACTAGCAGAGAGGCGCGCCGTGATTTACTCAAGTTAATTGACTCAAGCAATCAAATTTGACACATTATCTCGTTGAGACAACGACCCGTGAGGTGGAGTCATGGTGGCCATCCGAACCGCGGCGGACAATGCGGAGCACGCCGCGTCGGACACCGTCCCCCAGGAAATCGTTCAGATCGAGAAGACGCTGACCGAGATCTCGTACCTCAGAAGCCGAGCGCGCCAGCACGAGCGGCTGATGGCCGTCGCCGGCGTGCACGCGCTCGACCGCTCCGCCATCTCGATCCTGCGCCAGCTCGCCGATTGCGAGCCGGTCCGCTCCGGAGAGCTCGCCGCCCGGCTGGCTGTGGAGGCCTCTCACGTCACCCGGCAGGTGCAGGCCCTGGAGAAGACCGGATACGTCACGCGCACCCCGGATCCGAACGACGGCCGGGCGCAGTTGATCGAACTGACCGCGCGCGGGCGCGAGGCCGTCGAACGCGTGCGCACGGCCGGCCGCCACGGCATCCGCCAGGCGCTGGCCGACTGGAGTGCCGAGGATCTGCACCGACTGAGTGTCCTGTTCCGGCGTATGTACGAGGACTTCGTCGGCCACGCCGAGGACCCGAGCGAGTTCCAGCTGCCCGAATCCGCCCACGACGCCCCGGGATCCGGCGCACCGGCCGGGTGAGACCCGTGGCGGGTGCGCGGCCGCAGCGTTCTGCCGCGGCCGCGGATTCGTTGCCGGTGAACGGATTCCCGGCCGCGTGGCGGGGCAGGCGAACCGTGGCGGGCGGGGGCCCGTCCGAGGCCGCGGCCGGGGCATGAGGTGTGTCTAATCCCCTTAAAGCACCGGATTTCGCGTTTGTCGGCAGTGGAGGGCTTCGAAATGTTTCGGTAGCTAACTCCGACACCCGATTGAATGTTTCGATGAACTTTCGGAAACGAGTCATTGACTGCCCCCCGTCGCCAAGCGCATACTCTCCAGCGAGCTGAACTCCGCACAACGGGGCCGGCTTCGCACGATCGCGGCGGGTCCGTCGGACATGTCCACGGACGTAGGCCCGGAGCAGGGAAAGCAGGGGTGCAGGGTGGGCCACGACGGCGCGCATCTGCCTGGCCCGCAGCGGAATCGCGGTCGGCCCTGCTGTCAGAAATTCCAGATCAGGTCGGCACGAAACTTTCGGCACCCGACAGGGTACTGCTTCGTGCAAGCACTCGCGCCAATTGCGACAATGATGACATATCAGGGAGTTTCCACAATGACGAGGAAAACGCGCAGCGCGACAGCTGTCGCCATCAGCTTGGGTATCGCTCTCGGTGCCACCGGTTGTGCCGGCAGCAGCAGTGGCAGTGGCAGTGGCACCAGCTCCGGCGGTTCGTCCGCCGGCTCGGTCACGGTGACCGTCTGGGAGAACGCGACGAACGGCTCCGACGGCCTGACCTACTTCGAGAACGCCGCGAAGGCCTACCACGCGCTGCACCCGAACGTCACGATCCAGCTGCAGACGATCCAGAACGAGGACTTCGACGGCAAGCTGCAGACCGCGCTGAACTCGAACTCCGCGCCGGACATCTTCCTGCAGCGCGGTGGCGGCAAGATGCAGGCCATGGTCGACGCGAACCAGCTCCAGCCGCTGGCCCTGACCGCCGCGGACAAGGCGAACGTGGGCGCGGCCGCGCTGGCCGGCAACACGATCAACGGCCAGGTCTACGCGATGCCGGTGGACACCCAGCCCGAGGGCATCTACTACAGCAAGGACCTGTTCCAGCAGGCCGGCATCACCTCGACGCCGACCACGATCGACGAGCTCGAGGCCGACGTCGCCAAGCTCAAGACGATCAACGTCGCCCCGATCGCCGTCGGTGCCAAGGACGCCTGGCCCGCCGCGCACTGGTACTACAACTTCGCCCTGCGCGAGTGCAGCCAGCAGACCATGACCAGCACCGCCCAGTCGCTGAAGTTCACCGACCCGTGCTGGACCAAGGCCGGAACCGACCTGTCCTCGTTCCTGCAGACCAACCCGTTCCAGAAGGGCTTCCTGACCACCGCCGCGCAGCAGGGCGCCGGCTCCTCCGCGGGCATGCTGGCCAACCACAAGGCGGCCATGGAGCTCATGGGCAGCTGGGACCCGGGCGTCATCGGCAGCCTCACCCCGAACCAGCAGCCGCTGCCCGACCTCGGCTGGTTCCCCTTCCCGTCGGTGGACGGCGGCCAGGGTGACCCGAGCGCGATCATGGGCGGCAGCGACGGATACTCGCTGGCCAAGAACGCGCCGAAGGAGGCGCTCGGCTTCCTCGAGTTCCTGGTGACCAAGGACCAGCAGGAGGCCTACGCCAAGGCCTTCCAGTCGATCCCGGTCAACCCGGCCGCCCAGGAGGTCGTGACCCAGCCGTACAACATCTCGGCGCTGCAGGCCTTCAACAAGGCCGCCTACTCCATGGAGTACCTCGACACCGAGTACGGCGAGAACGTCGGCAACGCGCTGAACACCGCCGTGGTGAGCGTGATGGCGGGCCAGGGCAACGCCGCGAGCATCGTCGCGGCGGCCAACGCCGCCGCTGCGAAGGGCTGAGTAAGCACACATGAGCGACACCCTGGGTACTGACGCGGCGATCGCGCGCCAGTCGCAGGGCACGCCCAGAGCCGGGGGCGCGGCCAAGTCCGCGCCCCCGGCTTCGCCGCGAGCGTCAGTGCGCCGCCGCGGCCGTGGCCGTGTCAGAATGCGACTCGAGATCGCGGTCCTGTCCGGACCGGCGATCATCATGTTCCTGGCCTTCGTGATCTTCCCGGTCGTCCTGGCCGCTTACTACGGCTTCTACCGGTGGCACGGCTACGGTCCGGCCACCGACTGGGTCGGCCTGAACAACTACAAGCTGATCTTCACCGACCCCGCCTTCCAGCAGGTGCTCTGGCACAACCTGCTGATCGTCGTGCTCTCCCTGGTCATCCAGGGCCCGATCGCGATCGTGCTGGCCCTGCTGCTCAACCAGCGCATCCGCGGCCGCTCGGTGATCCGCGTGCTGATCTTCGTGCCCTACGTCATCTCCGAGGTCATCGTCGGCACCGGCTGGAGCCTGATGCTCCAGGCCAACGGCGCCGTCAACGACCTGCTCGGGCACATCGGGCTCGGCTTCCTGCAGAACGACTGGCTGGCCGACCCGAAGCTGGCCATCTGGACGCTGATGGGCATCATCTCGTGGAAGTACATCGGCTTCGCGGTGATCCTGATGCTGGCCGGCCTGCAGTCGATCCCGGACGAGCTGTTCGAGGCCGCCGCGATCGACGGAGCCACCTACTGGCAGATCCAGCGCCGCATCACGCTGCCGCTGCTCGGCCCGACGATCCGGATCTGGGGATTCCTCTCGATCATCGGCTCGCTGCAGCTGTTCGACCTCGTCTACATCATCTGGGGCCAGTACGTCTCGGGTACCGCGGGCACCTCGACCATGGCGATCTACATGGTCGCCCAGGGCCGCGACGCGGGGAACTTCGGCTACGGCAGCGCCGTCGCGGTCGTGATGTTCCTGATCTCGCTCGTCGTCGCGCTGATCTACCAGCGCTTCGTCCTGCGCCGTGACCTGCGTGGCGCCGTCACCGAAGGAGAGATCCGATGAGCGCGACGACCGCCGGCTCGCGACGCCCGGCGAAGGCGCGCATCGGCCGCAGCGACCGCCGCGATCGGCACGACCGGCCGAAGCAGGAGTGGGGCAACCCGGTCACCTACTTCATCGCGCTGCTGTTCATCGCGGTCTGCGTCGCGCCGGTGCTCTACATCGTGGTCGGCGGGTTCCGTACGAACGCGCAGATCACCACGAGCCCGGCCGGGCTGCCGAACCCCTGGGTCATCAGCAACTACACCAGCGTGCTGACCTCGGTGACGTTCTGGGGCGAGTTCGTCAACTCGCTCGTGGTCGGGCTCGCCAGCACCCTCGGCATCGTCGTGCTCGGCATGATGGTCAGCTTCGTGCTCGCGCGATACAACTTCAGGCTCAAGGGTGCGATGTACACTCTGTTCGCGGCCGGCCTGATGTTCCCGATGGTCATCGCGATCACCCCGCTGTACATCGTCATCAAGGACCTGGGCCTGATCGACAACCTGCTGGGCATCATCATCCCGCAGATCGCCTTCGGCCTGCCGACCACCGTCATCATCCTGGTGCCGTTCCTGCGGGCCATCCCCAAGGAGATCGAGGAGGCCGCGGCGCTGGACGGCACGAGCCGGCTCGGCTTCTTCGTCCGGATGGTGCTGCCGCTCTCGCTGCCCGGCGTGGTGACCGTGGGCATCCTCGCGTTCATCGGCAGCTGGAACAACTACGTGCTGCCGCTCTACATCCTCAACTCGCAGAAGAACTACACCCTGCCGCTGGGCGTGCAGGCGTTCTCCTCGCAGTACTCCACGAACACCGCCCAGGTGCTCGCGTTCACCTCGCTCGCCATGCTGCCCGCACTGATCTTCTTCTCGATCTTCCAGAAGCGGATCGTCGGCGGCCTCACCGGCGCCGTGAAGGGCTGAGCCCGCGGCGTCCGCTCCCGCCCCCTGCCGTTCCCGCGGCAGGGGGCGGGCTTGTCGAGAATTGCAGTAGAAACCTTGCGCAATTTTTCTACTGCGTCTAGCGTGGGCCCCATGACGGAACCCAGAAGGCTGACAGACCCGGACGTGCTCAAGGCACTGACCCATCCGTTGCGCCGCCGGATCTTCCGGCTGCTGCGCGAGCAGGGGCCGGCCATGGTCACCTCGCTCGCCGAGCGGGCCGGCGCGGATCCCGGCCAGATCAGCTACCACCTGCGCGAGCTGGCCAAGCGGGGCTTCATCGAGGAGGCACCGGAGCTGGCCAGGGACCGGCGGGAGCACTGGTGGCGGGCGGCGACCGGGTCCTACGGCTGGTCCAGCACCGACTTCGAGGACCCGGCCGGGCGGGCGGTGGCCGAGACCGCGGAGCGGCTGCAGATCGAGGAGTCGTTCGAGCGGCTGCGCGCCTACCACTCGGTCAGGCCGGCCTGGTCGCGCGAGTGGCTGGACGCCGCCACGGCCGGCACGTCCGGGATGCGGCTGACCCCCGAGGAACTCAGTGCCCTGTCCCGAGAGCTGGGCGAGGTGCTGTGGCGCTGGGCCGAGGTGGGCCGGGTGGATCCGAAGCTCAGGCCCGAGGAACGGCCACAGGACGGCCGCGAGCACGTCTTCCTGTTCTACCACGCGTTCCCGGAGCAGTCGTGACGGCCGCGACCACCGTGCCCGCGCTCGCGGCACCCATCGACACCGCCCCTCGGATCCGCCCGGCCGTGCGCGAGCCGCAGTTCGTCTGCTACCTCGCCGGGCAGTCCGTCTCCCAGCTCGGCAACATGGTCTGGTACGTCGCGATGTCCTGGACCGCCGTGCAGGACGCGTCGGCCGCCACGGCCAGTGTGCTGATGATCCTCTCCTCGCTGCCCACGATCGCGTTCACGCTGCTCGGCGGCGTCATCGTGGACCGGCACGACGTGCGCCGGCTGATGCTCGGCAGCGACCTGCTGCGTACGCTCGTGACGCTGGCCGCCGCCGGAATCGCGCTGCTGCACCCCGGCATCGCGCTGCTCGCCGTGCTCGCGCTCGTCTTCGGTACGGTCAACGCCGTCTTCCAACCCGCGGCCGGCTCGATGCAGCCGCGGCTGTTGCGGCCCGAGCAGTACGCCGGCGGGGCGATGCTGAACACCGTGACCGGGCGGCTGGCGCTCTCGCTCGGCGGCCCGCTCGGCGGCCTCGCGGTGGCCTTCGGCGGTCTGCCGCTGGGACTGCTCGTGGACGCGGGGACCTTCGCGGTCTCCGTCGCCACGCTCTACTTCGTGCGCCCGGCCCCGCTCGCGGCGAGCGCGGCGGCCGGGAGCGGTCGGCGCGACTACGTGCGCGAGTTCCGGGCCGGATTCTCGTTCCTGTTCCGCCACCCCGTGCTCGGCCCGCTGTCCGCGGCCGTCCTGCTGATGGAGCTCGGCTTCATCGGGCCGATGAACATCGGGCTCGCGGTGCTCTCGAAGGCGCACGGCTGGGGCGCGCACGGGATCGGGCTCATGCTCACCGGCTTCGGGCTCGGCGCGGTGGCCGGCGCGATACTGACGAACCGGCTCAGGATCCGCAGCCACATCGGCACCTGGATCGCCGTGTCCGCCGCGTTGATAGGCGCCTCCCTCTACGCCGACGCCCGCGCCACCGACCTGCCGGCCGCGGTCGCGGCCACCGCCCTGGTCGGTCTGTTCGGCGGCCCGTCGAACGTCCTGGGCACCGTACTGATCCAGACCGAGACCCCGGACGCGCTGCGCGGCCGCGTCTCCTCGTTCCAGACCCTGATCAGCCTCGGCACCGTGCCGCTGGCCATGCTGGGCACCGGATTCGCCGCGGCGGCGGTCGGCGTGCACGCCACCTACGCGGCCTGCGCGGTGATCGAGGCCGCCGCCCTGCTCACCCTGCTGAGCCCCGCCTTCCGCAGGGCCCGCATAGCCGAGCGCGGGTCCGGCGGAGCAGTAGTCGAAGCCGAAGCCGAAGCCGAAGCCGCCGACCGGTCTCGGTGACCGGTCAGCGGCGGCCGCGGCGTTGCCAGACCTTGGCCGCCACCCCGGCCGGGAGCGCGGCCAGCCAGGTCAGCAGCCCGGCCTCGGCGGAGACGGCGAAGGCGATCGCGATACTGGCGGCGGCGATCAGCACGGTGGCGGCGAAGTCGGCGATCGTGCCCTGCGCGGCCCTGCCCTCCACCGGACGCGAGCGCAGCTTCTCGTCCCGCCGGACGGTCAGGAACAGCACAAGAAGCAGCAGATTGATGGCGGCGACGGTGGCCGCGTAGAGGGTGACGGCCACCGGCTCGCTGCCGCCGTAGTCGGCCAGCAGCGCGGTCGGGAACGGCAGCAGCGCCGCGACGCCCAGCAGCACCAGGTTCAGCCGGGTCACCCGGGCGTCGGCCCGGCGCACGAGATGGAAGATGCGGCGGTGGTCGCGCCAGACGGCGGCGATGATGGCGAAGCTCAGCGCGTACGCGCCGAGATGCGGCCAGGCCTGGCGCAGCGAGCGCGCGAAGCCGGCCCGGTCGAGCCCGTCGGGCACCGAGACGTCCAGTACGAGCAGCGTCATCGCGATCGCGAAGATGCCGTCGGACAACGCGATCAGCCGGTCCGGCCGCTGCTCGTGCTCGCCCAGGCCCGGTGGATCCTGAGCCGATGACACACCCGCCACGATCGCATCCGGCCGCCCCGCCGGGCCCCGATTGCGCCGCGCGGCGGCGTGTCGGCAGTGTGCCGGCCGCGGTCCTCGGTGACCGGCCTCAGCGGCGGTCGAGCGCGTGGCCGAGTTCCGCGGCGGCCTCGCGCACCCGGGCCGAGAGCGCGGCGGCGTCCGGCTGCTCGACCCAGCGCCGGAACGCGGTCCGGAAGATCGCCACGCCGACGTCCGCGAGCATGCCCGCCGTCGAGGGTGCGGCCCCGCGCCGGCGCAACGCCGCGTCCAGGGCGTCGGAGACGTCACCGAACTTGGTGCGGCTGCGTTCCTGCAGTTCGGGGCTCGCGTCGATGATCGCCTGACGCTGCGCCGCGAGCGGAGCGACCCGCTCGGCCAGCGCGTCGCCGACCCGTTCGAGGGCGCCGAGTAAGGCCTCGAGTGGCGTGAGCGCGGCGTCGGCCTTCCGCACGGCCTCGGCGAACGCGCCCGGAAGCTGCTCGGAACCGGCGAAGAGCACGTCGCGCTTGTCGGCGAAGTAGCGGGAGAAAGTGCGGCGCGCCAGCCCGGCGCGCTCGGTGATCTGCGCGACCGTGACGTTCTCGTACCCGTTCGCCAGGAACAGCTCGAGCGCGGCCGCGCGCAGCCGATCCTCTGCTCCCTGTTCCCAACGCGGCATGCCGGGAGTCTAGCAGTGATGGCTCATTGAGACATCGAGTGCTACAGTGCATCTGATGTCTCAATGAGTCATCAGTTCGCGAATCCAGGAGGAGCATCATGGCACTGACCGATCAGCGCATCGTCGTCATCGGCGGCAGTTCCGGCATGGGGCTGGCCACGGCCCAGGCGGCCGCCGAAGCCGGCGCCGTCGTCACCATCGCCTCCAGCAGCAGGGAGCGGGTCGAGGCCGCGCGCGCCGGACTCCCGGACAACTGCGACGGCGTCGTGCTCGACGTGCGCGACGAGGCGGCCGTGGCCGACCTGTTCGCCGACATCGGCGAACTCGACCACGTGGTGTTCACCGCGGGGGACCAGGCCGATCGCCGCGCGCTCAAGGACCTCCCGCTCGCCGAGGCCCGCCGCGGCTTCGAGGTGCGGCTGTGGGGAGCCGTCGCCGTGGCCAAGCACGCGTCCCCGCGCATCCGCCCGGGCGGCTCGATCACCCTCACCTCGGGCACGGCGAGCGTCCGTCCGATCCCCGGTGCCCCCCTCGCCTCGGCCGGCACCGCCGCCACCGAGGGCCTCGTACTCGGCCTGGCCGTCGACCTCGCGCCCGTCCGCGTCAACGCGGTCCGCGCCGGCGCCGTGCGCACCCCGCTGTGGGACGCCATCCCCGAACCCCAGCGCGCGGCCGTGCTCGGCAACTTCGCCAAGCGCGCCCTGACCGGAGCCGTCGGCGAGCCGGGGCAGATCGCCGCGGCCCACCTGTATCTGATGGAGAACCAGTTCGTCACCGGCACCGTGCTCACCGTCGACGGCGGCCTGGTGCTCACCGGGAACTGACCTGGTCAGCGGCTGGTGAGCCGGTACGGCAGGGTGCACACGAGGACGTCGGTGCGGGCCCGGAGCACCGTGGCGAGCAGCAGCCCGCGCTGGTTCTGCAGGATCCGGTAGCGCCGGCGGCGCGGCTCGACCTCGGGAATCAGCACCGCGATCTGCCGCCCGTCGCACTGGGCCTGCCGGACGTAGTCGAGGATCGGGTGGATGAGCGAGCGGTGCGGGCTCTCCACGACCTCCAGGCGCACGCCCGGGTTCCACTCCTCCCACGCGGCGCGGAAGCGTTCGCTGTACTCGGGGTCGAGGTGGATGCTGACCGCCACGACCTCGTCGCCGAAGGAGAGCGCGGCCGTCAGCGCGTACTCGGTCAGCCTGCTGATCTGGCCGACCGGCACGATCACCAGGCTCCGCCCCCCGTTCGGCCGGTCCGGGGTGGTGCCGAGGCCCAGTTCGTTCCCGACGACCCGGTAGTAGCTCTGCACCCGCGAGAACAGCAGCATCAGCGCGGGCACCGCGATGACCACGAGCCACGCCCCCTCGGTGAACTTCGTGCCGACGAACACCAGCGCGGCGGTCGCGGTCAGCACCGCGCCAGTGCCGTTGAGCACGGCGCGCGGCAGCCAGCTGCTCGGCCGCTGCCGGTACCAGTGCCGCAGCAGGCCGGCCTGGCTGATGGTGAAGCCGATGAACACGCCGATCGCGTACAGTGGGATGAGCCGGTCGGTCGCGGCGTCCACGGCGATCAGCAGGATCGCGGCCAGCGAGGCGAGCACGACGACGCCGAAGCGGTAGACCGGCCGCTCCGCGCGCAGGGCGAACAGGTGCGGCAGCCGGTGGTCCTTGGCCAGCAGGCTCATCAGGACCGGCAGGCCGCCGAAGCTGGTGTTCGCGGCCAGGGCGAGGACGAGGGCGACGACGATGTTCGTGGCGGAATACGCCCACCCGCCGCCGAACGCGCCCGCGGTGGCCTGGGCGAGCACGGTCACGCCGGTGCGCGGCGCGATGTGCTGGTGCACGACCACCACCGCGAGGCCGACCAGCATCGGGCCGAGCAGCGCGCCGAGCATCAGTTCGGTGCGCTGGGCCAGCTTGGCCCTTGGCTCGCGGAAGGACGGGACGCCGTTGGCGATCGCCTCGACGCCGGTCAGCGCCGAGCAGCCGGCCGCGAAGGCCTTGAGGATCAGCAGCACGCCCACGGTCTCGCTGACCGGCATCGGCGCGGCGGTGCCGACCACGGCGGCCGGGTGCGAGCGTACGATCCCGACCACGATGACGCCGAGGATCGCGCAGACGAACACCACCATCGGGAGCATCAGGATCCGGGCGCTCTCGGCGATGCCCCACAGGTTCACGACGGTGAGCAGGATCAGTCCGGCCAGGCAGACCTCGAGCAGGTGCGGCGCCAGTACCGGGAACGCGGAGGCCAGGCTCGCCGCGCCGGCCGCGAGGCTGACCGCGACGGTGAGCACGTAGTCCACCACCAGGCTCGCCCCGGCCAGCAGGCTGACGGTGGCCCCGAGGTCCTGCTTGCCGACCGCGTAGGCGCCGCCGCCGTCCGGATGCACCGCGATGACCTGGCAGTAGGAGAACACGAGCACGGCCAGCAGGGCGGCGATGGCCACGGCGATCGGCAGCGACAGGTGCAGCGCGGAGGAACCGGCGGCGGCCAAGACCAGCAGCATGGCCTCGGGGCCGTAGGCCACCGAGCTGAGCGCGTCGAGCGAGAGGGCGGCCAGCCCGCCGAAACTGGTCAGATGGTCCTTGCGGCCCTCACCGTGCCGCAGCGGCACCCGGGGCGCCACCTTCCGCGGAGCCGTAGAAAAACCCATGGATGTCTTCTCCGCTCAGCGGTTGTCGGCCGGCCGTCCACTCGAGCGCGCCGCGTCGTCTCCTCCCGCGGGCGGGGCGGCGCGCGGGTGCGGCCCTCGTCAGGGGCCGGAGCGTCGCGGGCGTCCTCCACGGTACCCGCGGGGGTGCCCGCCAGGGGCCGACGACATGCCGGGCTGTCGGGGGTCGTGTCACGTCGTGTCGTGTCGTGCGTCCCCCGTGCCCGCACCGGGCCCGGGCATGCGCGTACCGCCGCACGGTCCTGATGGCGGGGCCCGCCGGTGCTGGTGGCCGACGCCTTGGCAGATGCCGCGTGATGTGGGGCTCAGAACTGGGCGGCCTCGCGCAACCGGTCCATGTCGAAGATGCGGATGGAGCGGTAACCGGTCGAGACGAGGCCTCGTTCCCGCAGAGTGTGCAGAGCCCGGATCGCCGTCGGCGCGGACGTGTCGGCCAGAGTAGCCAGTTCACCCTGTGAAATCGGGAGGGAGATCGTGTGGCCGTCGGAACCGGCCTCACCGAACTCGCGAGCCAGATGGAGCAGGACCCTCGCGACCCTCTTGAGAGCCGGTGCGTCGAGATCGATGCGCTGTGACGAGGCTTCGCGAAGGCGCGAAACGATGTCCCTCGTCAAACCGGCCGCGATCGCCGGTGATGACTGGACACAGCGCAGGAACTCTTCCTGGCTGAACCAACGCACAAAGGTCTGTTCGACCGACGTCACGGTGGCCGGTTGGGGTTGCCCATCGAGGGCGGAGGCTTCTCCGACGATGTCCCCGGGCCCTCGCAGTGCGAGCAGGAGAGTGCGCCCGGACGGTGCGAAGACGGTGGCCTTGACGAATCCGCTCAGCACGATCGCCACGGATCTCGTCGCGTCGCCCTCTAAGAAGAGGGTTTCACCCGGCTTATAGAGACGCGGAAGGCCGGCCTGGAGCAGCCGATCGCGCGAAGCCTCGTCGAGCTGACCGAGAAACGAGGACGCTCGCCACTGACCGGTCGGCGCCGGCACGCGTTCCGTGGGAGTCTCGACGGGCTCCGCGCCTCGGAGGCTGAGCCACTTCTCTCGCCACTCTTCCGGGTCTCCACCGCATTGCCGCACGATGCCCTCGACGAGCTGCCACGACGCCAGTCTCCGTCCGGACAGGGCATCCGCGATCGTGCTCTTGCCGTACGGCATGCCGTGCGCCAGCGCGCGAATCGACAAGCCGGCCGAGTCGCGCAGGCTGTTGAGTTCCTGCGCGAACTCGGCTACCCGATCGTCAGCCGCCTGAACGGGAAGCGAGCGGGGCATGGCGCAGGCCTCAGTTCCCGAGGGCGCCGACGGTCTGGGCCGCGGAGAGCAGCGAACGGATGGAGCGCAGGATCTTGACGATGCCCCCGGGCGCGCTGCGCCCGAACAGCCTGGCCACGGCGTCGGTGGCGGTGTAGGAGGCGCTCACGCCCACGGGGACGGCGATCCGGAGATCCGGGATGCGGAAGAGCACGAGGGTCAGCAGCACGCACACCACGAACAAGGAGGTGGTCACCGCCCACGGGCTACCCGTGCCGCCGGAGCCGGCGGGAGGAGAGTACTCGGTCATGTCAGCCTTTCGCCGATCGGTGATCGGCCGCCTCGGGTGAGACGGCCGATTTTGAGCGAACCGGGGTTTTTCGTGAGCCTCGACCCGTACAGGGGCTCAGATGGCCGTCGCGGCACCCTGTCCGAAGCGGTCGAGCTTCCGGACAAGCATCTATGGCAGGACTCGAGTTCGCAAGGATCCGCAAGCTTTTCCGCTGCTTCGCCGCCACGGCGATGACGAGCGGGAAGGGCTCGGCCGCGTCGAGATCTCCCCCCGGTCGACCGCCTCGCGCGAGTAGAATGGGTCTACCGGACCGAGTATGTCCCGGGAGACCCGTCACATACTTTCCATCATCTGATCGGATTCGGCGCTCTGCCGGACAGCGGGATCGGGTCATCGGGCCGGTTCCGGTGCATACTTGGAGTTGTCCGGCCTCTTCACGGGGCCGGCGCCCAGACGCCGATCCCTCTGAACCGGGGTGCGTGCATTCGGGTGTGAAGACCCTCCGTGGCCGCGGGGGGTCTTTTTTCCGGCCCGGCTTCGACGTCTGATGAAACACACGGGTGGATGCGATCTCGTCTCCCGCTCTCGGCGAGGGGCTGTTTTCCGGCTGTTTTCCCCAGGCGCCGCACCGGTGTGCGCGACGGCCCGGATACCGACCCGTTGTCGGCACACCAGGACGAGGACCGATCTGACGACCGGTCGGCCTAAACGACCTGTTCCTAATGGAAGAACCGCGAATGGCTCGCGCAGTAGCCGTACCCGGCCCGGCCGGCCAGGTTCGAACGCTTGACCGTGGGCCGGGACATACCGCACGGCACCGGGGTCGAGTCCGTGATCCACACGGTAATTCCGAGGCCGACAGCAGCGGCGGACGCCCTCGCCACCGGTCGCACACCAACTCGTCATCGATTTTCACGTACGGTGCCGTGAGGAGGGTTCGAGGTCAGTCTTCACACACCGATCATCGGGGCCCTCGCCACCGCTACGACACCGACGGGCGTGTGGTTGGCAGCAACCGTACACACGTCGACTACGTCTCCACCGATGTGGTGGCCTCACGTCGTAGACACCTGATAACTGTGATGTCGGCCTGTGCCGTCGCTGTGGTCCTGACGGTCTGGGCCGCTTGGACCTATCTGCCGCGCGCCCTCGGATTGTGCCCCTTTCCCGTCGATCCGCGAGCGTACGCGCAGCAGGGGTGCTCGCTCATGCAGCCCGGGACCGGGATCACGAGCTTCGACCAGGGGTTGTCCTGGTATCGACTCCCCATGCCCACCGACGCTCAGAGTGTGCGTTTCTACATCGATCCGGGTGCATTTAACGGCGGCGACGCATTCTTCCTGCGCTTCGCCGACTCCCCAGCCGAGGTCGCCGAGTTCCTGGAGAAACTCCACGCCACCAAGCAGGACACGGGCGCCGAGGCGCTATGGAACACGGAGTCCGATGGGGAACCGGTCCCCTGGCAGTTCGATGACTCAATCAGATACGCGGTCTACACCTACAGCATTGCGAACGACCAGGACACTGGCGGCGGCACCGTCACCGTCGACCAGGCCGCGGGCGACCCGATCGTCTACGTCTACGCCGCGGGCGGGGGATGAAAGGACGACAACAGCCTCACCGGCTGCCTCGATCCGGCACAGCTTCCACACCGGCCAGACCTTCGGCCGATCGCCGACCGCCTACGGCCATGAGGAACTCTTCGTCTAGTTCCGGTTGACCGCGCGGGCGACGGCGGCGGCGATCGTGGTCGCCAGGATCCAGCCGGCGGCGGTGAGCACGTAGGCGATCCACTGCAGGCCGGGCGTCGGGATGAAGGATTTGCCCTGGCCGAAGTTGATCACCGGGAGCAGCAGATCGAGGGTGTAGACGACGGGGTTGAACACGGGGTGTGGATCGGTCGTGGCCGCGGTCGGCGGCCAGAGGGAGAACACGACGGTGCCGAGCACGAGCAGGCCGAGCAGCCAGCCGATCGCGCGTTCCGGCCGGTAGCCGTAGCCGACCGCGGCGTCCTGCAGGTGTCCCCAGGCCCGCGCGTACCACGGAAGGCGTCGGCGTCGCTCGCGCTGCTTGGCCAGCAGGATCAGGCGTGCGTCGCCGTCCTGCCCGGTCTGCCGGTAGACGGAGGCGAGCTGTTCGTAGGGCTGCGGCAGGAATCCCTCGCGATGCCTCTTGAGCCAGTCGGCACGGCTCGCGGCCATGTCGGCCGGTTCGAGGGCCTTGTAGGTCAGCCCGTCGAGGACGATGGTGTCGGGCCAGGTGGCCGGCTCGTCGCGCAGCACGTTGAGCACGCTGTGGCGCAGGTTCACGCCGCCCGCGGCCTTCGTCGCCGACCGCAGGTCGAGCAGGCCGACCCTGGCGTGCCACAGCGCGAGCGACCACTTCGCCGGATCGGTCAGGACCGCGGTGTGGAACGAGACCGAGGACCTGACGGTGGATCCGCTCAGGTCCACGGACCCCGAAGCGTGGAAGCCGTGGTTGCAGTGCACCCGTCCGGCGACGGAGAGGTCCTGGGCGTCGAGCGCGAACCCGTGCGGATTGACCAGCCTCGCCCCGCCGAAGTTCAGATTGCCTCCGATCCTGCTGCCGGTCAGGCGCACGCGGCCCTCGGCCCGGAAGTCCTTCGTGCAGTCCAGGCTCGCGCCGATCTCGGCGCGGTGGGCGATCAGCGCGTCGCCTCCCGGACTGATCAGCCGTGCGTCTCGGAGATCGACGAGCCCCGCCACCTTCGCACCGGACAGGCGCACCTCGCCGCGCGCCGCGAGCCCGCTCGCCTGGATGTTGCTGCCGAAATCTCCCCGCGACGCATAGAACGCGATGCCGCCCGGGTTCTCCAGCTCGGCTTCCTCCATCCGGATCTCGCCCCCCACGTGGGCGCCGCGTATCGTCACCTCTCCCTCGGCGCGGAAACGCTCCTGCATCGACAGATCGTTCTCGACACGGAGCCTGGGCGCGTTGAGCGCGACCTTGCCGACGTTGCGCAGCCGCGCGCCGTCGAGCCGCAGATCGCCGATGACGTGGGTGCCCGCGAGCGAGACCTGACCGTCGACGTGATTGCCGATCAGGCGCAGGTTGCCGTCGATCCGGGCCAGTGACGCGTCGAGGCCGACCAGCGCGCTGCCGATCACGCTCACCTGCCGGGTGTGCGCGCCGTAGAGCCAGATGGTCTCCGCGAACCTGCACTCCTTGAGCCTGAGGTGGTGCTGGAATTCGGCGTAGTCGAGGCTGAGGGTGCCGAGGACCTGCGCCCCCACCAGCCGGACCGCGGCCGGACCGCGCACCGCCTCGGGATGCCCGCCCAGCAGCAGCGCCGCGATGACACTCGCCCGCACGCGACGCCGGGGTCCCCAGCCCGCCGCGCCCATCGGATCGTCCACCGCGGGCTCGCCGACCCGAAGGTCCACCTCCGCACCGGTCGGGAACGCCTCCCAGAGCAGCCGCTCCGGCGCGGAGAGATCATCGACGCTCGTGGTGGACCCCCTGCGTGTCGGAAGACTGATCTCAGGGTAGCGCGACGGTGACCTGGAGTGCGACCCTTGACATGCGCGGTAGCCGAACGGTGATCATGGCGCATGACCCGCGCCCTTTCGACGCCGCCCGTTCTGCCCGCAGGTGTGCTCGCCGGTTCCCCCCAGCCGGTGCTGCCGGCCGGACAGGGCCTCCTGCTGCGCCCCTGGGAGCCGGCCGACGCGCCCCGGTTCCTGGCCGCCTACCAGGACACTGAGATCCGCCGCTGGCACACCCGCCGCCCCTCGACCGAGGCCGACGTCCACGACTGGTTCGCCGCGTATCGCCGGGACTGGGCGCAGGAAAGGGGCGGTCACTGGGCCGTCGCCCGCGAGCAGGACGGCGAGGTGCTCGGCCGGATCGCCTTGCGCGGCTTCGACTTCGACGACGGCATCGCAGGAGCCGCATACTGGGTCGTGCCGACCGCCCGCGGCGCCGGCGTGGCGACCAGCGCCCTGAGCGCGCTCACGGCCTGGGCCATCGACGAGATCGGCTTCTACCGCCTGCACCTGGACCACTCGACGCGCAACCACGCCTCGTGCCGGGTCGCCGAGAAGTCCGGCTACCTCCTCGAGGGAACCAAGCGCAGCGCCGCAGTACACGACGACGGCCGGCACGACATGCATCTCCACGCGCGTATCCGTCAGCTGTAGTTCGGGTACCCCTTCAGCAGCGACACCAGCTCCGCGTCCGACGCGCGATGGATGCTCAGCATGTACGCGCGCAGCAGCTGCGGATCCATCGTGGGCGGCGCCTGGAGGATGAACTCGACATCGCCGTGCTCGTAGATGACGATCTGGTAGACCCTCGGCGAGGACGGTGCGGTCGCACGCCACATATCGGGCGCCAGCTTGCCGCACACGTAGCTCTGAGCGGGATTCGGGCCGCACAGGGCCTTGTAGTCGCTGAAGTAGCCCGGCCCGGACTGCGCCGCCGAGAACATGATCGACGGCGCCTGCCCCGGCGCCGAGTCCGCCGGGCAGTGCGACACGCACGTGTACGTGGCGATGAACGGGCTGGTCGCGCCCTCCTCGCTGACGGATCCGGCGACCGGCCGGTACCCGGCCGGAGTGTCGCCGACGAGCAGCAGGTTGCTCGGTATGCGGCCCATCTGCGCGGCCTGAGGCTGGGGAGGGCCGATCCCACCGACACGGACCTGATGTCCGGCATTGAAGATCGCGACCGCGCCCACGATCAGCGCCACCGCGCCGACGAACCCGGCGAACGCGAGATTCCGGCGGACGCGCGGCCGGGCGGGGGCTGCGGGGCGCTCGCTCTCGAGCGTGTTCGCGTTCCTGTTCTCGAGCGCCGGGCGGGCGTCCTCGATCACGGGCCGCGCGTCTTCGATGACAGGCCGCGCGTCCTGCGGCTCCTCCGGATAAGCGTGCTGCGACCACTTCGCGTCCATCGACGCCCCCTTCCCCTCCCGCTGAACATGCACGCTATCAGCGGTAATCGGATGGTGTCGGAGGCCGGCCGTATCGTTCTCGCAACATCGTCAGGGAGGCGTCCATGGGGTTCTCGGGGCAGTACGTGTTCGGGAGAAGCGAGCGGCCGTTGCTGGAGGCGCCCGTCTTCGACGCGATACGCCCGCCGTGGGGGGACGGCGCTTGCGAACTGTGGCCGCGGCCGGGCGGCTGGCAGACACTGCAGCTGCGCGCCGAGCAGTGGGGGTCGGAGGAGTTGGCGGCGCTGGTGGAGTGGACCGGCGCGCCGGCGTGCTTCGCCGCGATCTTCGACAGCGATGTGGCGGACGTGGTCGGGCTGTGTCCGGACGGTCGGGAGTGGCAGACCGTGCTGGGCCTGGAGATCGCCGCGGAGATGGGTATCGGGCAGCTGGATACGCACGATACGCACGACACCCTGGAGCTGCTCGGGACGCCCGAGTATGCGCAGGCGTGCGCGGCCAGGCAGGCGGAGCTCGAGGAGGCGGTGCCCGCCTGCGCGCGGGCGGCGATCGCGTGGGCGAGTGCGGCCGGTGTGGCGACGGCCGCGCAGCAGAGTGCGATCGAGGCGGTGTTGCGCGCGCACGAGGTGTTCGTCGAGGAGGGTTTCATCGCCCTGATCGACGCGCTCGGCTTCCCGCCCGCCGTCGATCCGGACGAGGAGAGCGAGGAGTGATCGAGGGTGTCCCGCGGCGCCGTCGTCCAGCGTGGGGCACCGTCGTGCTCGGCCTGCCGGGTCTCAGCGGGCCGCGCGCGGCCTGTGCCAGGTGGCGTAGCCGGAGAAGGTGAGGACGGCGTGCGCGCCTTCGAAGAAGTCCGCGTCGTCGTGGTCGCGCCAGATCTCGGTGCCGTTGAAGGCGGACCGCAGTGCGGACAGCGGGATCACCGTGTAGGCGTCGCTGCGCACGTCGGTGCGGAACTGGACTTCGAGCAGGTCGTCTCGGACGAACGGGAGCAGGGGGGCGAGCAGCTCGTCCACCTCGGCCAGCCGCTCCGACGGAGGCAGTTCGGGGTCCGGCTGGGACCAGATGCCCATCGGGCCGGTGAGCATACCGCTCCCCTCTTCCGCGCTCAGCATGATCCGCTGCTCCGGCTCGCTCAGGTCGTACCGAGCCGGGTAGCCGGAGCGTGCCATGGCGAAGTAGGCGTCGAGGTACCAGCGCGCGTGCGCGGGTTCCGACGCGTCGAGCCGGTAGTGGCCCGGGTTCCGCTCGTCCCAGATCCACGTGGCCGGATCACGCAGCACCTCGTCGAGGTCGCAGGGGGCTACGACGGGATCCGACTGTTGAGGCATGAAGCTCTCCGACAGGCGTTGCAGGCTCAGCACGCCCTGGGCGATCAGGTCGGCGGCCGTGCTCGCGAACTCGGGGACCAGTGCGTGTGCCTCGATGGGGGAGTAGCCGCCGGCCGGCGGCGCGCCGGGGATGCCTTCCCAGCGCAGCGCCATGCCGTGGGACTGGATCAGGCCCGCGCAGCGTTTCGTGCGCAGTCCGGCCCGCACGAGGGAGCGCTCGACGGCGCTGAGCTGCGACCAGGGCCGCGTGTCCTCGGTCATGGCGTCTCCAGTACTTCGATCGGGCCGATGAGATGGCGGTTGAGTTCGTCGAGGTCTGCCGCGGGGATCCACAGCTCGAGCTTGTCGCTGCCGCCGGCCTGACAGGTCGGATAGCGTCGCGCGAAGCCGGTGGGCAGCCGGAATCGGGTCACGTACCCGGCGCCGGAGGCCGCGACGTTCCATTCGTCCGCGATCTGCCGGGCGTAGGCCTCGTTGAGTACGGGGTAGAAGATGGGCTGGTCGGGCAGCCGCGGTGGCCACGCGCGCATTCCGGTCGCGCGCAGCAGTTCGAGCTCGGCCGGGCCGACGGGGCGCCACAGCGTCGTGCTGCCGTCCGGATTCTCCCGGCGGCCACGGTGGATCTCACCGAGCAGCGCGGTCAGGTGGGGATCATCCGGATCGGCGACGTCGAGGGTCCGGGTGAACGCGGCCACCGCCGTGCCGTCCTCCCCGATCTCCTCGCGCAGGTACCGCCAGGTGCGCAGGTTCGACAGGTTGTACTCGGGACACGCCTCGGCCGGGGCGAGGGTCGCGATCGCCATGTCCAGCTCGGCGGCGTCGATGCGGGTGACGTAGGTGCCGCAGCAGTCACCCGTGGCCATGGACAGTGCCGCCATGGCCAGCAGGTCCAGCTGCTCTCCGGCCTCGGCGCGGTCGACCACGATCCGCCCCTCGGCGTCCTCGTGCATGATGCCCCAGGCCTTGGGCCGCTCCCAGTGCGCCGACAGCGCGGTCTCGAACTCGGCGAACTTGACGGCGAGCTGCTCGGGGGTGGTCCAGGCCTCGGTCATCGGACCATGATGACAGGGGGATGCAAAGCGAGACCAGTCGATTCGCGCGTCCCGCGGCGGCCGAAGAGTCTTCGCGCGAGCGCGTGCCAAACCGCGGGGCCGAGGTGCACGATCGCGCCGCAGCGGCCGCCGGCAGCACGGACGGGAAGCTCTACCCCGGCAACTGACGAGTCGCCGGTTTCCTGTGTTGGCTAAGGTGTTCGGCGCGTTGTCGTCGCGTTGTCGGCACGGGGGGAGTGGGCGTCCATGAGCACTGACCGTGCCGCGCCGAGGGTCACGCGGGAAGAGCTCCTCGCGATGATGCCGGCGCAGATCCGGCAGGCACTGCCCACGGATCCGTGGCGGCTGCAGGCGCTGTGGGATCTCGAGCTTCCCGTGCAACGTGTGCAGGTCGAGCAGCTGGCATGGTTGCTCGACCTGCCCTTGTGGCAACTGGACGGAACGCGCTTTCAGGTCAGCCCGCGTGCGGTCCGCGAGGATCCGGAGCGCTATCCCGACCACCTGAACCGGGCAATGGCCTCGGACCTGCGGTATCCCGTCCACCTCGTCAAGTACCGGGGGCGCCTGGTCGTCCTCGACGGCTTCCATCGGCTGCTGAAGGCGGTACTGGAAGGCCGCACCGAGATCGACGCGATGGTGGTGTCCGGTACCGATCTCAAAGCCATCGGCGCCGCGTAACCGGGTGCCGTTCGATGCGCAAGGGTTGACCTGCCGTTCACAAACGCGGCTCCTGACGGTGACATCCCGGCGGTGTCCTTGTCACGACCCGCTCGGATGAGGGCGGGGCGCGTCTAGGGTTCCGCCGGATGGCACCGGGTCTGGTCCGAGAGATGCAGGCGGGGCCCACGGCTCCGTTCCACGGCGGGAGAAAAGCCCGGGAGGCCAGGTGAGCTCGGCCTGTGGCCGGGCCCGGCTCCCGGAGTAGGCCGTGAGATCTCGCTACACACCACCCTCGGCACCCCAGGCTTTCTCAACAGCCTCATCTCGCCCGACGACCCCCGCGGCCACGGCGGCCCCGGCGGTCACGGCACCTGCGCACAGCCCCGGCGGACGGCCCCGGTGGCCCTCCGGCCGTTCTCCCCTGAGCTCACGCGGTCGCGCACCCCTGCGCGGAAAGGCGGGAATCGTGTCAACCATCGTATCTCCGACTCGAGATGAAGTCGCGCACGACGCGGCCGACCTGGCCGAGTTCGGCTACTCCCAGCAGCTGCGGCGCGGGCTCGGCCAGTACGCGTCCTTCGCGGCCGGCTTCTCCTTCGTCTCGATCCTGACCACCGTCTTCCAGCTGTTCTCCTTCGGCTACAGCTTCGGCGGCCCGGCCTTCTTCTGGACCTGGCCCCTGGTCTTCGCCGGCCAGTTCCTGGTCGCGCTCTGCTTCGCCGAACTCGCCGCCCGCTATCCGATCTCGGGCTGCGTCTACCAGTGGTCCCGGCGCCTTTCGACCGGGCTGATCGGCCACTTCGCCGGGTGGACGATGCTGATCGGGCAGGTGGTGAGCGTCTCGGCCGCGGCCATCGCGCTGCAGGTCGTGCTGCCCTCGGTGTGGAGCGGATTCCAGCTGGTCGGCGGGGATCCGACGCTGACCAGCAAGACCGGCGCGACCAACGCCGTACTGCTCGGCGCGATCCTGATCGCGCTGACCACGGTGGTGTCCTCGGTCGGCGTCAAGCTCACCTCCCTGATCAACTGCGTCGGCGTCACCTGCGAGCTGGTCGGCGTGGCCGCGCTGGTGGTGCTGCTGTTCGCGCACTCCGACCGCGGCCCGGGCGTCGTGCTGCACACCGAGGGCGCGGCCGGCGGCGGCTCCTACGTCTGGCCGTTCCTGGTCTCCGCGCTGATGGCCGCGTACGTCATGTACGGCTTCGACAGCGCGGGCGAGCTGAGCGAGGAGACGCGCTCGCCGCGCACGACCGCGCCCAAGGCGATCCTCAAGGCCCTGGCGGTGTCCGGGGCGGGCGGCGCCGCGCTGCTGCTCGGCGCGCTGATGGCGGCGCCCTCGCTGACGGACGGCCAGCTGGCCACCGAGGGCCTGCCCTACGTCGTGACCAGCCGCCTCGGCGAGGGCCTCGGCCGCGCCGTGCTGGTGGACGTCGCGATCGCGATCTGCGTGTGCACGCTCGCGATCCAGACCGCGGCCTCCCGGCTGACCTACTCGATGGCGCGCGACCGGGCCCTGCCGGGGGCCGAGCGGCTCTCCCGGGTCTCCCCGCGCACCGGCACGCCCGTGCTGCCGACCGTGCTCATCGGCCTGATCGCGATCGCGATCCTGGCTGTGAACGTGGGCCAGGCGCAGCTGTTCACCGCGATCACCAGCGTCGCCGTGGTGATCGTGTACGTCGCCTACCTGCTGGTCACGCTGCCGATGCTGCTGCGCCGGCGGGGGATGGCCCCGGCCGGTCCCGGGCGCTTCTCGCTCGGCCGCTTCGGCACGCCGGTCAATGCGCTCGCGGTCGGCTACGGGCTGTTCATGGCGGTGAACATGGCCTGGCCGCGCCAGGCGGTGTACGACCCGGCCGGCGGCCACTGGTACCTGCGGTACTTCGCGCTGCTGTTCTGCGCCGCCGTCGCCGTGCTCGGATACGCCACCTACCTGCTGGCCGGCCGCTCGACCCGGACCGCGCGCACGGCGGACCTGGCCGAGGCCGCGGAGGCCGCCGCGTGACCGGCTACACGATCGAGGTGCCGGGCGACGCGGCCGACTCGCTGCGGCTGCGCCGCCACCGGACCCTGACGCTGCGCTGCCTCGGCCCCGGCGCCAACGTGTCCATGCTCCTCTACGCGCTCGAGGACCGGACCGAGCGGCTCAACGTGCCGGACACGCTCAAGGCCCAGATGTCCGCGCGGGTCGCGGCCCCGATGGCGCTGATGTCCGACATGGGGCGCGCCCTGGCCTCGGTGACCGGCTCCAGCCTGGACTGGCACGACGCGATCACCGGGCACGGTCTGTCGGGTCTTGGCGGTGGCGGTGTCGGTGTCGGTGCCGGTGGCGGTGTCGCTGTCGGTGCCGGTGGCGGCGGTGCGCGCCGCGGCCTGCTCGACGAGCTTGCGAAACACGGTCTCGACCGCCGCGACCTGCACGCCACCGTCAACTTCTTCAGCAAGGTCGCGCCCGTCGGCGACGCGCGGGGCACGCTCGTGTACGAGCCCGGACACGCGGACGAGGGGGACTGGGTCACGCTGCGGGCCGAGATCGACCTGCTGGTGGTCCTGTCCACGGCGCCGCACCCGCTCGCTCCGGCCGCGTCCGGCAGCGCGTCGGCAGGCGCGTCCGGCAGCGTGCCCGGCGTGCGCCTCGAGATCGACGAAAGCCCGGCTCCCGGAGCCGAGGACGCGACCCGCCGGTTCCGGGCGGAGAGCGCGCGGGCGCTGGAACTGGCCGAGAGGAGCCACGCGTGAGCGACGAATTCGACCTCGACGACGTGATCGAGGCGGGCGACGGCTGGATCGGCGAGATCCCGGCGGGCACGCTGCTGCGCATCACCGACCTGCACGGCAATCAGGCCGTGGACACGCTCTTCTACGACGCGCACGACTACGCCAACCGCTACAGCGCGGTGGACACGATCCGCGAGCAGGGCGCGCTCTACCTGACCACCGGCTCCACTTTGCTGACCTGCGACGGCGACGCGCTCGCCACGATCGTCGAGGACACCTGCGGCCGCCACGACACCCTCGGCGGCGCGTGCTCGCAGGAGAGCAACGTCGTGCGCTACGGCGGGCACACCCGGTACCAGCCCTCCTGCCGCACCACCTTCCTGCGCATGACGCGGAAGTGGGGCAGGGGCCTGGGCAAGCGCGACCTCGGCCACAACATCAACTTCTTCATGAACGTGCCGCTCACCCCCGACGGCGGGCTCACCTTCGAGGACGGCGTCTCCGCGCCGGGCAAGTACGTGCAGCTGCGCGCCGAACGCGACCTGCTCGTGCTCATCTCCAACTGTCCGCAGATCAACAACCCGTGCAACGGCTACGACCCCACGCCCATCCGGCTGACCGGGCGGCGCCCATGACCTGGCGACTCGATGTCCTCGCCCCGGGCGTGCAGACCTCGGTCCAGGACCTCGGCGGCCGCAGAGGCCTGTGGCGGGTGGGCGTGCCACCGTCGGGCGCCTACGACACGCTCTCGTTCGCGCTCGCCAACGCGGCCGTCGGCAACGATCCGGGTGCCGCGGGCCTCGAGGCCGTGCTCGGCGGTCCGACACTGCGCTTCACCGCGTCGACCGGGTCAGAGGGCAGCGACGGAGGTACCCGCGGCCCGCTGCTCGCCGCGGTCACCGGCGCCTGCGGCGAGGCCCGGTTGAACGGACGAGCGGTGCGGCCGGGGGAGCCCTTCGCCGCGTACGACGGGGACGTGCTCGCGTTCGGGCCCTGCGGTCCGGCCGGGCTGCGCGGCTACCTCGCAGTCCGCGGCGGGCTCGCGGTGGACCGCGTGCTCGGCAGCCGGGCGACCTTCCTGCTCGGCGGCTTCGGCGGCGGCACCGGCAGCGCGCTGGCCGCGGGCGACGTCCTCGGCGTCGGCCGGGACGAGAACTGCGCCGCCCCCGCCGCGCTCACCGCGGTGCTGCCCGCCCTCGCCGACCGCTGGACCCTGCGCGTGATCCCCGGCCCGCACGGCGCTCCGGACTACTTCACCGGCGACGCGCTGGCCGAGCTCTTCGCGGCCGTGTGGACGGTGGACCACCGCAGCGACCGCACCGGAACCCGGCTCGCCGGACCGGCGGTGCGCTTCGCCCGCGACGACGGCGGCGAGGCCGGACTGCACCCCTGCAACATCCACGACTCGGCGTATCCCGTCGGCGGGATCATGATCTCCGGCGACACCCCGGTCATCGTCGGGCCGGACGGCCCCAGCCTCGGCGGATTCGTCGTGCCGGCCGGAGTGATCCAGGCGGACCTGTGGAAGCTCGGCCAGCTGCGCCCCGGAGACCGCGTCCGCCTCGAGCCGGTCACGCCCGCCCAGGCGGAGATCGCCCGCGAGGAACGCCGCCGCCTGCTCGCCGACCCGCGCGCCGCCGCGGCCGCCGTGATCTTCCCGCCGCCGCCCGCGCCGTCCGCTCCACCGCCGGGAACCGCCGCACAGCCGGATCCGCAGCCGGATGCGCGGCCGGATGCGCAGCTCACCGCCCAGGACCGCCCCGCTCCGCTGCTCTCCCTGCCCGCCCAGGCCGGCCGTCCCGAGCTCTCCGTCCGCCTCAGCGGGGACCATCACCTGCTGGTCGAGGTCGGTCCGGCCCGCCTCGACCTCACCGTACGAGCGCGGATCCACCTGCTGCACCGCGAACTGACCGCGCGCGCCCAGCTCACCGCCGCGGCCGGGGTGCCGGAGAACGTCGAGGGTGTCAGGTCACTGCTTCTCGGCTTCGACCCGGCGGTCCTGGATCCGCGCGAGCTGGCCGCCCGGGTGGGTGACGCCTGGCTCGCCACGCCCGACCCGGCCGGCGTCGAGCTGCCCGTGCGCGAGGTGACGATGCCGATCTGCTTCGACGATCCCGACGCGCACGAGGCGATGCGCCGCTACCAGCGCGGGGTGCGCCCGGACGCGCCGTGGTGCCCGGACAACGTCGAGTTCATCCGGCGTGTCAATGGCCTGCGTGACCGGGACGAGGTGTTCGAGATCGTGCAGAAGGCGACGTACCTGGTCATCGGACTCGGCGACGTCTACCTCGGCGCCCCGCTGGCGGTGCCGCTGGATCCGGCGCACCGCCTGGTGACGACCAAGTACGATCCGCCGCGGACCTGGACTCCGGAGAACGCGGTCGGCATCGGCGGCGCCTACCTGTGCGTCTACGGCATGGAGGGTCCGGGCGGCTACCAGCTCGTCGGCCGGACCGTGCCCGTCTGGCGCAAACCGGCCGCGGACCAGGCCGGCCGCAGCCCCGAGCCCGCGTGGCTGCTGCGCAACTTCGACCTGCTGCGGTTCGAGCCCGTCGGCCATGACGAGCTGCTCGAGCTGCGCGCCGCGGTCGCCGACGGAACCATCGGGCTGAGTATGCGCGAAACGACCCTCGACCTCGGCACGCTGCCGGGTCCGGACACCCCGCAGCCGCCGGAGACCATGGATTTCATCCAGCTCCGCGAGCGCGCGTTCGCCGCCGAGCGGGCCCGCTGGGCACAGGCCGCGGCCGCGAAGACAGGAGCCTGACGCAGTGGGCAAGGGCGCAGTGGGCAAGGACACGGTAGGCAAGGACGCGGTGAGCACAGTGAACAAGGACACGGATATGCCGGAGCCGGGACCCGAGTGGATCCACCGCTTCCCGGCCGACGAATCCGCCCGGATCGTCGCCCGGGAACTCGCCGGCCTCCTCGACGCGGGTGCCACCGCCGCAGGCCCGCTCACCGGCACCTCCTTCGCGGTGAAGGACAACATCGACATCGCCGGAATCCCCACCACCGCCGCGTTCCGCGCCCGAGCCGAGCGTCCGGCGCAGGCCACGGCCACCGCCGTGCGGCGGCTGATCCACGCGGGCGCCGTCCCCGCCGGCAAGTCGAACCTCGACCAGTTCGCCACCGGTTTGGTCGGCACGCGCAGCCCCTACGGCGCCTGCCACGCCGTCGGCCATCCGGACTATGCCTCGGGCGGGAGCAGTTCGGGGAGCGCGGTGGCGGTCGCCTCCGGTCAGGTCGACTTCGCGCTGGGCACCGACACGGCCGGTTCGGGCCGCGTCCCGGCCGCGTTCAACGGCCTGGTCGGCATGAAGCCCTCGCGCGGCCTGGTCTCCACCACCGGAGTCGTGCCGGCCTGCCGCTCCCTCGACTGTGTCAGCATCTTCACGCGCTCGGTCGGCGCCGCGCGCCAAGTCTTCCAGGTGCTCGCCGCGTACGACCCCGCCGACCCGTACTCACGGCCCTGGCCCGCGCACCGCCCGCACATCGCCGCCACCCCGCGCGTCATCGCGATCCCCGCAGGCCCGCTCGACCTCGACGACGAGCACCGCAAGGCCTGGGACGCCGCGCTGCGCCGCGCCCACGAGGTAGCGCAGTACGTCGTCGAGATCGACGTCGAACCCTTCATCGCCGCCGGACGGCTGCTGTATCAGGGCCCGTGGGTCGCCGAGCGCTGGAACGCGATCGCCCCGATGCTCGGCGAGCCGGGCCTCGACCACGGCGACCTCGACCCGACCGTGCGGCGGGTGCTGACCGGCGCGGACGCGATCGGCGCCGCCGCGGCCTTCGCGGGCTTCGACGAACTGGCGCGGCTGCGGCGGGCGAGCGAGCACACCTGGGACGTCGCCGACGCGCTGCTGCTCCCCGTCACCCCCGGCCACCCCACGCTGGCCGAGGTCGCCGCGGACCCGGTCGGCGTCAACACCCGCCTGGGCACGTACACGAACTTCGTCAACCTGCTCGACCTGTGCGCGATCGCCGTCCCCGCGGGCGAACGCCCGGACGGCCTGCCCTTCGGCGTGCAGTTCATCGGCCCCGCCTTCGCCGACGACCGCCTGCTCGACCTCGCCGCCGTATGGACCGGCGAAGCAGAACCCGAAGACGCGCCCCCGCGTCCCGGCTGGACCCGCCTCGCCGTCGTCGGCGCCCACCTGTCCGGCCTGCCGCTGAACCACCAGCTGCGCGAACTCGGCGCCAGGCTCATCAGCCGTACCAGGACCGCGGCGGGCTACCGCCTGCACCACCTCCCCGCCACCAACCC
>NZ_JAGSOG010000589.1 GCF_018139695.1 Actinospica durhamensis | reverse complement strand
AGGGCCCGAAAGGCGGGCGGCCCCCCGCATTCGACGCCGAACTGTACAAGCGCCGCAACCTGATCGAACGATGCAACAACCGGATCAAGCAGTGGCGCGGCATCGCGACCCGCTACGACAAGCTCCCCGACCGCTACCAAGGCGGAATCGAGCTGGTCAGCGCACTGATCTGGCTACGGTCTCTGTGCCCGGAATGACCCGGACACAGAGACCGTACATAGAGATTAATAGATGGTCAGATTCACCAACACTGCCTAGGAGCGCCGCCGTGGGCAGAGTCGGAATCACCGGTCACCGGGGACTGTCGGCGGACGTCGCCGAGCGCGTGATTGCGATGCTTCGCGCTGAGCTCGGCGACGCCGCTCCAGGTGAGGGTGAGCTCGTCGGCGTTACCTGTCTTGCCGACGGCGCGGATACGCTCTTCGCCCGAGAGGTGCTTGCGCGCGGCGGTTCGCTCGAAGTCATCGTGCCGGCCGGCACGTACCGTGAGAGCCTGCCGGGGAGCCACCACGCCGACTACGACGAGATCATCGGTCTGGCCAGTGAGGTCCATGAGTTGGCCTACGTCGAGTCCGGCTCCGAGGCGTACATGGCTGCCAGCGTGCTCATGCTGACGATTATCGGTGAGCTGATCGCCGTCTGGGACGGGCAGCCAGCGCGGGGCTATGGCGGGACGGCCGAGGTCGTGGGCGAAGCACGGGAGCGTGGCGTTCCGGTGCGCGTCGTCTGGCCTGAAGGGGCTGTCAGGGCGGTTTAGGTCATTCGGCCACGATGATCAAACGATGATCTCCTCGCCTTCGGCATTCGGCTCGTCGAAGCGGGCGTAGAAGTCGTCGAGCATGTCCGGGGTGACGGGGAGGGCGTTGGCGTCGGCGCGGAGGTTGCGTTCGCGTAAGCGGCGCAGGAGTTCGGCTTTGTCGACTTTCAGGTAGATCAGGCGCCAGGTGCCGCCGGCGTCCTCGACCAGCTTCTTGTACGCCTCGCGTTCCGTGCGGCGCCACAGGCCGTAGTCGAGGACTACGTCGCGGCCTGCGCGGATTGCCTCGACCAGACGGCGTCGCAGGTCTTCGACCACTGGGCGTTCGCGGGCGGGGTACTCGTGGTCGGGGTAGTCGATGCCGTACCTGCCGTTGCGCGCGAAGACCTCTTCGTCGACCGAGAGCCGCAGTGCGCCCTCGGCTTCGAGGCGGCGGGCGTAGGTCGTTTTGCCGGAGCCGGTGAGGCCGATCAGCAGGTGGACGACCGGGGTGTGGGGAGGCTG
>NZ_JAGSOG010000588.1 GCF_018139695.1 Actinospica durhamensis | reverse complement strand
GAGCCACCCGGGGCGGGTGAGCGCCCCGGGTGGCGCGGCCGTTGTGTGGTCTCGGCCGCGTCAGACGCTCGTGCCGAGGGCTGCGCGGAACGCGGCCTCGGCGCGGTCGATCTCGCCGATCTGCTTGATGATCTCGCCGGGGGTGGCTTCGCCGACGACTTTCTGCAGCAGCGGGGTGTGGTCCAGGATCGCGTCGCGGATCGGGCGCAGCGGCGCCGGGGCGTGGTGGAAGACCTGGCCGAGGATGAAGGCCTGCTGGGACTGCCGGGCGGTGTGCGGGCGCCGCGGTTCCTCGAAGGCCTGCAGGGCGGCGGCGATCTGCCGGGGGTCGCTCAGGTCCACTCCGGCCAGGCGGCGGCCGAGGAAGTAGCCGTCCTCGGTGGCCATGCCCGCGCCGTACGCGGCGTAGGGCGAGGTGGGGTGGACGGCGTCGCCCACCAGGGTGGCCCGGCCCTTGGACCACTGCTTGATCGGCTTGCGGTCGCGGATCGGCCAGCGCTGGACGTGCGCGGGGTCGGTGGCGGCGACCAGGGCGGGCAGGGTGCCGGGGAAGCGGGCGGCGAGTTCGGTGGCGCGGGCGTGCAGGTCGCCGGTGAACTCGCGGGAGGCGTCCCAGGCTTCGAGGACCCACCACTGCCGGCCGGGTCGGCCCTCGAACCGGATCTCGGTGACGCTGCCCTGCACGGTGCGGTCGTGCGAGATCAGGCACAGGCCGCGTTCGCCCGGGATCGACTCGTCGAAGGTGTAGCCGCCGAAGATCTGCAGGTTGTGCTGACGGATCGGGGTCTCGCCCCACAGCGTCCGGCGCACCAGGGAGTTGATGCCGTCGGCGCCCACCACCACGTCGGCCTCGTGTACGGAGCCGTCGGACAGGTGCAGGCGCACCCCGGACCGGTCCTGCTCGATGTCCTCGACCTCGCATCCGGTGCGGAGCACGCCGTCGGGCAGCGCGGCGAGCATGCGCTGGTAGAGCTCGGGTCGCAGCAGTCCGATGAAGCCGCCGCGGTACTCGCGCTGGATTTCCTCCGGCAGCAGCACCTTGACGCGGCGGTGCCCGGCGGCGTTGCGGAACTCGGTGGCGCAGGGCGCTCCGAGGTCCTCGGTGTCCACGCCGAGCAGGCCCAGCGCTTTGATGGGGGCGGGCCACAGGTTCAGGATGTTGCCGGCGGGCCGGGCCTGTGGATGGCGCTCGAACAGGGCGACGTCGTGGCCGGCCTGGTGGACGGACAGGGCGGTGGCCATGCCGGCGGGACCGGCGCCGACG
>NZ_JAGSOG010000587.1 GCF_018139695.1 Actinospica durhamensis | reverse complement strand
GGGGTGGGCAACGTGCTGCGGGATCACGCTCGAAAGGGATATGGCTAGGCCGGTACGCGCGAGCCTCGCCGCCGCGCTCACCCGCTCAGATCGAACCCCGAGGACGCCCATGGCGCTAACGCGGCCCGCCCCCGCACCACCGGACTCCGACGCCGACCCCGTCCGGTCGCGCGGACCCGCACCCCGCTCGCCCGGGTCCGGGCGGGCGGCGCCGGTGGCCCGGTCGGCCGCGCTGCTCGCGCTGGCCGCGGCCCTGGTGGGCACGCTCGCCGCCGTGCGCGGGCCCGGCGGAGCCAGACTTCTGATCTATGCGCTCGAACTGATCGCCGCGGCCGCCGCGGTGTGCGCGCTGGCCGCGGGGCGCGGGGGGCGCGCCGGTGCCGAGCCGTCCCGGCACGCCGCGGTCGCGCCCCGGCAGCCCGCGGCCGCGGCGGAGCAGAGCCCTGAGCCCGAGTCGCCCGCCCCCGCCGCGCACGTGCGGCACGCCTACGTCAGCCTCGCCCGCCGGATCCAGGCCCTGGTCAACCGGCAGCTGCGGGAGCTGCGCGAGATGGAGGACCGGCACGGCGCCGACCCGGCCGTGTTCGCCGACCTGCTGCACCTCGACCACGCCACCGCGCTCGTGGGCCGGCTCGCCGACAGCCTGGCCGTGCTCGGCGGTGAGCGCGCCGGGCGCCGCTGGACCAAGCCGGCGCCGCTGCTCGACGTCTTCCGCGGCGCGATGTCCCGGATCACCGAGTACCGCCGGGTGACGATCGGGCGGCTGCCCGAGCAGGCCGCGGTGGCCGGCGACGCGGTGGAAGGGCTCGTCCACGCGCTGGCCGAACTGCTCGACAACGCCACCCGCTACTCCCCGCCGGACACGCACGTGGTGCTCAGCGCGGCGAGCCTGCCGGACGGCCTGGTCATCGAGGTCGAGGACAGCGGCGTCGGACTCGGGCCCGAGGCGCAGGCCCGCGCCGCGCTCGTGCTGGCCAGCGAGAACGCCGGGCTCGAGGTCGCGGCCCTGGGCACCACGCCGCGGCTCGGCCTGGCCGTGGTCGGGCGCCTGGCCCGCGCGATCGGCTTCGAGGTCACCCTGGAACCGGGCGACGGCGGCGGCGTGCGCGCGAGCATCCTGCTGCCGAACCGGCTGGTGACCGAGGCGCGGCCGGAGCCAGCGGCGCCGACCGGCCGGGCCGCGCGGGCCGGGATGGAGCCCGCGCGCATCGCCGCCGCCCGGCACGCCGCGCCGGACGTCGAGGCCGCGGAGCCCGCCGCGGCGGCCCCCGCC
>NZ_JAGSOG010000586.1 GCF_018139695.1 Actinospica durhamensis | reverse complement strand
AGCTGTGTATAAGAGACAGCCGTCCACCCCACCACGTACACCCACACCGAAGACGGCCACGCGAAACCCGGCCCGTGAAAAGCTCCGCATACTCGACGAACTCCACAAACTCCAACCCAGGACGGATCACAGACGCCGGCCCGCCCAGACGGCGTCGTAAGCTCGCGGCGCTCGCACCCTCGTGCGACGCGCTGGCTGCGTTGCGCTGGCTGCGACGCGCTGACGCCGTGGACGGAACACGGAAGGGCCCGTTGGTCGCGACCAACGGGCCCACCCGAGATATCGAGCCCTGCGTCGTCAGCCGCCCGGTTCAGCGTTTCCGCCAGTCCCCCTCCCGTGATGAGGTCGGGATAGAGCGCGCCATCCCAGTCCGGCCCCGTCAGATCGATCCTCGGGCTATATCGGAGAACCTGACGTCATCCCACGTAGTCTGCTTGTGAGCGAGCCCGCGCGCGTTGAGCTGAGATCGCGACCGTCACCTACTGCGAATCCCTTACCGCGCGGCTGTTTCGTCACCCCTCCAGCCGCAGAATCCGAGTGCGCGCGACCGCTTGGGCACGCTCGTCCTCCAGGGCGAGGCGCCGAGGATCCGACAGGTAGCCGTCCAGTCCCGCCTGGTCCCGCAACTCGATCAGCTGGACCTCGAGCGGGTCGTTCTCACTCGCGCGAACAACGGTCTCACGGGCGACCAGCCGACCGCCGTGCTCGTCGAGGAGGGGCAGCACGGCGTCCTCATAACCTCGAAGATCTTCCTCTGCACCGCTGGCCGGCCAGAGCAGGACACAGAGACGGATGGCCATGGCGACAAGTCTGGCAGATCGCCGGGCCACCGGGCCGGTCGCGCCCTCGCCTAGCCCGCGAGCCGGCCAGGTCCCCCCGATACGCGGCGAGCGTGTTCGTGGGCTGCTTCAACGCCGCGTGCGAACACACGAACTCCTCGACCGCCCCCGCAAGGTCGATGGCCGCATCGTGTCAGGGACCGACGACACTGGCGCCCACGTCCTCAGCATCAGCTCTAGGCGGTGTTGGTGAATCTGACCATCTATTAATCTCTATGTACGGTCTCTGTGTCCGGGTCATTCCGGGCACAGAGACCGTAGCCAGATCAGTGCACTGACCAGCTCGATTCCGCCTTGGTAGCGGTCGGGGAGCTTGTCGTAGCGGGTCGCGATGCCGCGCCACTGCTTGATCCGGTTGTTGCATCGTTCGATCAGGTTGCGGCGCTTGTACAGTTCGGCGTCGAATGCGGGGGGCCGCCCGCCTTTCGGGCCCT
>NZ_JAGSOG010000585.1 GCF_018139695.1 Actinospica durhamensis | reverse complement strand
ACCATCCTCGCGGGAACCCCACGGCCGCCCACCGGGACATCGGTGGGCACCAGCCTGGACTTCCGCTGTCCGCCAGCCTCGCCATCCGCTGTCCGCCCAACAAGGTCACTTCGTGGCCGTTGACACGCCAGGCTGGCGAGAAGCAAAGCGGCGAAGCAGATCACAAAGAAGACCAGCAGTGACCGCGACTGCATCCATGCCATCATGTCACGATGGTGTCATAATGCCAGGCAACAACGCTACAGCCTGCGTCGGAATCTGCTCTCGCCCTCGGCCGCAGCCCATTGAGCGGGGGGCTGCTCGGATCATCCCCGGTGGCGGCAAACACTGTTCTGCCTGGCGCCGGCCGATGCGTCAAGCAACAAGCAAAGAGCGCTTGACGCGCCGGCTGGCGCCAGGCAACCCTCCGGGTGACGCCCTCGGGAAGCAGCGCCGGTGACCCGCTCTTCGCCCCGTGGGTCCTCTTCCTCGTCCTCGGCCTGCGCCGGGGGGACGTGCTCAGGCTCACCTGGGAGCGGTAAACTAGAACGCGCCGCGCTGCGCACGATGGACCAGCTCCAGCGGGCCGGCAGTGAACTGATGCGCCGCGAGACCAAGACCGAGGACTCCGACACGACTTCCCTTCGCTCCCGCCGAGCGTCGTGGCCGCTCTGCGGCTCCGCAAGAGGCAGCAGGACGCGACTCAGACCGAAGCGGGAGCCTTCAGGTCCTTCTCGATCGCGGCCTGGGCCAGGCCCTCGGTGTGAAGTGGCTCTTGCCGGTGCCTGAGGGTCCTGAGATCACCGGGTTCTCCTTGCGGCCGATCCATTCGAGGGTGCTCAGGGTGTTCTGGGTGGGCATGGGGATCGAGGAGTCCTTGGCCCGCCAGGAGCCGAGGGTCTTGCCGGTCGGGAAGTGCGCGGCGTGTCTGCGGGTGCGGCGGGTGGCGGAGTTGCGGCCTTCGACCTCTTCGTTGAACAGGATCCGCAGGACCGCGGCGGGTCCCAGCACTGGGCGCGGGCGGTGGCGAGGACGTCGGGGGCCGCTTTGCGCAGGTAGGGCAGCCTCATCCGGCGCAGCAGGCGGTCGAGCTCGTCGAGGATCGGCGGGGCGGAGGGGGTGGCCATCGTCAGTGTCCTTCTCATCGATGGTGGCAGGCCGGCCGGCCGGGCGGAAGTTGTCAAGTCAAGTAAGACGGCCTGTTGTTATGGATAGCGTAGGACGGGTTCTGTCTCTGGTTTCGGTTCGTTGATCCAGGCGTGCTCGGGTATCGCCGGCGGAGTGGGGCGCCGGGCGAA
>NZ_JAGSOG010000584.1 GCF_018139695.1 Actinospica durhamensis | reverse complement strand
AGAGACAGGGCACCCTCGACGCGCCCACCCGGTATCGATTGGATCCCCCGGCCCCGCACCTGCTACTGTTTTCCACGTCGCGGGCGATTAGCTCAGCGGGAGAGCGCTTCGTTCACACCGAAGAGGTCACTGGTTCGATCCCAGTATCGCCCACCGCGAAGTACGCAGGTCAGGCTCATGTGCTACCGAAAGGTAATCATGGGCTTTACTTGCATCTGCTCCCATGGTCGTGGGAGCAGGGAGCACGGTGGGAGCAGAGCCGAAAAGGGCGGAACTTTGTCCCGATCTGCGCGCAACGGAACTCATCCACGCTCAACTGCGGTCAACCGCACCCGATCCGTGGACCGAGTTTGAATGAGATGCGATGGCGCGGCCAGGTTCGCGATCCCGAAACGGCTCCGTCGGCTCTTCGGCCCGTCGCCTTTTCGAATGAGTTCTGGCGACCTGTCATCTTCCGAGCCATCCCCGGCCACCCGAAACGAGTTTCGGCACCGGCCGCCCCGCTGGTAAAGCGGCAGATGGCGAGAAACCTGACGGTCCGAAAGCCGTCTCAGGCCCGTTCGAAGAGTTCACCGGAAACAGCGCAGTTCACTCCCGTTCGCTCCCGTTGACCCCACGCGCCCGCACCGCCGCCAGAGGGCCCGACGCGGCCCACAGGGAGCCAACTGCTCACGTCTGCACCGAACTGCCGCCAACGGGCCGCAACGGCTCCGCACCGGACCCAACGGCAGCGATCCGGGCCGCCTGGAGAGCGACCCAGCCCTCCCCCACCATCGCACCGAAGCGCAGACCCAGCCACGCGATCGCGGCCACGGCCACGGGATCCGGGCGAAACCGGGACAGCAGACATCCAAACCGCGCCTCCGGCTGGACGCACACGTGCGGGAACTACTCCACCGACGGGTACACACCTGCCCATCGAGTACGGCATTGCTTTGCCCAAAGGGTTCCCGGCATACAGCAGACGTCGAGTACGAACGCAGATGTGGCAAAACAGCCGAGCCCGAGTTCAGCGATCAACGCGACTGCGCTTTGACATCGGCAAGCAGGCCCGGGCACCGAAATACTCCGCCGGCCACGACCTCAGGGCCGCCACCGCGCGAGCGCAGAGCCGTGACCGCTTCCCCGAACAGGAAGCGGTCACGCTCGCATATTATTGCGGCCAAAGCCACCCGGCTAGCACTCAGATCCGTGCGCAAATGACGGCGGACGTGGAAGAGTCGTGGTGGGCGGACATGTGAGTCCCGATCCGCGGACATGAGAAGTCTAGGTAGGCGGCCGTCTGTAGCCGCGTGGTGACCGTGCGAGTTCCCGCCTTGATCCGTTA
>NZ_JAGSOG010000583.1 GCF_018139695.1 Actinospica durhamensis | reverse complement strand
TGGGCTGCCCCGCGAATTTTGGACACTGGTCCCGCGGTGTGATCACGCGGCGAGCGTCAGGTTCGCCTGCTTCTCTCGGTAGGCTTCGAGGGGAGTCGCATAGCCGATCCCCGAGTGAAGGCGTTGGCAATTGTAGAACAGCTCGATGTACGCGGCAATGTCACGCTCCGCATGCTTCCTGGTCTGATATTCGGTCGGGTATATCAGCTCGTTCTTGATGACGGCGTTGAAGGACTCCGCCATCGCGTTGTCCCAGCACACGCCCCGTTTTCCCATGGACGGCCGGATGCCGTGCGCGGTCAGGACCTTGCGGTACTCGGCCGATGTGTACTGACTGCCCCTGTCGCTGTGGAACACCGCGTCGGCCGGGATCCGATGGTTGCGCACGGCCATCGAGAGCGCGTCGATGACGAGCCCGGCGCGCATGTGCTCGGCGGTGGCGTAGCCCAGCACCATCTTCGTGGCGCAGTCGATCACGGTGGCGAGGTATACCCATCCCTCCCACGTGCGGATATACGTGATGTCGCCGACCATCACCTGGCCGACGTGCTCGGCGGCGAACCGGCGCGCGACCAGGTCCGGGGTGGCCTCGGCGTCCGGGTCCGCGATCGTCGTCCTGCGCCACGGGCGCCGCTGGAGCGGGAGCAGGCCCAACTCGCGCATGAGGCCGCGCACCAGTTCCGGGCCGGCCTCGATCCCGCGCCGCCGCAACATCTGGTGGACCCGCCGGTACCCGTAGCGCATCCGCCCGACCGCGTAGAAGATCTCGTAGATCTCCACCTGCAGGTCGCGGCGGCGCTCCACGGTGGCCGAGGCGGGACGCGCGCGCCAGGCGTAGTAGCCCGAGCGTGAGACCTCCAGCGCGCGACACATCAGCGCCAGGGGGAAGCGGGCCTTCTCGCCGTCGATGAGCTCGTAGCGCTCGCTCACCGATGGTCGCGGGCGAAGAAGGCCGCAGCTTTTTTCAGGAAATCAGCCTCTTGACGTGCTTCGCGCAGCTCCCGCTCCAACTCCCGGATCCGCGCCGCGTCCGAGGCCGCGTCCCCGCCGTGTGCCATTGGCGCGACCGCGTCCGGATCGCCGACCCGCCGGCGCCGCTCGAGCTGCACCCACCGCCGCAGCGTGCCCTCGTCCACCCCGATCTCCACCGAGACCCGCGAGACCGGCCGCGGCCCGTCGAGCACCTCGCGCACCGCCTCGGCCTTGAACTCCGGCGAGTACCAGCGGCGTCCGCTGCCCTTGCCAGCTCCACCTTTATCCACTGTTTCCTCTCAATCTAGGCATAAGCCTATCGGAGGACCAGTGTCCAAGATCTTCGGGGCACCCCA
>NZ_JAGSOG010000582.1 GCF_018139695.1 Actinospica durhamensis | reverse complement strand
CCCTCGAGGCCCTCACCGCGCTGCTCGGCCTCGCCCCCCGGCTCACGTTCGTGCGCTGCTGGATGCTCGACCGCCTCATCCCGCTGCTGACCGCCGGGGAACTCCTCGTCGAAGCAGCCTGCCTCGCCCTGCGCGAACGCCGCGAAGACCCCGTCAGCGTCCTGCGGACCCTGCGCCGGCTCGGCGCCGCCGCCCCCGCGCTCACCCCGCTCACCGCCCTGGCCGAAGCAGACCTCGACGAACCAATGCTCCTCGCGCTGCTGGAGAAGGCCGCCGCCGACATCGACGCACCCTACCCGCGCGCCCGCGCCGGCGCGCACCTGGCCGCGCTGCGCGGCGGCGCCGCCGACCGCGACAGCCTGCTGAGCGCCGCCGACGCCGTCACCGGACCCCACGAACGCCTCCGATTCCTCGAACTCGCCGTCACCCTCGGCGTTCTGACCTGGGATCAGGACGCGACCGCGCGGGCCCGCACCGCGATCGCCGCGATGGACACCTCCTTCGACGCCGCGCTCGGCGTCACCCGCCTCGCCCGCGCCGTCTCCCCGCGCGACTTCCACCGGCTGCGCGGCCAGCTCACCGAGATCGCCGACCAGGAACCGACCGAACGGCTGCGCCTGCGCGCCGCGCTCGGCGCCCACGCCACCGTCGCCGACCCCCTGCTGCGCTTCGACCCGTACATGACCACCCTCGACATGCACCGGGAGACCAACCTCGGCGGCTGGCGCTCCTGGGCCGCGTTGACCGGCGCCGCCCTCTACGCCGACGCCCTGACCGTGCTGCGCGCCGCCGAACAGGAAGAAGACCCCGAAGCCGAAGGCGGCGAACTGTGGTCCGCCCTGGCCGACCCGGCCCGGCGCCGCGCCGCCGTCCAATCCCTGCGCCACCGCAGCCCCCGCCGCGTCGACCTCGACGCCCCCGCCTGCGCCAGCATCACCCGGATGCTGCGCGCCGGCGACACCGACCTCGTCGCCGACGTCCTGACCGTCGCCCGCCAACGCCGCCCGCTCGCCGAGGTCGCCGGCTGGCGCGCCGCCGCCGACCCGCGCGTGGCCGACCTCGCCACCCTCCTGGTGATCGAAGCCGGCCACCTCGACGAAAGCGCCGTCGACGCCCTGCCGCGGCTGCTCATGGACGACGACGACCTCGTGCGCATCCGCGCCGCCCGCTCGATCGCCGTCCTGAGCCGGGGGAGCGATTCCGACCGGCGCCTGCACCACGCCTCCCGCCTCGGCCCCGCCACCCTCGCCGCCCTCACCCGCCTGACCGCGAGCGACCTGCCGCCCCGGCTGAGCACCGACCTGTGGTGGGCTCTGACCGACGTCGTCCTCGACGACGTCCCCACCC
>NZ_JAGSOG010000581.1 GCF_018139695.1 Actinospica durhamensis | reverse complement strand
GGAGGTGGGCGGCGTGGGTGGCTGCTCGGGCGATGGCTCGGGCGATGGGGTGCTCGGCCAGGTGCTCGACGGCGCCGGCTAGACGGAGGACTTCGGCCGAGTCGGCGCCTGGGGCGGCGTGGATCTCGAGGAGGGTCATCTGACCGGTCGTCACCGTGCCGGTCTTGTCGAGCACGATGGTGTCCACCTTGCGCGTCGACTCGAGGACTTCGGGGCCCTTGATCAGCAGGCCGAGCTGGGCGCCGCGACCTGTGCCGACGAGCAGGGCTGTCGGGGTCGCCAGGCCCAAAGCACAGGGGCAGGCGATGATCAGGACCGCGACGGCCGCGGTGAAGGCGTGTGCGGTGCTTGCACCGGCAATCAGCCAGCCGCTGAGGGTCGCCAGCGCGAGGACGATGACGACGGGCACGAAGATTCCGGCCACGCGGTCGGCGAGGCGTTGCACGGCGGCCTTGCCGGTCTGCGCTTGGACGACGAGGCGGGCGATCTGGGCGAGCCGCGTGTCCGCACCGACGCGGGTGGCGCGCACGATCAGGCGCCCGCCGCTGTTCACGGTGCCGCCGCTGACTTGGGCACCCGGCCCGACTTCGGTCGGGACGGACTCGCCGGTGAGCATCGAGGCGTCCACGGCGGACTGGCCTTCGACGACCTCGCCGTCCGTCGCGATCTTCTCCCCCGGACGCACGACGAACAGCTCCCCTACCTGGAGCAGTTCGATCGGCACCGGGCGCTCGACGCCGTCCGGACCGAGCACCACGGCCTGCTTGGCGCCGAGTTCGAGAAGTGCGCGCAGAGCGGCGCCGGAGCTGCGCTTCGCGCGCTCTTCGAGGTACCGCCCGAGCAGGATGAAGACGGTGACCGCGGACGCGACTTCGAGGTAGATGTCTTGCTTGCCGTCACCGGACGCGGTGAGGGAGAAGTCCATCCGCATGCCGAGATCGCCCGCGGTTCCGAAGATCAGGGCGTGGAGCGACCAGGCGTAGGCGGCGATGGTGCCCAGCGAGACCAGGGTGTCCATGGTCGCGGCGCCGTGCTTGAGGTTGAGCAACGCGGCGCGGTGCAGCGGCCAACCGCCCCAGGCGACGACGGGCGTGGCGAGGGCGAGGGACAGCCACTGCCAGCCGCGGAACTGGAACGCGGGGACCATGGCGAGCAGCAGCACAGGGACGGCGAGGAGTGCGGAGACGGCCAGGCGGCGGCTGAGACTGGTCCGTCGACGGGGAGTGGTGGAGCGGGCTGCGGACGTGCCTGTGGCTGACGTGCCTGCAGCTGCTGTGCTTGTAACTGATGTGCTTGTAACTGATGTGCCTGGAGCTGACGTGCTTGTGGGGGAAGTGGATGTGGGGGAAGTGGGT
>NZ_JAGSOG010000580.1 GCF_018139695.1 Actinospica durhamensis | reverse complement strand
CAGGCCGGCCGAGGCGATGAGGTTCGGATCCGAGAACGAGGCCGAGACGTGCCCGGCGGCATGAGAAGATTGCATCCGCGAGATGCCCTTCTGAACTGGTCGAACAAGGTCCTAGACAAACCTCATTCTTCCAGGTCAGGGGGCATCTCGTGTCACCGGGGCCAGCCTACGCGCGAATAGCCATCCGTGGATCCAGGCTGAGTGTCGCATCCGTTTGGAGTTGCCCGAGTGGGCGGGGTGACAATCTCATGGATCTGCTACGTCGAGATCCGTAGCATGAGCTGGTGATTATCAAGGAATCCTTCAACGTCCGCAGGACACTGCCGTTCATCTGGTTCGACATGGTGCTCGCTGCGGGTAGCTCGAGCGCGGCCTATCTCCTGGTCGACCGCGCCGGCGTCCATTGGCTCGCGCTGCCCTCGCTGCTCGCCACCGTTCTGGGCACCGCACTCGCCATCCTGCTGGCCTTCCGCGCCAACACCGCCTATCAACGCTGGTGGGAGGCGAGCACCATCTGGGCCCAACTCACCGGTCTGTCCCGCACCCTTGTGCGCGTCGCGTGGAGTATCACGGATGCCAAACTCACCGACCCTGCCATCGACCCCGACACCGTCCACGCTTGGCAGCGCGACGTCGCCAACCGGCAGGCGGCCTGGGTGCACAGCCTCGCCCGGCACCTGCGCGGCCAAGACTCCGCCCCTGAACTCGCGCGCCTCCTGCCCCCTGACGAGGCATCCGCGGTCCTCCTCGCGGACAACAAGCCCGCCGTGCTGGCCCGCATGCAGAGCCAGGCCATCTTCCGAGGCTACGCGGCCGGCATTCTGAGCGGCCTGGACAACTTCCAGATGGAGACCGCCCTCGCCGGGCTCTCTACCCAACAAGCCCTGGCCGAGCGGATGAGCATCACCCCGATTCCGCGGCCGCACGACTTTGTCAGCCGCATATTCGTACACTGCTACGTCCTGGTGTTCCCCTTCGCCGCGATAAGCGCCCTGACGGCCTACCGGTGGCTGGTCATCCCGTCCGCAGTGTTGATCGCGCTGTTCTTCCGGATGGTCGAACGCGTCGGGGCCTCCACCGAGGAGCCCTTCGCCAACCGCACCCAGGACGTGCCGATCACCGCGCTGGCCACCAACCTCGAGCGCGACCTCCTCGAACTCGTCGACGTCGCGCAGCGCCCGGCGAAGCCCACGCCCGTCGACGGATACCTCTGGTAGGACAGCGCGCTCGCCGCCGCGGACACCGAGGCGAGGTGTTCGTCAGCAGTCGGATCGCGCCGCATTCCACACCCAAGAGGTTCGGCCGGGGAAACCGTCCAACTCCCGGCGACCCGTGCACCACAGAAGCACCTGGGCGGGGT
>NZ_JAGSOG010000057.1 GCF_018139695.1 Actinospica durhamensis | reverse complement strand
GGGGATGGGACGGGGCTAACTTCGGCCGGTGCCGAAGAACTTGGCCCGCAGCCGGTCGGCCAGGATCGCCACGCCGAGCACGACGCCCTGGGCGACGGTCAGGTAGTAGGTGTTGACGTTCAGCGAGAGCAGGCCCTGGCTGATCAGTTCCAGCAGGATCGCTCCCGCCGCGATGCCGACGATCCTGCCCTCGCCGCCGAACAGCGACACTCCGCCGACGACGGCCGCGGCGATCGCGGTCAGTTCGTAGCCGGTGCCCGCGATCGAGGGGTCCGCGACGCCGAGGCGGCCGATGATCAGCATGCCGACGACGCCGGACAGGACCGAGCTGGTGACGTACGCGGTGGTGCGCCGGCGGGCCACCGGGATGCCGGCCAGCCGGGCCGCCTCCAGGTTGCCGCCGACCGCGTAGATCTGCCGGCCGATGTACGTACGCTCCAACGCGAACCAGGCCGCGACGGCCACGCCCACGAAGATGATCGCGGGGATCGGCACCGGGCCGACGTAGTACAGCGACAAGTCGCCGAAGATGTTCGACAGGTTCGTGATCGGGGTGCCGCCGGTGATCGACAGGGCCAGGCCCTTGCAGATCGTGAAGGTCACCAGGGTGATCACGAACGGCGGGACGTTGAGCCGGTTGACCATCGAGCCGTGCCAGTACCCGATGCCGGCGCAGATCAGCAGTGTCAGCAGGATGGCCAGCGGGGCCGGTATCCCGTGGGTGACGCTGAACCAGCCGACCAGGATGCCGGACAGGCCGGCCAGGCCGCCGACCGACAGGTCGATCCCGCCGGTCAGGATGACGAAGGACTCGCCGATCGCCAGGATGCCGAACTGGGCCAGGTCTCGGCCCATCACCTGCATGTTGGGCGTGCTGGAGTAGGTCGGCGCGGCGACCGCGAACACGATGAAGGCCACCACGCAGGCCAGGATCACGCCGGCCTCCGGCGTGGCCGCCAGCCGGCGCAGCAGGCTCGGGCCGCGCGAGGCGGCGGCCGCGCCGGTCGGAGCCGGCGCGGGGGACAGGGTCGAGGCGCTCACGAGGTGCTTCCGTTCGCTCGGGAGGCGGGCAGGATGGGCGCGGCGCCGGTGGCCGCGGCGGTCATGATGTTCTCCTTGGTGGCGTCGGCGCGGTCGAACACGGCGGCGACCCGGCCGCGGTGCATCACCGCGATCCGGTGGCAGATCCACAGCAGTTCCTCGAGTTCCGAGGAGGCCGCGACCACCGCCGTGCCCTGCGCGACCGTGCGGTCGATCAGCTCGTAGATCTCCGCCTTGGCGCCGACGTCGACGCCGCGGGTGGGTTCGTCGAGCAGCAGCAGCCGGGGCGAGGTGGAGAACGCCCGGCCGAAGATCGCCCGCTGCTGGTTGCCGCCGGACAGGGACCCGATCGGCTGGTCCACCGACTGCATCCGGACCTTGACGTTGGCGGTGATGGCCTTCGCCTCGCCGCGCACCTTGCGCGGCCCGACCACGCCGCGGCTGCTGATCCGGCGCAGGATGCCCAGGGTCACGTTCTCCTTGATCGGGGCGAACAGCACCAGCGACTGCAGCTTGCGGTCCTCCGGGATCATCGCGATGCCCGCGTCGGTGCCGTCCCCGGGGCGGCGCGGCGCGTACGCCTTGCCGCTCAGGTGCATCGAGCCGCCGGTGGACGGCTGCGCGCCGGCCACCGTGTGGATCAGCCTGCTGCGGCCCGAGCCCATCAGACCCGCGATGCCGAGGATCTCGCCCTCGCGCACGGTCAGGTCCACCGGGCCGAGGCCCTCGGCGGTCAGGCCCTCGATCGAGAGCAGTACGGGGTTGGCGGTGGAGAAGGTCTTGGGCGCGCTGTGCGCGACCTCGGCCCCCACCATCTCCCGGATCAGCCGCTCCTCGGTGGCCTCGTCCGGTGCCAGGTCGGCCACCAGCCTGCCGTTGCGCAGCACCACGATCCGGTCGGAGACCTCCCGGACCTCGTCCAGCCGGTGCCCGATGAACAGCACGCTCGAACCCTGATCCGCCGCGCGGCGGGCCAGGTCGAGCACCAGCCGGGCCTCGACCGGGCCGAGCGAGGAGGTGGGCTCGTCCAGGATCAGCAGCCTGGGCGCGCGGCCCCAGCCCTTGGCGATCTCGATCAGCTGCCGGGCCGGGACCGGGAGGCTGCGCACCTGGCGGCGGACCGGGATCGCGCCCGGGGCCAGGCCGATGGCGGTGAGCATGGCCTCGGCGGCCCGGCGCTGGGCCGGGCCGTCCACCAGCACGCGCCGGCGCGAGCCGGTCGGGCGCCGTCCGAGCAGCAGGTTCTCCGCCACGGACAGCTGTCCGACCAGCGGGAACTCCTGGGAGACCAGCGCGACGCCGAGCCGTGCCGACTCCGCGGTGGAGCCCGGCGGCAGCGCGTGCCCTTCGATCTCGATCTCGCCGCCTTCGCGGCGCACTGAGCCGGCCAGGGTGCCCATCAGCGTGGACTTGCCCGCACCGTTCTCCCCGACCACGCCGACGACTTCGCCGGCGTAGAGGTCGAGTTCGGGCAGGTCGAGCACGCGCACCGGGCCGTAGGTCTTGTGCACCCCCCTCAGCCGCGCGATGACCGCGCGGCCGAGGGCGGGCGCCGACTTCTGCGGAGTCGGTTCCACGATCATCGTCAGCCGATTCCCAGCTGGCTTTCGAGCGAGGTGTAGGCCGAGTAGTCCGCCTGCGTGACCACGCCCACCCCGGAGCTCAGGGTGCTGCCGTCGGTCTCCAGGAAGGGCTGGATCAGCTGCATGGTCGCGGTCTTGCCCAGGACCTTCATCGCGGCCATGATGTACGCCCCGGTGTAGCCCTGGTAGTACGGCATCTGCACCACCGTGGCGGAGATGACGCCGGACTGCACGGCGCTGAGGGTGGCCGGGTCGCTGTCGTCGCAGACGATCTTGACGTCGGTCTTCTTCGCCGTGGTGACGGCCTTGGCCAGGGCCGGGCCGTCGTAGGAGTAGACCCCGTACAGACCCTTGACGTCCGGGTTGTTGGCCAGGATCGTCTCGGCGTCGGACTGGGCGGTGGCGGCCGAGAGGTTGTCGTTCTCGGTGACCGTCACCTTGATGTTCGTGCCGGCCAGGGCCTGCTTGAAGCCGGCGATGCGCTCGGTGGCGTTGGCGGCGGTGAGCGAGCCGACCAGGACGGCCACGTCGCCGGTGCCGTTCAGGGCCGCCTTCATGGCCAGGCCGGCCTGGTAGCCGGCCTCGGTGTTCGGGGTGCCGAGGTACAGGCCGGCCGCGTCGGTGCCGGGCAGCGGCGAGTCGATGGCGAGCACGAACAGGCCGTTGGCGACGTCGGTGGCGATGGCGTTCTTCGCCGAGGCCGGGTCGATCGCGGAGATGGAGTAGCCGGTGATGCCCTTGCCGCGCAGGGTCTCGAGCTCGGTGTCCTGCTCGGTCAGGGTGCCGTCCGGCGGGGCGAAGTAGGTGCAGTTCGAAGAGCTGATGCCCAGTGCGGTGCAGCCGGCCTGGAACCCGGTCTTGCCGGCGTTCCAGTAGTCTGCCGCCACATTGACGACCATCGCGACGTTGACGTTCGAGAGGCTGTGGCCCTTGAGGGCACAGGCCAGCGCGTTGTCGAGCGCGGTGAGGTTGGCGTCGTTGAAGGTGACGGAGCCCTGCAGGGCGTCACCGGTGGCGGACGGGAGCGGGCTGGGGCTGGCGAAGCAGGACGCGGCGATGCTCGCAGTCGCGCCGGCCGCACTGGTGTCGGTGCTTGAGCCGCCGCCGGACTTCGAACAGGCCGAAGCGGTGACGGTGAGCAGCGCGGCGGTGGCCGCGGCCAACGTGCGGGTGCGTGTGATCCTCATTGATCAGTGCCCTTCGAGGTGAGGGTTGAAGTGCTCTGGGTTGTGCGCGTTCTCATTTCGTGTGCGGGTGGAGCCGTTGTGCTGGTGGTGCAGCGGTGCGGCCTTACGGGGTGGTGCGTGGGTGTGCGGGTGGTGCGTGGGTGGTGCAGCCCGCCGCCGGTGCGGCGGCGGCGGGCGCTCGTGGGGCCGGCGGCGGCTAGAAGCCGCGCGCCAGCCGGTAGTAGGCCTGGTTCCAGCGGATCTCCTGCTCGAACCGGGCGGTGGTGGTCTCGGCCCCGATGGTCAGCAGCTCGACGCCGAGCTGTCGGGCGAGGTCGGTCAGGACCTCGATGCCGATGGCGGTGGAGAACACCGTGTGGTGCGGCGCTCCGGCCGTGAGCCAGGACTCGACCGAGGTGCGCCAGTCCGGGCGCGGGCTCCACACGGCCCGGGCGACCGGCAGCTTGGGCAGCGGCTCGGGCGGGGCGACCACGTCGATCTCGTTGGCGATGATGCGCAGCCGGTCGCCGAGGTCGGCCAGGCCCGCGACCACGGCCGGGCCGGGGGCGGCGTCGAACACCAGCCGGACCGGGTCCTCGCGCCCGCCGATGGACAGCGGGTGGATCTCGCAGGACGGGGTGGCCGCGGCGATGGAGGGGCAGACCTCGAGCATGTGCGCGCCGAGGATGAGCTCCTTGCCCGGCTCGAGGTGGTAGGTGTAGTCCTCCATGAACGAGGTGCCGCCCGGGCGTCCGGCCGCGGCGGTCTTCAGCGCCCGCAGCAGCAGCGCGGTCTTCCAGTCGCCCTCGCCGCCGAAGCCGTAGCCGTCGGCCATCAGCCGCTGCACGGCGAGGCCGGGCAGCTGGCGCAGCCCGCCGAGGTCCTCGAAGTTGGTGGTGAACGCGCCGAACCCGCCCTCGGTCAGGAAGGTGCGCAGGCCCGCCTCGATCCGGGCGGCGTAGCGCAGCGAGTCGTGCCGGTCCCCGCCCTTACGCAGCGCGGCGGCGACGGTGTAGGAGTCCTCGTACTCGGCCACCAGGGCGTCGATCGAGGCGTCGTCGATCTCGTCGACGACGGCCACGAGGTCGTTGACGCCGTAGGTGTTGACCGACGCGCCGAGCTTGAGCTGCGCCTCGACCTTGTCGCCCTCGGTCACCGCGACGTCGCGCATGTTGTCGCCGAACCGGGCCAGCTTGAGCGAGCGCAGGTCGGCGCGGGCGAGGCAGGCCCTGACCCAGTCCTCGACCCGGCTGATCACCGCGGGGTCGGAGGCGTGCCCGGCCACGGTCTTGCGCGGCACGTTCAGGCGCGTCTGGATGTGCGCGAACTCCCGGTCGCCGTGCGCGGCCTGGTTCAGGTTCATGAAGTCCATGTCGATGCTCGCCCACGGCAGCGGGGCGTCGGCCTGCGTGTGCAGGTGCAGCATCGGCTTGTCCAGCGCGTCCAGTCCGCCGATCCACATCTTCGCCGGAGAGAAGGTGTGCATCCAGGTGATCACGCCGGCGCAGGTCTCGTCCGTGTTCGCCTCGATGCAGGCCCGGCGGATCGCCTCGGCGTCCTTGAGCACCGGACGCCACACCACCTTCGCGGGCAGCCCGGCGTCGTCGAGCAGCGCGGCGATCCGGCCGGACTGTTCGGCCACCTGCCGGAGCGTGTCCTCGCCGTAGAGGGACTGGCTCCCGGTCAGGAACCACACGACGCTGTCAGTGCGCTGAGTCATGAGTCACCGTTCTTAGCGGTCTCGGCACGGCCGGGCTGGCCGTAGACGTTCGTGTACCGGTCGTTCAGGGCCTTGATGTCGGCCTCGTCCAGCGGGATGACGGGGCCGAGCACCCGGGCCAGGTGGACCGTGTGCGCGGCGTCCTCGACCATGACCGCGGCCTTGACCGCGGCGCGGGCGCTGGCACCGATCGTGAAGACGCCGTGGCTGCGCATGAGCACGGCCGGGGACCGGCTGCCGGCCAGCGTCTCGACGATCCCGGCGCCGATCGACTCGTCCCCGATCAGGGCGAACGGCCCGATCGGGATGTCGCCGCCGAACTCGTCCGCGATGGCGGTGAGCACGCACGGTATGGCCTCGCCGCGGGCGGACCAGGCGGTGGCGTAGGGGGAGTGGGTGTGCACGACTCCGCCGACGTCCGGGCGGTGCCGGTAGACGTACGCGTGCGAACCGGTGTCGCTGGAGGGCTTGTAGTCGCCCTCGACCAGCACGCCGTCCAGATCGCACACGACCATCGAGGCCGGGGTCAGCTCCTCGTACTCGAGGCCGCTGGGCTTGATCACCATCAGGTCGGCGCCGGGCACCCGGGCCGAGACGTTGCCGGAGGTCCAGGCGACCAGGCCGGACTTGGGCAGGTAGGCGTGCAGGGCGCACACATCGGCCCGGGCCGCTTCTATCGCGGCGCGTATCTCGGGGGAGAACCGGTCGGTCATCAGTGGGCACCCGTCTTGATCTCGTGCAGCCGGCGCAGCACGTCGTTGCCGCCCCGGCCGAAGTAGTCGTGCAGCGTCAGGTATTCGGCGAACAGGGCGTCATAGGCCTTGGCCCGGCCCTCGTCCGGCAGGTAGGCCGAGGCCACCCGGCTGCCCATGGCCGCGCCCGCGCTCACCACGTCCGGGTACGCCCCGGCCGCGACGGCCGCGTGGATGGCCGCGCCGAGCGCCGGGCCCTGGGCCGAGCCGGCCAGGCTGACCGGGCGGCGCAGCACGTCCGCGTACATCTGCATCAGGAAGCTGTTCTTGATCAGGCCGCCGGCCGCGATGAACTCGGTCACCGGCACCCCGCCGGCCTCCAGCGCCTCCACGATCACCCGGGTGCCGAACGCGGTGGACTCCAGCAGCGCCCGGTAGATCTCGTGCGGCGCGGTGCCGAGGGTCAGTCCCACGATCACGCCGGAGAGGCTGTGGTCCACCAGCACCGAGCGGTTGCCGCTGTGCCAGTCCAGCGCGACCAGGCCGTGCGCGCCCACCTCGTGGTCCGCGGCCTGCTCGGTGAGCAGTTCGTGCAGGCTCACGCCGCGCTCGGCCGCCTCGGCGACCAGGGCGGGGGAGCTGTAGCGCTCGACGAACCAGGCGAAGATGTCGCCCACGCCGCTCTGCCCGGCCTCGTAGCCCCACAGTCCGGCGATGATGCCGCCGTCCACGACGCCGCACATGCCGGCCACGTCCGCCGGTCCCGCGCCCTCGTCGCTGGGGCCGCCGTTGACGATGTGGCAGGTGGAGGTGCCCATGATGGCGACCATCTGCCCGGGCTCGACGCCCTGCACGGCCGGGCCGGTCACGTGCGCGTCCACGTTGCCGACGCACACGGCGATCCCGGCGGGCAGGCCGGTCCACCCGGCCGCGGCCTCGCACAGCGAGCCGGCCCTGTCCCCGAGCGCGGAGACGGGGAACTCGAGCTTGGCGGTGAAGCCGGCGAAGTCGGGGTTGAGCGCGGCCAGGTACTCCGCGCCCGGGCGCTCGCCGTCCTGCAGGATGCCCTTGTACCCGGCGGTGCAGGCGTTGCGGCTCTCCTCGCCGGTCAGCTGCCAGGTGATCCAGTCGGTGGCCTCGATCCAGCGCTCGGCCCTGTGGTAGAGCTCGGCGTCCTCCTCGAGCAGCTGCAGGCCCTTGGCGTACTCCCACTCGGAGGAGATCTTGCCGCCGTAGCGCCCGATCCACTTCTCTCCGCGCTCGTGTGCCAGGGCATTGATGCGGTCGGCCTGCGGCTGGGCGGCGTGGTGCTTCCACAGCTTGACGTAGGCGTGCGGCCGGTTCCGATAGGGCGTCAGCTCGCACAGCGGGGTGCCGTCGGCCAGGGTCGGAAGCACGGTGCACGCGGTGAAGTCGACGCCGATGCCGACGACCTGCTCGGGCTTGACGCCGGCGGCGGCCAGCGCGGCGGGCACCGCGGTGCGCAGCACGTCGCGGTAGTCGTCGGGGTCCTGCAGGGCCCAGTCCGGCGGGAGCGGAGCGCCGCTGGCCGGGAGCGTGCGCTCCATCACCGCGTGCCGGTAGGGCTGCACCGCGCTGCCGAGCTCGGCGCCGTCGGACACCCGCACCACCAGCGCGCGCCCGGAGAGTGTGCCGTAGTCGACTCCGATCACGCAGGCGTCGTCCGCCACGTCAATACCTTCATCAACACGTTGGGTGTGAGCGTTAACAATCATGACCGGCCGTTCTCATCCTCGAGGTCCTTCCAGCGGTGGAGCAGGTGCATCGTCGGATCGGCGACCCTGGGGCAGGGCCGCCGACGTGCGGCGGGCCGCGGTGGACGCGGCGGCGGGCGGGGTGCGGGAGCGGCCGGAGCCGGTCAGGCCGCCCCGGCCCGCGGTGGGGCGGTGGAGGCGCGCACGACCAGGCCGGGGCCGATGGTCACCCGCGGCGCGTTGCGCGGGGCCGGACCTCCGCCGGCGTTGAGGTCCACCAGCTCGATCAGCGTGCCGAGCGCACGCCGTCCGAGCTCGTCGAAGTCCTGTCGGATGGTGGTCAGCGGGGGGCCGAAGTACTCGGCCTCGGGGATGTCGTCGAAGCCGATCAGACTCAGGTCCTCGGGGACCCGCAGTCCGGCCTGCTGCACGGCGCGCAGCAGGCCGAGGGCCATGTGGTCGTTGGCGCAGAACAGGGCGGTGATCGGGTCCCGCGGGTCGTGCGCGCGGGCGGCGAGCTCGCGGCCGAGCTCGTAGCCGGTGCGCGAGGACCAGTCCCCGCCGACGAACGGCTCGGGCTGGGCCGCGCCGCGGGCCGAAAGGGCCCGGCGCCAGCCGACCTCGCGCTCCTGCGCGTCCAGCCAGCTGCGCGGCCCGGCCACGTGGTGCACGGTGCGGTGCCCGAGGTCGAGCAGGTAGGAGGTGGCGCGCTCGGCGCCGGCCTCGTTGTCCACCGCGACCGAGCTGAGCGCGGCGTGGGTGCCGCAGCCGACCGCGACTAGCGGCAGGTCCGAACGCACCTGGGAGAGCGCGTTGACCGCGCTGGTCTGCGGCGCTATCACGATCAGGCCCTCCACGGCCTGGTCGCGCAGCCGGTCCACGGCGTCGAGTACGGAGCGGCGGTCCAGGGCGGCGAGGGCGGCCACCGCGACGAAGTAGTCGAGGTCCTTGGCAGCCTGCTCGATCCCGTAGAGCATGGACGCGGGGCCGTAGAGCGTGGTGTTGAAGCTGACCACGCCCAGGGTCCTGGTGCGCCGGGTGACCAGGGCGCGCGCCGCCACGTTGGGCCGGTATCCCAGCTCCCTGATGGCGGCGAGCACGCGGTCGCGGGTGGCCGGCTTGACGTTCGGGTGGTCGTTGAGCACCCGGGAGACCGTCTGGTGCGAGACCCCGGCCGCCTGGGCGACATCGGCCATCACCGGCGCTCGGCCGCTCCCTGTGGACTGCATGGGAGAATTGATAACGCAAACATTTCTGCGCGTCAACCCTCGCCGCGCCCGCCGAGATGCTTCCGTGACCGTTCGGAGGGGCTCCGAGCGGGGGGATGTGGCCCGATTCACTCCGATTTCGCCACCGCCCGGCGGGACCCGACGCGGCCGTCACGGGCCCGAGCCGAGCCCCGGCCGGGCCCGGGTGAATCAGGGTACGATCATCAGCGGGCCGACACGCGGCGGGCCGAGACCGGGCTGCGGCCGTGTCCGTTCGGCTACGATCCGTACGTTATGACCGAACCAGACCCGACCCGGCCGCCGGCCCTGCCGACCATGCTGACCTGGACGATCGTGCTCACGACCGTGCTGCTCGGGATGGGCGTGGCGGTGGGCAACGAAGTGCGGCTGGTGGGCCTGCTCGCGTTCCTGCCCGGCATCCTGGCCGGGGTGGGCACGGTGCGCCAGACCGTGTTCGTGGCCTCCTGGGTCTTCGGCGCCACCCTCGCCTCGGCCCTGTACTTCCCCGACCCGCACAGCTCCGACGCCTACTTCCTGGTCATCTTGACCTTCCTGCTGTGTGTCGCGGCGGTGTACGTCTGCCACCACCGCACCACCCGGGAGCGGGAGATGGCCCGGCTGCGGATCACCGCGACCGCGATGCAGCGCGAGATCCTCGCGCCGCTGCCGCAGCGCACCGCGGAGGTCGTGGTCGACGGCGTCTACGAGCCCATGCACGAGGACAAGCTGGTCGGCGGGGACGTGTACGACGTGGTGGCGAGCCCGTACGGCACCCGGGTGCTGATCGGCGACGTACAGGGCAAGGGCCTGCCCGCGATCGGCACCGCCTTCGGCATCATCGGGGCCTTCCGCGAGGCGGCCTACCGCGAGGCGGAGCTGGCCGGGGTGGTCGACGCGCTGGAGTCGGCCGTGGTGCGGCACAACACCTTCGCCGCCCGCTCCGGCGGCGGCGAGCGCTTCGCCACCGCGCTGATCCTGCACCTCGACGCGGACCGGCGCACCCACGTGGAGGCGATCAACTGCGGCCACCTGCCGCCGATCCTGCTCGGCCGGCCCGGCGGTCCGCGGTTCGTGGAGTTCCCGGACAACGGCCTGCCGCTCGGCCTGGCCGACCTGGTCCGGGGGCCGCGCTCGGCCAGCGGGTTCGAGCTGCGGCCGGGCGAGTCGCTGCTGCTCTACACCGACGGGCTGACCGAGGCGCGCACCCGCCGCGGCGAGTTCTACCCGACCGAGCGCGCGGTGCAGATGGCCGAGCACCTGATGCCCGACCGCGTCCCCGAGGCCCTGCGCGACGACCTGGTGCAGTTCTCCCGCGGCGGCCAGGCCGACGACATCGCCATCCTCAGCGTGAGTAGGAACCCGGGCCGGGCGATCACGGCCGGATAGCCCGTCCGGCGCACTCCGGCGGCGGCCCGGGCGCTCGGGCGCTTACGGTCGGACGGACCGTACGTACCAGTACCACGCGACGAAGCGGAGCCCGCCATGGCCGACGAGGACCTGTACGCCGCGCTGGACCGGGCCGCCGCGGCCGGCACCGACCAGGTGATCGGCTGGCGCCAGCACCTGCATCGGCATCCGGAGCTGTCCAACCGGGAGAGCGAGACGGCCGCGCTGATCGCCCGGCACCTGCGCTCGCTCGGCCTCGACGAGGTGCGCACCGACATCGCCGGACACGGCGTGGTCGGCGTGCTGCGCGGCGGCGGGCGCTCCGGCGGGGGCGAGGGCCGGGTGGTGGCGCTGCGGGCCGACATCGACGCGCTGCCGGTGCGGGACCTGTGCGGGGCCGAGTTCGCCTCGCACGTCGTCGACATCGACTACCCCGGCGGCCCGTTCCCGGTCTCGCACGCCTGCGGCCACGACGCCCACACCGCGATGCTGCTCGGCGCCGCCACCGTGCTGGCCGAGGTGCGCGACCGGCTCGCCGGCACGGTCCTTTTCGTCTTCCAGCCGGCCGAGGAGGGTCCGCCGGTGGCCGAGCCGGGCGGCGCGCGCACGATGCTGGCCGAGGGCGCGCTGGACCACCCGGCGCCCACGATGGTCTTCGGCCTGCACGTGGCGCCGCTGCCCAAGGGCGTGCTCGGGTACCGGGTGGGCAACCAGTTCGGCGCCTCCTGCCTCGTCAGGATCCTGATCACCGGGATGCAGGTGCACGGCTCGACCCCGTGGCAGGGGGTGGACCCGATGCCCGCGGCCGGGGCGGTGCTGACCGGCATCGGCCAGATCTACCGGCAGCTGAGCGCCTTCGACCCGGTCACGGTGAGCCTGGGCCACGTCGAGGACGTGGGCCGGTTCAACATCATCGGCGAGACGGTCACGCTCTGGGGCACCATCCGCTGCGCCGAGGAGTCGGACATGGGCGAGGCGCAGAAGCGGCTGGCCACGCTGGCCGAGCACAGCGCCGCGGCGTACCACTGCACGGCCGTGGTCGAGTACCTCCAGGACGTGCCGGCCGTGCACAACGCCCCGGCCTGGGTGGAGGCGGCGCTGCCCACCTTCCGCCGCGTGGTCGGCGAGGAGAAGGTGGTCTCGACCCCCGCGACCCTCGGTTACGACGACGTCTCCGAGTTCGTCAACCGCTTCGGCGGGCTCTACGTCGTGCTCGGCGTGCAAGACCTCGCATTCGACCCGGACGGAACGCCGGTGCCCACCCCCGGCGGGCGCGGCGCGGTGTTCAACCACAACCCGGGCTTCTACGTGGACGACGACACCCTGGCCACCGGGGTGCGCCTGCACGCGCACGTGGCGGCCGACCACCTGGCCGGCCGCCTCGTGACGGGGAACTGACGGCCGATCAGGAGCCGGTCGGCGGCTGCTGCTGTCCGTACGGCGGCTGCGGCGGCTGCGGCTGGTCACCGTAGGCCGGCTGCTCCGGCGCCGGGTACTGGCACGGCTGCTGCGGCACGCCGTACGGCTGGCTCGGCTGCTGCGCCACGGCCTGCGAACGGGCCTTGAACGCGGCGCCCACCCGCGCCAGCGAACCGCCCGCCTGCGTGAAGCCCAGGTAGCTCTGGACCCCCGCGGCCAGACCGATCACCAGGACCACGTAGTAGGCCCAGCCCGGGCCCACCGACCCGGTCACGGTCCCGCCGAGCGAGCCGAGGCCGCCGGTCAGGTCCGAAAGGCTCGGGTAAGTCAGTCCCTGGATGGCCCAGAGCAGCACGCCCAGTGCCGAAAGGACCAGGCCGATGAACGCGCGGTTGGCGGCACTGGCCAGCAGCGGGACGTTGAGTGCGACGCCGACCGCGGGCAGGAACAGCACCACCCCGTAGATCAGCAGCAACAGGACCGGGAACCAGTCGTTGAAGCCGCTCGGGGTCTGCCACGCGTCACTGCTGCCGGACACGCCCAGAATCGTGCCGGAATACCACGGCAGGAAACTGAAGATGAACGCGAGCAGGCCGGCGGCCGAGAGCACCTGTTCGGTGCGCCCCAGCTTGGTAAGATCCATATACCCCTCCCTGGTAGTTCCGCTGACGCGGAAAACAGGGGCATTATTCCCCGTTGCCCGATTGTGGGAACGGGGAATGGGCCAAGGTCAAGCCGAATGATACGTTTCGGTCGCCCAGTGGCACATCACTGAGCCCCGAGCATAAGCACCATGGCTCAAGGTCGGACGTACACGCGGGCCGTCTGCAGCAGGCCGTAGACGAACTCGAAGGCGATCGTGGTGCTGCCCGCGTCCGGGGCGTCCGGATCGTCCGGGACCTGGGCGAGTGCCAGGTCCCTGGTGGGCGCGGAACCCTCGAGGTGGCGCAGCGGCCCGAAGGCGGTGGCGACGTCGCCGAGTACGCAGGACCACGGCCGCGCGTCCCCGAACCGCCGCAGCACCGGACGCCTGGCGCCCGGGGCGCGCACGAAGTGCTCGGTCAGCAGCATGCCGCCGGGCCCGGTCATCGCCTCGAAGCGCAGTTCGGGCCACAGCGGCAGCGACCACTGCAGCGCGTAGCAGGTCAGATCCCCGATCTTGCGCTCGGCCGACTCCGCCGGTTCCCCGAGCACGCTGCGCAGCGACCCGACCGGTCCGCGCGAGTACTTGCTGTGCAGCATCCGCTGCCACTGCGCGTTGGCGGCGCGCATGTCGGTGGCGGAGAAGCCGAGCCGGCGGCGCGCGTCCTCGACGAGTTCGGGCTGGTAGTCGGCCATCCGCCGCAGCACGATGAGCTGGAACTCGGCGGGACCGAGCGGAACCTCGGGCACGGTCACCGGGCGGCCCATTCGTTCTCGAGGATGCTGTAGAACGACGAGTCGCGCCAGCCGTCCCGGGTCATCATGACTTCGCGCATCCGTCCCTCATAGCGCAACCCCGCCTTGGCCAGCACCCGGGCGGAGCCGAGGTTGAGCGGGTTGCAGGTCGCGGTGATCCGGTGGAAGCCGAGCTCGCCGAAGCCGACGGCGAGCAGGGCGCGGGCGAGCGCCGTGCCGTAGCCGCGGCCCCACAGGTCGGGGTGCACGCCGTAGCTGATCTCGCCGTGGCGGTGCGCGGCCTGGCGCACGTGCACCTCGCCCTGGCCGACGGCCCGGCCGCCCCCGTCCCCGGTCAGCGCGAGGTAGCCGAAGCGTGTCTGGGGCCTGACATCCCAGGCGGCCGCGGCCTCGGTGGTGAACGCGCGGGTCTCGTCCTCGGTGTTGGGCCCCCAGGGCTGGTACCGGCAGGCCTCAAGACGGCTCGCCCAGCCGTGTACGGTCGGCCAGTCGGCGGCTTGGAGCGGCCGCAGGCTCACCCTCGGGATCGTCACCGCGCTCATCCCCCGATCTTCGCACACGTGGATCGGGGGATGAGCGCGGATCAGAGGCCGAACAGCGCGGCGGCGTTGCCGCCGAGGATCCGCGCGGTCGCCGCCTCGTCGAGCCCGGCGGCCCGCACGCGCGCCGGGCCGTCGGTGACCCCCATGTCGAAGGGGTAGTCGCTGCCCACCGCCACGCGGTCATCGCCGACCGCCTCGACCAGGTGGCGCAGCGCCGTGGGCGTGTAGACGAGCGCGTCGTACCAGATCCGGCGCAGGTATGTGCTGGGGGCCTCCCGGCAGCCGCGGGCGTCCGGGCGCTCGGCCCAGGCGTGGTCCGAGCGGCCTATGTACGTGGGCAGATATCCGCCGCCGTGCGCGGCGAGCAGCTTGAGGTCCGGGTGGCGGTCGAGCACGCCGCCGAAGATCAGGTGGGAGAGCGCGAGCGTGGTCTCCACCGGCTGCCCGACGGTGTTGCCGAGGAAGTTCGCGCCGAGACGCGCGCCGAGCGAGCAGCCCCACGGGTGGATGAACACCACGGCGCCGAGTTCGGCGGCGGCCTGCCAGACCGGGTCGAAGTCCGGGTGCGCCAGTTCCCGCCCGTCCACGTTCGTCGAGACGCTCACACCCTTCAGGCCCAGTTCCCTCACGGCGCGTTCGAGCTCGGCGACGGCCAGGTCAGGGTGCTGCAACGGCAGCGTGCCGAGGCCGGCCAGCCGGTCCGGAGCCTGGGCGCAGTGCTCGGCCACGGCCGCGTTGACCGTGCGGGTGAGCTGCTCGGCCAGCTCGGGCTCGGCCCAGTAGCGGTGCATCGGCATCGGGCCGACGATCTGGACGTCCACGCCCGACGCGTCGAGGTCGGCCAGCCTGCGCTCGACCTCGGTGAGCTGCGGCAGCAGCCGCCCGATCTGCTTCTGGTTGACCTCGATGCTGTGCGCGCTGAACGCGAGGCGCTCGGCCGCCGCGTCGGCCGCCTCGCGCGGGTGGCCCTGGGCCAGCCGGCCCGCCTCGGGGACGAGCAGGTGTCCGTGCACGTCGACGACGCGCGGGGCGTCGCCGGAAACCGCCGCGCCCATCTACGCCTCGCTCGCGGCGAGGAAGCCGAGGGTCGCGCCCATGGTGTCGGCCACGTCCTGGTCGGTGTGCGGCTCGAGGTCCATCTCCCAGCGCACCAGCTGCATCGAGTTGCGCACCACGATCTCCACCCGAGGCCAGCGCCTTGCCATGAAAGCGGGAAGCGCGCGCTCGAGCGGGACGGCGCCGGTGACCATCTCGGCCAGCACCACCGCGTCCTCGGCGCACATCGCGGCGCCCTGGGCGACCAGCGGCGGGCAGGCGTGCGCGGCGTCGCCGATGACCAGGGCCCGGCCGCGGAACCACGGGTCCTGGGCCAGCAGCCACTCGATCCGGGTGTGCGAGACGTTCGAGTCCGGACCTATCGTCTCCCGCAGCTCGCCCCAGGTGCCGCCGTAGCCTTCGGAGCGTTCGTACATCAGCTCCCAGGCGGTGCGTCCGCCCTCGCCGCCGCCGAATTCGGCCAGCGTGCCGTCCTGGTCCAGGATGTAGGCGTAGCACTGGTCTGCGGAGATGGGGGAGTAGCCGGCCTTGTAGCGCGGGCCGCCGTAGTAGACCTCCGCGCAGTCCATCGTGGCCGGGCGGTGCGCCACCACCCGCCAGATGCTCATCCCGGACGGCTGCGGCGCGGCGTCCACGCCGATGATGCCGCGCATCGCCGAGCGGATCCCGTCCGCGCCCACGACCAGGTCGTAGCTGCCCGTGCTGCCGTCGCTGAACTCCACGTACGCCTGCCGTGAGTCCTGGGCCAGGGCCCTGACGGTCAGTCCGAGCCGCACGGTGACGCCCGCGGCGTAGATGCGCTCGCACAGCACGTTCTGGATGTCCGAGCGCAGCGCGCCGAGCGTGGCGGGCAGGTGCGGGCCGCCGGTGCGCGGGGTGGGCGCCTGCACGATCAGGCCGCCGTCGGCCTTGAGCAGCCGCATCCGGTCGAACGGCACGCCGCGCTCGAGGATCTCGTCCACGACGCCCACCTGCTCGAACGCCCGCAGCGCGTTGCCCTGCACGGTGATGCCGTGCCCGACGCCGTGCCAGACCGGGCTGATCTCCACCAGCTCGACGCTCACGCCGCGCCGGGCGAGAGCGAGCGAGAGCACACTGCCGGTGATCCCACCGCCGACCACCAGTACCTTCGACACGCCCACGGCGTGCTCCTTTCGATGAATTCCGGTTCCCCGCCGAGCCCGGTCGGGCTCAGGCCGGGGCGATCATGCCCGCGGACAGGTCGATGTCGGCCCCGCACAGCCCGGGCATGCGCAGCATGGCGAGGGCGGCCGCGGCCACCTCGTCCTGCTCCACCAGCCGGCGCAGCGCGGCCCGGGAGACGAAGGACTCCTCGGCCTCGGCGTAGCTGCTGCCGGTGGCCGCGGCCTCGAGGGTGAAGTTGCGCTCCATCCGCGGCCCGCGGCACGGACCGGGGGAGAGGCTGTTGACGGAGACCCCGAGCGGTCCGACCTCGAAGGCCAGGGTCCGGGTCAGCCCGATCACGGCCATCTTCGAGGCCGTATACGGGGTGCGCCGGGTGAGCGGCCGTTTGCCGCTGACCGAGGCCACGTTGATCACGTCGCCGCGTCCGCGGGCGGTCATGGCGGGCAGGAACGCGCGGCACATCAGGAAGATGCTGCGCACGTTCGCGTCGAAGACCTCGTCCCACTCGGCGGTCTCGATCTCCACCAGCGGGCGGACCGGGCCGCCGATGCCCGCGTTGTTGACCAGGATGCCGATCTCGAGCTCGGCCAGCTCCTCGCGCAGCGCGGCCACCTCGGCCTCGGCGGCGACGTCGCACACGGCGACGCGGCCGAGGGACGGGTCGGGCAGCAGTGCCCTGGTTTCCTCGAGCGTGGCGCGGGTGCGCCCGACCAGGACGACCTCGGCCCCGGCCCGGGCTAGGCCGAGCGCGATCGCCCGGCCGAGCCCGTTGCCCGCGCCCGTCACCAGCGCGGTCCTCTCGGTGAGCTCGCTCATCCGAGCGCCTCGGTCAGCCAGCCCGGGCGGGTGCCGCGGACCTTGGCGGCGCGCACGTCGCCGGAGCGGGCGTGGCCCTCGAACAGCTCGACCCGCGCCGCGCGCCCGCACACCTCGCCGAGCTGTGCGCTGGACTCGGGCTCGCGCACCTCCTGGTACGTCACGGTCTTGAGGTACTTGCCGACCCACAGGCCGCCGGTGTAGCGGGCGGCGCCGCGGGTGGGCAGCACGTGGTTGGTGCCGATGACCTTGTCGCCGTAGGAGACGCAGGTGCCCTCGCCCAGGAACAGGGCGCCGTAGTCGCGCATCTTCGCCAGCGCCTGCCGCGGGTCCTCGGTGAGCACCTCGACGTGCTCGGCGGCGAAGGAGTCGGCGACGGCGAAGGCCTCGTCCAGGTCCTCGACCACGATGATCCGGCCGTGGTCGCGCCAGGCGGGCTCGGCGAAGTCCTTGGTGGACATGCCGGGCAGGATCCGCTCGACGTACCCGAGCACCTTCTGGCCGAGCTCGGCCGAGGTGGTGACCAGGATGGCCGGGGAGTCGGGGCCGTGCTCGGCCTGGGAGAGCAGGTCGACCGCGACGACCTCCGGATCGGCGTGCTCGTCCGCGATCACCAGGATCTCGGTGGGCCCGGCGAACAGGTCGATGCCGACCTCGCCGAACAGCTGCCGCTTGGCCTCGGCCACGTACGCGTTGCCGGGACCCGCCAGCAGGTCCACCCGGCCGATGGTCTCGGTGCCCAGCGCCAGCGCGGTCACCGCCTGCACGCCGCCGAGCAGGTAGATCTCGTCCGCGCCGGCCAGGTGCATCGCGGCGACGGTGGCGGCCGGGATCTGCCCGCGGATCGGCGGGGTGCACGCCGCGACCCGCTCCACCCCGGCGACCTTCGCGGTGATGATGGTCATGTGCGCCGAGGCCGTCAGCGGATAGCGCCCGCCCGGCACGTACGCCCCGGCCGCGCGCACCGGCAGGTGCCGGTGCCCGAGGAAGACCCCGGGCAGCGTCTCGATCTCCACCTCGCCGAGCGAGGCCAGCTGCGCCTCGGCGAACCGGCGCACCTGGGCCTGGACGAAGACGATGTCCTCGATCACCTGCGCCGGCACGCCCGCCACGATCTCGGCGACCTGCTCCCCGCTCAGCCGGAAGGACTCCGGGGACCAATTGTCGAACGTGGCCGAGTACTCCCGCACCGCCGCGTCGCCGCGCTCGCGGATGTCCGCGATCACCCGGGTCACCGTCTCGCGCACCCCGGCCAGGTCCTTGGCCACCAGCGCGGCCGGGACCGCCTCCTTGAGATACCGCTGTGCCATGCTGCTTCCGCCTCAGAACTCTCGAATCGGGGATGGTGTCAGGAACCGGATACGCCCGGGTAGCCGGGGAAGACGCCGGCCGGGTCGTGCCGGGCGCGCAGCCGGTCCATCTCGGCCAGCTGGGGCGCGCGCAGCGGGCCGTCGAAGCGCCCGGCCAGGTTGGAGTCGGCGAACTGGGTGCCGGCGGACAGGTGCGCCACGGCCGCGATCGACCCGGCCACCCACGCGTCGTGCGCGGCGTCGAGGGCGGGGTCGGCGCCGATGCCGTAGACCGCGTAGTACCAGGGGGCCTGCGCCGACCAGGCCGCGTGCGGTGCGGTACGGTCCGCGCCCCACCAGTACCAGAAGATCTGGCACTCGGGGTTGGGCATGGTGTCGGCGGCCTGCTGGATCAGCGGGGTGATCTCCTCGGCCGAGGCGCGGGTCCAGATGTTGTCGCAGATGTAGCGCCGGCCCTTGGGCGTCTCGCGCTCGACCTCCCGGCCCATGCTGTGCATGTCGGTCCGGTCGTATGAGACGCGCAGCAGCTCCCGCCCGGCGAACGGCGTGTCCTCGAACGGGGCGAGCAGGGCCACCGCCTCCTCGAAGGAGTCCGCGAAGACCGTGGCCGAGGTGATCGTGGCCGCGCCCTCGAAGCCGGGGATCGGCGGCGGCGTCACCATCGCGATGAACTCCACCCGGTCCTCGAGTTTCGGCCCGACCTCGGTCATCCACCGGGTCACCTCGCCGGCCATGTCCTTCGGGTAGACCTGCACGCTGCGCACGATCGCGCCCGGCGGCCGGTAGAGCCTGAGGTGGAACCGGGTGATCACGGCGAACTGGCCGTGCCCGCCGCCGCGCGCGGCCCAGAGGAAGTCCGTGTTCTGCGTCTCGTCGCAGTACAGGAACTCGCCTGCCGCGGTCACCACGTCCACCGCCGCGATGGAGAAGCAGGCCGGGCCCAGGTGCCCGGAGTTCCAGCCGTAGCCGCCGCCGAGCAGGAAGCCGGCCAGCCCCACGTCCGGGCCGTGCCCGACCGGGAAGAACAGGTCGTGCTCGGCCAGCGCCTCGTAGACCTCGAGCCCCACCACGCCCGAGCCGACCGCCGCCGTGCGGGCCTGCGGGTCCACGGTGATCCCGCGCAGCCGCGAGAGATCCAGCAGCAGGCAGTCGCCGCGCAGGTGGATGCCGTACCAGCTGTGGCCGCCGGAGCGCACCGTGACCTTCAGCCCGTGCTCACGCGCGTGGTCCACCGCCGCGGCCACGTCCCGGTCGTCCGCCGCGATCACGATCACGGCCGGGTACGCCGCGGGCTTGCGCGCGTTCCACACCGAGTCGAGCCTGGCCTGCTCGTAGCCCGGTCCACCGTGCCAGTGCACCTCGCCGCGCACCGCGGCCTCGAGGGTGGCGCGGCCGGCCTGCAAGGTCTCGCTCATGCCGGGCCCGCCTGTCCGCCGCGCTGGATCAGTTCGATGAGATTGCCGTCGAGGTCGGACAGGTACGCCATGCGCACCCCCGGCTCGGGCGAGTCGCGCGGGCCCCAGACCTCGGTGCCGCCCGCCGCGAGCGCCCGCAGGTAGGCGAACTCGAGGTCCGCGACCTCGAAGCAGACGTGGTTGAAGCCGTGCACCGAGTTGGCCGAGGGCGGGTCGGCCCGGTTGACCCCGGGCAGCGCGCCGGACTTCTCCAGCAGCTCCACCCCCGCGCCGTGCGGGTCGAGCGCGAACACGCCGCGCAGGCCGATGTAGGGGACTTCGAACCGGTAGCCCTCGCTCAGGTCGAAGGCCCGGCAGTACCAGTCCAGGGAGCGCTCGAGGTCGGGGACGGACAACCCGGCGTGATGCAGTCGCATGATGGGTGGTTCTCTCTCTGTTGGTGCTAGACCCGGTCCCGCAGGCGCCGCTCGCGCCCGTAGAACGCGACGAACAGCAGGATCAGGGCGCCGAAGACGATGGACTGGGCGCCCGCCGAGGTGATGTCGAGCACGGAGATCAGGAAGTTGAGGGCGGTGACGATCAGGGCCCCGAGACAGGTGCGCAGGTAGTCCCCGCGCCCGCCCATCATGGTGCCGCCGACGATCACCGCGGCCAGGCCGGGGAACAGGTAGGTGTTGCCCACGTTGGTGTCGCCGCCGGTGCTGTACCCGGCCAGCAGGACCCCGGCCAGGCCGGCGAGCAGCGCGCTGGCCGCGTACGTGCCGGTCCACACCCGGCGGGTGCGCACGCCCGCCAGCTCCGCCGCGCGCGGTCCGGAGCCGGCCAGGTACAGCGCCCGGCCCCAGGGCGTGCGCAGCAGCACGATCGAGATCACCGCGGCCAGCACGACCCAGAACGCGACGATCGGCGGGACCGGCAGGCCGAAGGTCTTCGCGTTCGCCTGGGAGAAGGTCTGCAGCCAGCCCGGGCCGGAACCGTTGAGCAGCGTGGTGTTCGTGCCCACCAGCGCACCCACCACGATCGAGCTCATCGCCAGCGTGATCACCAGCGGCTCGAGCTGGAACCGGTGGCACACCCAGCCGGTGAAGCCGCCGCCGGCCAGGCAGATCGCGGCCACCAGCGCCGCCGCGGCGGCGAAGTTCCAGTGCTCGTTGCCGACCAGGTGGGTGATCAGCAGGTCGCCCGCGACGATGTACGCCGCGATGGCGAAGTCGAGGCCGCCGACCAGGACCACCAGCGTCTGCCCGGCCGCGGCGATCCCAAGGAACGAGGCCTGCAGCAGGATCGGGGCGAACAGGTCGGCCCAGCTGAAGTCGGCGTCGCGCTGCCCGATCTCGAGCACCAGCAGCACCAGCACGGCGAGCTGCAGCAGCGGATACCTGCGCTGCAGGTGCGGGAGGGTGGTGAGGCGGTTCATCGGCTGCTCCTGCCGGAACGTGCGGTGCGGGCGGCGAAGAGCACGGCCGCGATGAGGGTGGCGCCGTAGACGGCCTGGGACCAGAACGAGGAGATGTGCAGCGCGCCGAGCAGGTTCTCCACCAGGAAGATCACCGCGGCGCCGAGCAGCGAGCCGAACAGGCTGCCGCGTCCGCCGGTCAGCGGGGTCCCGCCGAGCGCGACGGCGGCGATGGCCAGCAGGATGAACGGGGTGACGAAGCCGGTGTCGGCCTCGGCCTGGTGCAGCTGCGCGGTGATCGCCAGGCCCGCCAGACCCGCGATCGCCCCGCCGAGGGCGTAACCCAGGGTGCGTACGGCCGGGACGTTCACCCCCGCCGTGTACGCCGTGGTCTCGCTGCCGCCGACCGCGCACAGGGTCCTGACGAACGGGGTGCGCCCGAGCCCGAACCAGGCCAGCAGCGGCACCGCGAGCAGGATCAGCCCGCCCGGTATGCCCGCGACCGTGGTGCCGAGTGAGGTCAGCCAGCCGGTGGTGCCGGCGGCCGGCGCCGGCGCGTAGGCCAGCGCGAAGCCGGAGAGGATGAAGTTCATACACAGCGTGGCGACCACGGCCTGATAGCGGCCGTAGTTCACCAGCGCCCCGTTGACCGCCCCGATCGCCGCGCCGACCAGGACCGCGACCGGGATGACCACGGCCGCGCCGGCGATTCCGTTGCCCAGCAGCATGACCTCGACGACCACGGAGACGAACACGAACAGCGGCGCGATGGAGATGTCGATGCCGCCGCCCCCGCCCAGGATCGCCGGGGTGGAGGCCATCGCGGCCAGCGCCGGGGTGGCCACCTCGGCGAAGGTGAGGATCCAGGAGTGCCACTCCAGGAAGCTGTGCTGGGCCGCGACGTTCGCGATCAGCAGCGCCAGCGCGAGCACGGCCGGGACCACCCAGGTGCGCTCCACCGCGAGCCGGGCCGCCCGCGCGGCGAACGAGGTCGGTGCGGGCTCTGATATTCGGGCCGTGGACGCCTTCTGCGGCCCGGCCGTGTTCTCGGGTCCGGACTCGGCGTCCTGTTCGGCCGCCGGACCGAAGAACTCGGTCACCAGCGCGGCCCGGGTCAGCTCGTCCCGGCGCAGCTGCGCGGCCGGGGCGCCCTCGCGGAAGACCAGGACCCGGTCCATCAGCTCCAGATGCTCGTCCACCTCGGTGGAGAGCATCACGATCGCCAGGCCCGAGGCGGCCAGATCCCGCAGCAGCGCGTAGACGTCGTGCTTGGCGCCGATGTCGATGCCGCGGGTCGGGTCGTTGAGCAGCAGCACCTGCGGATCCCCGGCCAGGGCCCGGGCGATCACCACCTTCTGCTGGTTGCCGCCGGAGAGCGTGGTGATCGGGTCGGAGTCCCGGCCGATCTTGATCTTCAGCCGCTCCCGGTAGGCGGCGAACCGCTCCCTGGCCCGTCCGGTGGAGATCAGCCCGGCCCGCGCGTCGCGGCGCAGGGTGGCGGCGGTGAAGTTCTCCCGGATGCTCAGCGGCGGGAAGATCGACTCCTCCCGGCGGTCCCGGGCCACCGCGGCCACCCGGGTGCCCGCGTCCGCCTTCGCCCGCAGGGCCCGCAGATACTCGTCCTGGCCCTGGCCCTCGAGCCCGGCCAGGCCGACGATCTCCCCGGCCCGCAGGTCGAGCCCGTCGGCCGCGAGCAGCACGGCGCCGGGCTCGGCCCGCTCCCGGGTCTCGCGCGCCACCAGCTGCTCGCCGCCGGTCATCAGCCGCACCAGCGTGTCGATGTCGGCCCGCTCCCGCTCGAGCGTGCCCACGCTCTCGCCGGAACGCAGCACCGTGACGCGGTCGGCGATCTGCTCCACCTCGTCCATCCGGTGCGAGATGAACAGCACCGAGCCGCCGCGCCCGGTCAGCTCCCGGCAGGCGGCGAACAGCCGGTCCCGGGTGGCCACGTCCAGGGCCGAGGTGGCCTCGTCCAGGATCAGCACCCGCGGATCGCGCAGCAGCGACCGGCCGATCGCCACGGCCTGACGCTCGCTCAGCGAGAGCGAGCCGGCCGGGGCGTCGAGGTCGGGGCAGGCCCCGAGCAGCCGGGTGAGCACCTCGGTGGCGCGCTCCCGCCGCCGACCGGCCGGGACCGCGCCGGACCCCTTGGCCCGGCGCACGATCCCGTCCACGCCGAGCCAGAGGTTCTCCAGCACGGACTGTGCGGGAACGCACTGCACCTCCTGGAACACGGTGGCCACGCCCGAGGCGATCGCCGCCCGCGGTCCGCGCGGCGCCACCGGGGCCGGCTCGGCGCCCGCGGCGCCGGCCAGCGCGATCCGCCCGGCGTCCGGCCGGTGCACCCCGGAGAGGATCTTCACCAGGGTGGACTTGCCCGAGCCGTTCTCGCCCATCAGCGCGTGCACCTCGCCCGCGCGCAACTCCAGCGTGCAGGCGCGCAGCGCCTTGGTGGGGCCGAAGGACTTGGCCAGTGCCTCGACCGCCAGCAGTGTCATCGTGTCTGTGCTCATTCGTTCCCGCGGTCCGATTCTGGAAGGGTCAGCTGCTCGGGCCGCGGCTCAGGAGGCCGGGTTCGACAGGACCTGGTCGAGTTCCGTGGACGGCAGCACGTCGAGCGTGCTCGGGCCGCTCGCGTTGCCGGTCGAGGACGTGGTCATGTCGGAGGTGAACCAGTCCGCGACGTTGTCGTTCGTCACCAGCGGGGTGTCGAGCACGACCGCGGACAGCTTCACGCCCTCGCCCGCCATCAGTGCCTTGACCAGCGTGGTCGCGGCGGTGGCCAGCTGCGGCGGGGTGGCGGTGATACCGACACCGTTGTACGAGCTCTTGTTCTGGTACCAGTAGGCGAGCTGGCCGTCCTCCATCGAGTCGTTCGCGATGATCGGCACGGTCTTGCCCGCGGCCTGGAAGCCCTCGAGCACGCCGGTGGCGCCGGCGCCGGAGGTGATCGCCGCCGCGATCTTCTGCGGGTGCGTGGACAGGTAGGTCTGCACCGAGCTCTTCGCGGTGGAGTCGGCGAACTGGTCGTAGATGGAGTCGTCCGTGGTGATGCCGGAGCACTGCCCGAACACGGCCTTGACGCCCTGGTAGGTCGCCGTGTCGATGCCCACGCCGGAGATGCCGTGCACGTCCAGGACCTTGCCGCTGCCGCCGATCTCCTTGGCCACGTACTGGGCCATCTCGGCGCCCTGCAGCCAGTCGTTGGCGCCCAGGCTCACGGTGTCGGCGCTGTCGACCGAGTTGATCAGCGAGATCGAGGGGATGCCGGCGGTCGCGGCGGTGGAGACCGCCGTGGTGAACGCCGAGGAGGAGAGCGGCTCGTAGACGATCAGGGCCACCTTCTGCTCGACCATCTGGTTGAAGTCGGCGACCTGGTCGGTGACCTGGTCCGAGGAGGTGACCGCGTCCACCGTGTAGCCGGCCGCCTTGAGCTGGCCCTCGAGGATGGACTGCAGCGCCAGCTGGTAGCCGTTGTTCGTCTCGGACAGCAGCAGGCCGACCGTCTTGTTCGTGCTCGAAGACGGCTTCCAGCTCGCGAAGGCGCTCTTGTACACCGCGGTCGAGTAGCCGTTGTACAGGGCCTTGAGATCGCTCGGGAGCGCGGCGAGCACGCCGTCCGGGTCGGACGGGGAGGTGTCCGGTATGGTGCCGCAGCTGCTGCCGGCGGAACTCGTCGCGGCGGCGTTCGCCTTCTTCGAGGAGGAGCATGCGGACAGGCCGAGGCCCGCGGTCAGGGCGAGCGCGGTCAGGCCGGCCACCGGCCGGGAGGGGATTCTCATGGACAGTCTCCGTTGACTGGGAGGAGGGGAAGGAGGGAGGGAGGAGTGCGGCGCGCTCAGACCGGCGGGGCGGTGAACAGCCCCGGGTCGAGGTCGTTGAAGGATTCGCGGGCCACGAGTTCGTTCATCGGGTTCGCGGTGCCCCACTGGTCCTGGATGGCCTCGTCGTGCATGTCGTAGATGTGCGGGTGCCAGGCGTCCTCGTCGAGTTCCGCCAGTTCGGTGGTGTACTCGATCGTGTTGCCCTGCGGGTCCAGGAAGTAGGAGTAGGTGTTGTCCCCGGCCAGGTGCCGGCCCTGGCCCCACACCAGCTTGGCGCCGGAGCGGATCACCCGGCCGGAGCCGCGCATGAACTCGTCGATGCCGCGCAGCTCGAAGGAGACGTGGTGCAGCGAGACGTGCGGCCCGCGGGCGAAGGCGATGGAGTGGTGGCGCGGGTTGCAGCGCATGAAGTTCATCACCGTGCCCATCTCCGCCCCGGCCAGGGTGTCGCTGAGGCGGAACCCGAGCGTGTCGGTGTACCACTGGGCGGTGCGGTCCGGGTCGGTGCCGTTGAGCACGACGTGGGACAGGCGTACCGGGATCGACTCGCGCTCCTCGATCCGCCGGTGCGTGCGCGTCTCGACGTCGGCGGAGACCTCGATGGTGCGTCCGTCGAGGTCGAAGAAGCGCAGCCCGTAGCCGCCGCCCTCGGTCTCGAGCGTGCCCGGCTCGGCCACCAGCGGCACGCCCCGGGCGATCAGGTGCTCGGCCAGGGTGTCCACGTCCGCGGCGCTCGCGGCGCCGAAGGAGACCAGGTCGAGCCGCTTGGCGTCCTTGCGCAGGCGGATCACGTACCGCTCGGGCGAGCCCTCGGCGGCCAGGAACGCGATCCCGGTGTCCCCGGCCACCTGGGTCAGACCCCAGACGTCGGTGTAGAACGCCAGCTGCCGCTCGTAGTCCGGGATCGCCAGGTCCACGTGGCGCAGATGCGTGATCAGGCTGTCGGTCATGGCGCGTCCTTCGCGTTCTGGTTCTCCTCGCGCACGCAGGTGTTGCGCTGGGTGCCGAGGCCGGTGATGGTGCCCTCCAGCACGTCGCCCTCGTCCAGGAACACGCCCCAGTGCATCCCGTTGCCCGCGGGCGAACCGGTCAGCACCAGGTCGCCGGGACGCAGCTCGGTGACGGAGGTGAGGTAGACGAGGATCGAGGGGATGTCGAAGAGCAGGTCGGAGACCGACTCGTCCTGCCGGACCACCCCGTTGTGCGTCAGGGTGATGCGCAGCGCGGCCGGGTCCGGCACGAACGCGGCGGGCACCAGGTAGGGCCCGGTCGGCAGGAAGGTCGGGGCGTTCTTCGCCGCGAACCAGTCGGTGCCGATGGCCTTGAGGTCCTGCCGGTAGACCAGGGAACGGGTCGTCACGTCGTTGCAGATCGTGTATCCGGCCACGTACTCGAGTGCGTGCTCGCGGGTCAGGTGGCGCGCCGGGCGGCCGATGACGAGTGCGAGCTCGAGTTCCCAGTCGTGCTTGGTGCCGCGCGTCGGCAGCACGATGTCGTCGTGCGGGCCGGTCAGCGCGCTCGGCAGGCCGCTGAAGACGTACGGGCTTCCGGTGCGGGCCCGCTCGTCCATCATCTGCTCGGCCCAGGCGCGCGCCTCGTGCTCCGGCACGTCCGAGTTGTGGCCGGTGGTCGACACGTCGGCCCGGCGCTCGGCCAGGACGATGTCCACCACGTGCTTGCGGTAGTTCGCCCCGCACTGCAGGATCTGCCGCGGCTGCACCGGGCAGCGCACCTCGAGGTCCGCCAGCGCCAGCCAGTCCCGCTCCGGCGCGGTCACGGCCAGCTCGGCCAGGCGGTCGAAGGAAGCGTCCCAGTCGGACAGCAGGGCGTTGACGGTGCCGAGCCCGGAGACGTCGAGCACCCGGTCCCCGCGCACCAGGCCCGGGAAGCCGGACGAGGCGCTCGCGCCCGGGCCGGCGCCGAAGACGCCGAGGGCGAACGGCGCGGAAGGCTGTGCTGTGGTCATGGCTTGAGGCTAGGAGCGCCGACGATCAAGCGGAAATACCGATCCGCGATGCCAGCCATGCCCCCACACATAGTTGCCTGACCTGCGTGGACGGTCGGGTCAGAGCGCTGCGGCGGTCTCCTGCAGGGTGCGCAGCAGCCAGCGCGCGGCCGGATCGGCGGCGCGGCTCGGATGCCAGAACGCGGTCTCCACCAGATCCACCCGGCCGAACGGCGGATCCACGATCACCAGGCGCACCGTGTCGGCGACCCGCCGGGCCAGGCGCTCCGGCACGATCGCGAGCAGTCCGGTGCCCGCCACCACGAACGGCACGGTGAGCCAGCCCACCACCGTCACCTGGACGTGGCGGGAGATTCCGAGCAGGTCCAGCTGACGATCCGCCGGAGTCGGCGCCTCGTGCCCGAAGGTCGGCACCGCGTGCGGCAGCTCGGAGATGTCCTCGAGGGTGAGCCGGCCCTCGCGCAGCCGCGGATTGGCCGGGTCCACCAGACACACGAACCGGTCCCGGAACAGCTCCATCCGGCGCCCGGGGAAGTCGTAGCCGAGCGGCCCGACCACCACGTCGTGCTTGGCGATGCCGTGTGCGGAGAACGACATGTCGGTCGGGATCGGGTGCAGCTCCAAGCGGATGCCGGGCGCGGCCTGCTTGACCCGCCGCAGCAGCGGATCGGCCAGGATCGAGACGGTGTAGTCCGAGGCCGCGATGGAGAACTCGCGGTCGGAGTCGGCCGGGTCGAACTCGGGCGAGCGGTCCATGGTCGCCTCCATCTGCCGCAGCGCCTCCTGCACCGTCGGCAGCAGCTGCCCGCCGAGCTCGGTCAGCCGGTAGCCGCGCCCCTCGCGTTCGAGCAGCTCGTCCCCGAAGTGCTTGCGCAGCCGGGCCAGCGCCGCGCTCATGGCCGGCTGGCTCATGCCGATGCGCACGCCCGCGCGGGTCAGGTTGCGGTCTTCCAACAGCGCGCCGAGGGCCACGAGCAGGTTGAGATCGATGCCTCCTACGTCGGCCACGCCTGCCCTCTCATGAGAATCTCACCGCTCCCGCGCAGGTCGGCGCGGGGTTAGGAGAGACGATAACCGATCCCGGGCCCGCCGGGGACGGGGCGTCGGGGCGCCACGGGCGCGCGGACGGCGGTCGCGGGCGAGCCGCCCCGGGGACCGTGGGCGGGGCGGCGGGCCGGGTGCCGCGTGTGTCCCAGCCCTATGCGTTGCGGGGGTCGAGCGCCCGCGCCACCTGCCTGAGGTGCTCGCGCATGACCGCCTCGGCCTTCTCCGGGTCCCCGGCGATCACCGCCTCGACCACCGCGGCGTGCTCGCTCAGCGACTCCCGCGCGCGTCCGGGCCGCAGCGCCAGCCGGAACTGATGCCGCACCAGCTGTCCACGCAGCCGCTCGATCGTGCGCAGCGCGGTGACCTGGCCGGAGATCTCCTGGATCCGCCGGTGCACCTGGTGCCCGAGCTCCGAGGCGCCGAGCGCGTCCCCGGCCTCGGCCGCCGCCCGCATCCGCCCGATCAGCCCCCTGAGCTCGGCGTGCTCGGCCGCGGTGGCCCGGCCGGCCGCCTTCGCGGCGCACAGCCCCTCCAGCACCATCCGGCACTCGACGATCTCGACCGCCTCCGCGATCCCGACCACCCGCACCCGCGCGCCCTTGTTCTGCACCCGCTCGACCAGGCCGTCGGCCGCGAGCTCGGCCAGGGCCAGGCGCACTCCGGCGCGGGAGACCCCGAACAGGTCCATCAGATCGGCCTCGACCAGCCGCGCCCCCGGCGCGAACTCGCCGGACTGGATCGCGGTGCGCAGCCCGGCCGCGACCCGTACCTGGCCCGCGCCGTCGCGCGCGGCGGTGGTCACGGCGGCCGTCGGAGCGTCGGCGGGAGAGTCGGCGCGGCTCATGGGGCCCATGGTAGCCGCGGCGGCCGCGCGGACCCCGAGGCGGTGCCCGGCACTGTCTACCAGCTGGTAACAATCCGGTAACACGAGGCCGACCCGCCTGGGGGGGCCGGGCGGGGATGGCGCATTATCGGTGACACGCGACGAAGCGTGGACATGAACGGTGGTGGCCCATGGCCCTCGGCGGGACGGACCTGAACCTCCTGGTCGCCCTCAAGGCTCTGCTGGAGGAGGGCAACGTCACCAAGGCGGGTGCGAAGATCGGCAAGAGCCAGCCGGCCATGAGCACGGCGCTGGCCCGGCTGCGCCGCCACTACAAGGACGAGCTGCTGGTCCGGGTCGGCCGCGACTACGAACTGACCCCCTTCGCCAAGACCCTGGTCCCCTCCGTCCGGCGCACCCTGAGCGCGGTCGAGGCCGCCCTCGGCACCGGCCGCGCCTTCGACCCGGCCCACAGCGACCGCGTCTTCCGGCTCACCGCCACCGACTACGCCATCACCGTCCTGGGCGAGGCCCTGCTGCGCCGCGTCTCCGAACTCGCCCCCGGCGTGCGCCTGGACCTCGACGCGATCCCGCTGGACATGCACGAGTCCGAGCGCGGCCTGATGCACTGCGACGCGCTGATCGGCCCGCTGGGTTTCGGCTTCGACGGCTCGCACGAGCCGCTGTTCCGGGACCGCTTCGTGTGCATCGTGGACCCGGCCAACCCCCGGCTGCGCGACGGCGCGCTGAGCCTGGCCGACCTCGAGGTCCTGCCGCACGCGGTGCGCAGCTCCGGGCGCACCCACGTGCTGCCGGCCGACCGCGTCCTGGACGAACTCGGCGTGCGCCGGCGGGTGCAGGTGAGCACCGTCGGCTGGCTGCCGCTGCCCTTCCTCGTCTCCGGCACCGACCTGGTCGCGATCATGCCCGAGCGCCTGGCCCGCCGCGTCGCCGTCCCGGCCGGGCTGGCCATCGTCGACCCGCCCTTCGGCCGGGTCGACCTGGTCGAGACCCTGTGGTGGCACCCCGACCGGGCCGGCGCGCCGGACCACGCCTGGCTGCGCCGCACCCTGGTCGAGGTCGCCGCCTCGCTCCCGGCCGACGACGGCGCCCAGACGGCACTGTTCGCCGACACCTACACCCACCAGATCGGCTGAGCCCGGCCGGGCGAGCCGGCCGGATCAGTCCTCGGACAGCAGCCAGGCGATCCGCAGCTCCCGCGCCCCCGGGCGGTAGGCCTCGATCAGCTCGGCGCGCTCGGGGTCGTCCTCAGACAGGGTGTAGGCGAGCTCGGCCTGCGCGGCGAGCGTCTGCGGCCGGGCGCCGAGCGCGGCGCGCAGGTGCAGCGAGCGGCGCAGCATCCTGACGTGCTCGGCAGGGTCCCTGTGGTGGGCGACGTGCCGAATGATGTAGGACTCGAAGAAGCCGTCGCCGAGCCTCGTCGCGATCTCGAGAGCCGTCGCGTAGCGCGCGAGGGCGCCGTCCTCGTCCTTGTCGATGTTGTCCAGCAGCACGGCCCAGTAGTACTCGGCCCACCCGCGCTGCAGCTCGTCCGCACTGCCCGCCGCCGCGCGATAGCAGGCTTCTGCCACGGCACGGTCGTCGGCGCGGGGATCGCGCCGGAACAGCAGGCGGCTGTAGGCCAGCCGTCCGGTGAGCAGCTGCGCGGCGGGCGAGGCGGGATCGAGTACTGCGACCGCCCTCTCAGCCTCCTCATGATCCTCGAGCCGGAAGAACCATTGGTCGACGGCGATCTCCGCGCGCAGCAACGGATCGGCGTCCGGGTCCAGGACGGCGAGTGCGGCATCCCACTCGCCGAGCAGGTGCAGGTGCCGGGCCACGTAGGTGGTATCAGTTATCATGGCGCCTACAGTAGAAGCGACGATGTAGGCGGTCAAATGCAATACGGTGACTACGTAGGGAACGTGACGCGGCTGGCCGTCGAACTGGCCAACACCGGCACCCTCGACCAGCACGGCGAGCTGGTCGCCGCGTTCTTCGCAGAGCACGACATCACCGCGCCCCCGGACGGCGACTTCGGCGCACTGCCCGACCTGGTGCGCGCGGCCTTGGCGCAGTCGGTCGACGGCGAAGCCCCCGACGCCGCGCACCAACTGCTGCGCGCATACCCGCCCGAGATGCACCTGTCCGACCACGACGGCCTCGGCGCCTGGCACGTCCACTTCAGCCGCAACGGCACCCCGCCCGAACGCTGGCTCGGCCAACTCGTCGCCGCCGAACTCGCCCTCCTCGCCGCCGGCGACCCGGCCGTGACCCTCGGCCGCTGCGCCGCCGCGGGCTGCGGCCGGTACTTCGTGGACCAGTCGCGCAACCGCACCCGCCGCTTCTGCTCGAACGCCTGCGCCAGCCGGACGACCGTCGCCGCCTACCGCGCCCGGACGGCGAAGAACACTGAGGGCCCGGGGAACGACTGAGGTCAGCCGGCGTGCACGTCGACGGTCCGGCCGTCGGGGTCGGTCAGGAGGTGGCGGCCCGGAGCGAGTGGAGGGGTCGCGGCGGCGCCGATGACGGCGAAGCCGAGGCGTAGGGCGCCGGACTCGCGGTCGGGTCTGGCCGGGTAGAGCTCGAAAACCGCGCTGTCGGCGAGAACGGCGGCGTAGTGCTCGGGTCCTTGGCCGTGCCGCTCGGCGGCGAACTCCAGGCCGAGGCCGCCATAGAAGTCTCGGCATTCCTCGAGGCGCGCGGTATAGAGCACCACGAGGGTCGCGCGCACGCTGGATTTCTGGGTCACTTGCACTCCTGTCCCGGCACTCATCAGAAGGCGGGCTTGGTGGACATCCGCTACGCAGCCGCCGCTGACACGGCCTCGACCAACTCGGAGCTCTTCACCGACTCAGCTCCCTGATCCTCCGTGCCCCGGCCGACCGTCGCGCGTCGGCGTAGGTCGCGGATCTCCGCGAGGTCTGCGTACGCTGCGACAACTCCCCGATCCGCACCTCGTCCCCTCCCACGCGTCGGAACGCGGCCCCGGACTCGACTCTCGGATTTGACCCTCACACCGATGTCAATGTTCCAGGATTCGACCATGATGAACGAAGCACCGTCAAGCCTCGCCGAGCACGTGGCGCACGCGCCGCTGGCCGCGGCCGTGACCGCGCGGCCGGCGATCTGGTCCCGCGACTTCCGGTTCTACTTCACCGCCCGCAGCGCCGGACTGCTCAGCTGGGCCATGCTGCCGGTCGCGGTCTCGGCCGGACTGCTCAGCGGCGGGTACGGCCTGGACGTCGCGGGCTACGCGATGGCCTTCCTGGTGGGTCCGTTCGCCGGGCTCGTGCTGTTCGGCGGGGTGCTCGCCGACCGGTTCACCGCGCGGCGGATGATGATCGGCGCCGACCTGACGAACCTGTGCACCCACACGCTGCTCGCGCTCCTGTTCCTGCACGGCATCGCGCACCTGTGGCAGCTCTACGCACTGCTGGTCGTGGCCGGCAGCGCCAACGCGATGTTCCAGCCGGGCGCCGCCTCGATCGTGCCGCTGGTGGCCGCGGACGTGCAGGGCGCCAACGGGGTGCTGCGTACGTCGGAGGCGTTGACCGGACTGGTCGGTCCGGCGCTGGCCGGCGCACTGGTCGGGCTCGGCGCCACCGGTCTCGTGATGGTGATCTCCGCCGCGGCGTACGGAACCAGCGCCACGTGCCTGTTCGCGCTGCGGCTGGGGACGGTGCCCGCGCCGCCTGCCGGTACGGGCCTGTGGCGCAGCCTGGCGGTCGGCTGGCGGGAGTTCCGGGCCCGCAGCTGGCTCTGGGGCGTGATCGTGATCTGGATGTTCTTCGCCGTGCTGTCCTGGGGACCGCAGCTCTCGGTGGCCGCCGCCGTCATCGTGCCCGAACACGGCGCGACCGCCTTCGGCCTGCTCAACTGCGCGTTGGGCGCGGGCACCGTGGCCGGGGGAGTGCTGGCGATCCGCTACAAGCCGGCCCGGCCGCTGGCCGCCGGGGCCGTGGCGATGTTCGCCTACCCGCTCTACCCGCTCGGCCTCGTGCTCAGCTGGCCGGTGTGGCTGCTCGCCGCCGCACAGGTCGCGGTCGGGGCCGGGATCGGGGTGTGGGGAGTCATGTGGGCCACCAGCGTGCAGACCCAGGTCCCCGGCGAGGTGCTCAACCGCGTCCACGCGTACGAGGTCGCGGGATCCGTCGGCCTCTACCCCGTCGGCAGCGCACTGGCCGGCCCGGCGGTCGGCGCGTTCGGCACCGACCGCGTGCTGCTGGTGGGGGTCGCAGTGGCCTTCCTCACCGCCGTCGCCCTGCTGGCCGCGCGCCCGATCCGCTCGCTGGGCAGGGCACAGGGCCCTGCTATCGCGCTCGATCACGGGTGACCGCGGGTTGATCAGCCTCGCGCCATCAGCCTTCGAGGACGGGCTCGGGACTCGGCGTGCGCGTGAACCCGTACGCGCGCTCCACCCGGGCCACCTCGATGTGGTAGCTCTCGTACCAGCGCTCCTTGCCGAGCCGCTGCGCCTCGAGGTGCTCGATGTCGGCCTTCCACGCCCGGATCGACGCGTCGTCCGTGTAGTAGATGACGGTCAAGTCCCGGCCGGCGCCGTCCACCATGCCCTCGCGGCCCAGGTAGCCCGGCTGGCGCACGCCGAGCTCCGTCATGGCGCGGCTCATCTGCTCGTATCCGGCTTGGTCCTCGTCGGTCAGTTGCGAGGTGATGATGACGGCGTAGTAGGGCGGCTGGGGACGCATGAAGGATGTCGACACGAGCCCTGATGCTAGGGAGCGCGTCCCGGCTGTGACAACAGGATTCTCATGAGGCGCAAGAAGCTAGGGACTGTGCGGGGTTCAGATCTAGGCGGAACGGCTGATCGCCTTCGCCTGGCCGCCTGTCCGGAACGCCCACAGACGACCGAGTATGAGGGCGCTCCGGACAGGCGCCCAGACTCGGCGCTGAGCCGTTCCGCTGATCTAGATCTGAACCCCGCACAGCCCCTAGCGGCTAGCGGGCGCCGGCCGCCGCAACGGCCGCCGACGCCGCATCACCTGTCACGCCGTCAGCACGCTCGCCCTGGCCGGCAGCGCCGCGGGCAGCCGGCCGCCGCCGAACACGGTGCGGCTGGCCGGTTCCCCGCCGAGCACCGCGAGCGCGAGCAGCAGCGAGCCGGCCGTCCACGAGGTCTTCTCCTCCGGCCACACCGCCTTGTCCGCGTACACGTAGCCGGTCCAGTACAGCCCGTCCCGGTCGCGCAGGTGCTGGACGTCCGTCAGCACCCGCCTGGCCTGCTCCGCCCGCCCCAGCGCCCACAGGGCGATGCAGAGCTCGAAGGTCTCCCCGCCGGTCACCCACGGCCGGTCCGCGACGCAGCGGGCGCCGAGGCCCGGCACCACGAACCGGTCCCAGTCCCCGTCGATGCGGGCGTGTCCGGCCTCGCCGCGCAGGGCGGTGCCGAGCACCGGGTAGTACCAGTCCATCGAGTAGCGGTCCTTGGGCGCGAACACCTCGGGCGCCTCGTCGCTGGCCGCCGCGACCACCACCTCGCCCAGGCGCACCGCGGCCTGCGTCCAGGCGCCGGCCACCCGGCGGCCGGAGACCCCGCCGACCCGCTCGGCCAGCGCCACCGCGCACCGCAGCGCCTGGTACATCGAGCTCGACCCGGTCAGCAGCGCCTCGTCGGTCTCCGGGTTCCACCGGATCGCGCCGTCCGGCCGCTGGAGTTCGAGCACGAACTCGATCGCCCGGCGCACGCTCGGCCACAGGTCCCCGGCCAGGTCGCGGTCCCCGGTGGCGACCAGGTGGTGGTACGCGCCGACGGCCAGGTACGCGGTGAAGTTCGCGTCCTTCGTCTTGTCCGCCGCCTCGGCCGCGCCCTCCGCCGTGTCGGCGTAGTTGGCGTACCAGGAGCCGTCGCAGTTCTGCCGGTCGGCGAGCCAGCGGTAGGCCTCGGCCGCCGCGGCCGGACGGCCCGCCGCGGTCAGCGCCATCGCGGACTCGACGTGGTCCCACGGGTCGGTCTTGTCGCCGTGGAACCACGGGATCGAGCCGTCCGGCCGCTGCAGCGCGGCGACCTGCTCGACGGTGCGTTCGATCGCGGCCCGGTCCAGCACCCCGGCCCGGGCCAGCAGCGCGACGCTCATGCGCGCTTCGCGGCGTAGACGACCAGGCTCTTGCCGAGCACCGGGTTGAGCAGGGACTCGCCGATCCGGGTGGTCTTGGGGCCCTTCATGATGTCCCAGACCAGCATCCGGTGGTAGGCCTTGACCATTCGCGAGTCCGCGTTGTCCACGCCCACCGCGCACTTGAGCCACCAGTACGGGGCGTGCAGCGCGTGCGCGTGGTGCGAGCCGTAGGGGGCCAGCTTCACCGCGCGCAGCCGCTCCAGGATCTGGCCGCGCCGGTAGATCCGCACGTGGCCGCCCTCGACCTCGTGGTACGCGTCGGACAGGGCCCAGCACACCTGCTCGGGAAACCAGCGCGGCACCGTCACGGCGAGTTTTCCGCCCGGTTTGAGCACCCGTTCGAGCTCGGCGAAGGCGCGTTCGTCGTCCGGCAGATGCTCGAGCACCTCGGCCGCGATCACCTTGTCGAAGCTGGCGTCCGGGAACGGCAGCCGGTAGGCGTCCCCGCGCACGGCCAGGCTGGCGGCCGGCTCGGGCACCTCGCCCGCCTCGCGCATGGCCGCGAACATCGCGGCCACCGACTCCATCTCCGTCATCGAATAGTCGAGCGCGACGACGTCGGCGCCCCGGCGCAGCAGGGCGAAGGAGTGTCGGCCCGCACCGGCGCCGAGGTCGAGCACCCGCTCTCCGGGCACGATCGGGAAGCGGTCGAAGTCGACGGTCAGCATGCGTTCTCCGGAGTGGGTGGGCCGGGCTCCGCCGGGTGGAGGGCCGGGTCGGGCTGGTGCCGGACGAGCGGGTGCGACCCGGTGGCGCACCCGCGATTGCTCGAGTCCGGTCTCAGCATGGGCGGTCCAGGACCGCGCGGTAGCGCTCGGCCGTGGCCGCGGCGGCGGCGCGCCAGGTGAACCGGGTCACCGCGCGTTCCCGGGCGGCTCCGCCGAGCCGCTCGCCCAGGGCGGGGTCGCGCAGCAGCCGGGTCAGCGCCCCGGCCAGGGCCTCGGCGTCGCCCGGCGGGACGGCCAGCGTGGTCTGCCCGTCCACCCCGGCCACCTCGGGCAGCGCGCCGCCGGTGGTGGACACCAGCGGCAGCCCCACCGCCATCGCCTCCACCGCGGGCAGCGAGAAGCCCTCGTAGAGCGAGGGCACGCAGGCGATCTCGGCGGAGCGCAGGGTGTGCACGAGCTCGTCCTCGGTCAGGCCGGAGACGAACCTGACCCGGCCGCCGAGCCCGTAGCGCTCGATCGCCTGCTCCACCGCGCCGTTCGGCTTCGCCTTGCCGATCACGGTCAGCTCGGCGTGGTCGAACTCGGCCCGCACCTTGGCGAAGGCCTCGATCAGCACGCCGAGCCCCTTGAGCGGGGAGTCGGCGCTCGCGGTGGTCACGATCCGCCCCGGCACCCGCGGCACGGACGGGTCGGGGCTGAACCGCTCCACGTCCGTGCCGATCGGGATGGTGCTGATCCGCTCGGGCCGCACCCCGTAGTGCTCGGAGATCTGTGCGGCCGAGCTGGAGGAGACGGTGATCACCTCGGGCAGCCGCCGGGCGACCCGGCCCTGCATCGTGGTGAACGCGTACCAGCGCCGCAGCGTGATCCGGCGCAGCCCGGTCGCCCCGGCCAGCTCCAGCGCCCGGTCCACCTGGATCGGATGGTGGATGGTGGCCACGGTCGGCAGGCCGAGCCGGGGCAGGCGCAGCAGGCCGTAGCCGAGGCACTGGTTGTCGTGCACGAGGTCGAACTCGCGCCGGCGCCGGGCCAGCAGCCGGGCCACCCGCAGCGAGAAGGTGTGCGGCTCAGGGAAGCCCGCGGTCCACATCGTGCCCACCTCGAGCAGGTCGATCAGGTCGCGGTACTCGCGCAGGCCGGGGGTGCGGAACGGGTCGGGCTCGCGGTAGAGGTCGAGGCTCGGCACCGGGGTGAACGCCACGCCCGCGTCGAGCTCCGGATACGGCTGCCCGGCGAACACCTCGACCCGGTGGCCGAGTGCGGCCAGCTCCCGGGAGAGGTTGCGGGTGTAGACCCCCTGGCCGCCCGAGTACGGGTTGCCCCGGTAACACAGCAGCGCGATGCGCAACCCGTTCGGATCGAACGCGGCACGACGTGTCACGCCCGACTCCTCGCTACCCGTGGCTCCACCGGCTCGGCTCTCTGCCTGAGGCCGCCTCGTCTGGGCGCCGATCCTATCGTCAGTCAATCTTACCAGTCGGTAACTAACTGGCCCAGGACCCTGTCCACCCGCCACGAAACCCCTCCCATACGTCGCCCGCCCGGTGCCGTGCCCCCACCCGCAAGCGTCGCACGCACGTGGCGTCTGCGCGGGTCGGACGCGGCCGCGAGTCGGGCCGGCGGCGCTGGCGCGTATGTTCGATCACGCGTCGTTGCAGAGCTGTGACCTGCGTCCGCGCTACGCGGCCGCACGGATCACGCCGTCGAGCGTGCCTGGAGAGCGCGCCGGGCGCGGCTAGAACCAGTCGCCGAGCAGCCGGTTGATCAGGTCCTCCGGGTCGTGCCGGTTCAGCAGGCACGGGCAGGGCTCGGGCAGCGGCGAGGGCTCGGGGGCCGGCGCCGGGTCGAGGCCGGGCACGTGCACGACCGCGGCGGCCAGCACGGGCGAGACGGGCTCGGGGACGGCGGCGAGGGCGTCGGCGGCCGTGCGGACGCCGATGACGACCACCTCGGCCGCGTAGACGGGGGCCGCCGTGGCGAAAGCCCCGAGTCCGGCCAGGGTGCCGAGCGCGGCCAGAGCCGCGACGCGATGCGCGGGGGCGCGAGTGCGCGCCATGGGATCCTCCTTCGGGCCGGCCGGTCCCGGCGGGACCGTCGCACCGGCGTCGAGGGAGATGGCCCGCGCACGTGGGGGCACAAACGCCTGTTCCCCCGCCCAGGGCCGATGAGGCACCGGACGGGGGAACACCGGGCTCGGCGGGCTTGCGACGCGCCGAAAAGCGCGAGCGCGATGGCGATCCGCTGGCGTACGGCGCAGGCGTGGCCGAAGGCGGGCGTGCGCGTGGGGGAGC
>NZ_JAGSOG010000579.1 GCF_018139695.1 Actinospica durhamensis | reverse complement strand
TAGTACTACAGTTGTAAACTGTGTCTTCGAGCTCTGCTTTATACTGTGGTGCTCGTGGATGGTATATCGGTCGAGGTCGACGAGTGGACAGCTGGGTTCGACGACCTGTTCGCCCGTATCGCGGGCAGGTTCGGGCGCGTAGAGTCACGTAGATGCGCGCGTGATTACATACGTGGCCTGCTTGGCCCGGTGGAGCGCAAGAACTCCTGGCAGCTCGCCGAGTACACCGGTCACCGCACGCCCCACCGGTTCCAGCATCTGCTCGGCCGCGCCGAGTGGGAACCGGACCAGGTGCGCGACGACGTGCGCGAATACGTCTTCGAGCACCTCGGCCAGGACAACGGGGTGCTCATCTTCGACGAGACCGGGTTCATCAAGAAGGGCGAGGCCTCCGCCGGCGTCGCGAGGCAGTACACCGGGACCTCGGGGAAGATAGACAACTGCCAGATCGCCGTGTTCGCCGCCTACGCCTCGGCAGCCGGGCGGGCGCTGATCGACCGGGAGCTCTACCTGCCCAAGTCCTGGGCCGCCGATCCCGAGCGCAGATCGGGGGCCGGTGTGCCCGAGGCGCGCCGGTTTATGACCAAGCCGGAGCTCGCGGTGCGCATGATGACGCGCATCCTGGCCGGCAACGCGCCGATCGCGTGGGTAGCCGCGGACGAGGTCTACGGGCAGGACCGCAAGTTCCGGCAGGCGTGCCTGCACCGGAATGTGGGTTATGTCGTCGCGGTGCCGTGCAACGAGCACGTCCCCACCACCCGCATGGGTACCCGCCGCGTCGACACCCTCGCCACCCAGGCACCGCCCGAGGCCTGGACGCGCATCTCCGCAGGCCAGGGCACCAAGGGCCCGCGCCTCTACGACTGGGCCGCCGTACGCATCAGCACCTGGTGGGACGAGCAGGAGGGCGTCGGACACTGGGCGCTGATCCGCCGCAGCATCACCGACCCGACCGAAATGGCCTTCTACCTGTGCGCCGGCCCCGCCGGTACCCCGATCGAAGAACTCGTACGGGTGGCCGGGGCCCGCTGGGCGATCGAAGAGTGCTTCCAAGCCGCCAAGAACCACACCGGCCTTGACCAGTACGAAGTGCGCTCCTACCCCGGCTGGCACCGGCACACCACTCTCGCGATGCTCGCCCACGCCTTCCTGGCCGTGCTCGCGGCCACCGCAGCGTCAAAAGGGGAGCCAGTGAATCCGACCACGAATACGCTCCCCTCACCGTGGGCGAGATCCGACGGCTCCTGGCAGGTCTGACCCACCCAGAGACGCCACGCCACCACCGACACCGACACCTACTGCACTGGTCCGCCTGGCGAAGACGCCACCAAGCCACCGCCCGCCGATGCCACTACCAGCGACGATGCAACTCAGGGCAAGAATTGCAACTGTAGTA
>NZ_JAGSOG010000578.1 GCF_018139695.1 Actinospica durhamensis | reverse complement strand
CCCGGGGGCTGGGCGCGGGCCGGCCGCGGGGCCGGGCGGTGCGGCGGGCGGTCGCGTGGATGCGGGCCGGGCGCGTGCTGATCGGCAGGACGCGGAAGGCGCGGCGGACGGCGAGCAGCACGGCGGTGCGGTCCGCGGCCCGCCGCGTCAGCGTGGCCAGAGCGCGGCAGAGTTCGAAGAAGCTGCGCTCGCCGAGCCCGAGCCAGCAGCCGCAGATCAGGACGGCCAGAGCGTGCGCGGCGAGCATCGCGGCGGCCGAGTGCGCGCCGGAGGCCGACCCGGAGGTGAGGGTGGCGCTCTCGCCGAAGCCGGCCGGCATGCCGGGCATCGCGCCCTGGGCGGGCGGGCAGAACCAGCCGAGTTCGATGTGCAGACACAGCTGGGCTATGCCGAGGGCGAGCATGACGACGAGCGGATGCCGTTCGCGCCGGGCCAGGCCGAAGGAGGCGAGCGTGGTCACCGGGAGCGCGAGGGCCGGTCCGACCCAGCCGGGGTCGCACCCGTCGGCCACGCGGTGCAGCACGGTGCCCGCGCCGACACAGACCAGCGCGAAAAGCGCGGCGCGCGCCGTTCGTGCCGATCCACCCGAATTCACGCCGCTAATACTGTCGCACCCCCGCCCTAACGTGAATAGCGGGGGTGGCGCGAGGGCAGCCCTCTAAGTGGGGATAGCCCGCTTATCGGAGGGATGGGGGGACATGTACTGGTTCTTCACGCTGATACTCCTGGCCCTCGCGGCCCGCGCCGTGGCCCGGCTGGTGCTGGCCCGGGCCTCGGGCGGCCTGCCCGACGCCGTACGTCATGCCGAACTCGCGCACGCGGCGATGGGGTTGGGCATGGCGATCCTGCTCGTGCCCGGGCTGCCCCGGCCGCCTACGGCGCTGAGCGTAAGTTTCTTCGCGGCGCTGGCCGCGTTCGCGGTGTTCGCCTGGGTGCGGGGCGTGACGGCGCGATGGCGCGGCCGCACGACGAACTGCGGCTGCGCGCCGAAGAATTCGGCGCACCTGCTCGACCCGCACCACGCCATCGTCGGGGCGGCGATGGTCGTGATGCTGCTCTACCCCGCCGCGGGCGGTATGGACATGGGCGGCGCGAGCGCGGGCGGCATGGCGGGGATGGCCGGGATGACGGGCGCGGCCACCGGGAGCCCGGCCGTGACGGTGCTCGTGTTCCTCGGGTACGTCTGGCTCTCCGCGCTCGTGCTCGGCTACGGCATGACCAGGCTGCTGCCGGCGGCGGCCGAGGTCGACGGCGGCGCGTTGGCACTGCTCGGCTCCCCCGCCACCGTGTACGGATGCGAGCTTGCGATGACGGTACTTACGGGACTGATGCTCCTGAGCTAACGTGGTGTCAGGCATCATGTCGGCACCTGGGGAGGGGCCGACACCCAGGGAGGGTG
>NZ_JAGSOG010000577.1 GCF_018139695.1 Actinospica durhamensis | reverse complement strand
GAGGTAGAGGGAATCGGCGGGGGCGGTGGAGAAGCCGGCGTTCGCGGTGCGGTCCCACTGCATGGGGGTGCGCGAGCCTTGGCGTGCCTCGGGGCCGAGTTGGGCGCCTTCGACGTCTTTGGTGTCCGGGACGTAGCGCATGCCGATCTCGTCGCCGTAGTAGATCGCGGGCAGGGTCGGCCAGGTCAGCAGGAACGTGAAGGCGGGTGCGAGCATCGCGGCGGTGCGGGTGCCGCAGGCCAGGCGGGAGAAGTCGTGGTTGGCGGTGGGGACGATGGCGAAGCCGCGGCCCGCGGTCGCGCGGTGTGCCTGCCGCCAGTGCTCGGCGAACAGCGTCATCGAGCCCTGGCCTTCGGGGGCGAAGAAGCACGGGTCCTGGCCCCAGGCCGGCGCGTGGCTGCCTTGGGCGTTGCCCCACAGCGAGCGCAGGGCGGGGCCGACGAAGTGCAGGAAGAAGTCGGCGTGGATGCCGGCGGGCACCGCGGTGGCCGGGTCGCCCCACTCCGAGATCAGCACGCGGTCGGGGTACTCCTGGTCGAGCCACGCGCGCATCTCACCCCACAGCGCGGCGGTGGCGGAGCGGTCGGGGTCGTCTTTGACGAGGGAGAACGCCATGTCGACGCGGAAGCCCGCGGCGCCGCGCTCAAGCCAGTACGCCATGGTCTCGCGCAGCGCGGCGCGGTTGGCCCTCGGGCCGGGCGCGTCCGGGCCTTGGCGCCACGGCTCGTCCGGGTGCGGGCGCGCGTAGCCGTAGTTGAGCGCGGGCTGGAAGGAGTAGAAGTTCGCCAGGTATCGGCCTGGGCGCGCGCCGGGCGAGGCCACCCACTTCCCTGCGGCCGCCTCACCGCCGGTCCCGTTGGTCCAGTCGGTCCCGTCCGTCCAGTCGGTCCCGTCAGCCCAGTCGGTCCACTCAGTCCCGTCGGTCCAGATGTACCGGTCGCAGGCCGGGTCGTCGGCTGAGGCGAGGAACCACGGGTGCCGGTCGGAGGTGTGTCCGGGCACCAGGTCGAGCAGGACCCTGATGCCGCGGTCCCGCGCCTCGCCGAAGAGCGCGACCAGATCCTCCTCGGTCCCGTACCGCGGGTCGATCGCGAGGTAGTCCGTGACGTCGTACCCGCCGTCGCGGAAGGTCGAAGCGAAGCAGGGGCTGATCCACAGGACATTGACGCCGAGCCAGGCCAGGTAGTCCAGGCGGGACCGGATCCCGTTCAGATCGCCGATACCGTCGCCGTCCGAGTCGGCGAAGGACTGCGGGTAGACCTGGTAGATCACGGCTTCACGCAGCCAGTCGGGCGGCGGCGAGCCGGCACTGGTCACGGACACTTCAAGGGCTCCTGTCGATCATGGGGGGCGAGCATGGAGGGCGAACGGTGAGGGCGGATGGTGGGTCACCATGTAGTGGG
>NZ_JAGSOG010000576.1 GCF_018139695.1 Actinospica durhamensis | reverse complement strand
AGAGGGCGATAAGCGAGTCTTCTACCGTTTCGTATTAGTCATAACGTGTGGATTTGCTCGGTTTCTGCTCGTGAGCGGCCTTGGGCGTGGTGCGGTGGCGCGGTGGATGAGCGCAAGCCGTACAACACCGACCTGTCCGAGCCCGAGTGGGCCGTGATCAAGCCGCTGATCGCGGCGTGGAAGGCGCAGCATCCGTCGGTCTCCGGTCACCAGGGGCGTTACGAGATGCGGGAGATCGTCAACGCGCTGCGGTATCAGAATCGGACGGGCTGCCAGTGGGAGCTGTTGCCGCACGACTTTCCGCCGACCGGCGCGGTGCGCTACTACTTCGATGTCTGGAAGCGCGACGGGCTCGATGCGCGGATCAACGACGTGCTGCGGATGATGGTGCGCGAGAAGGCCGGACGCACAGCCGACCCGAGCCTGGTGGTGCTCGACTCGCAGTCGGTGCGAGCGGCGGCCGGGGTGCCGAAGTCCACCACGGGCCTGGACGCGGCGAAGAAGACTCCGGGACGCCGGCGCGGGCTGGCCGTGGACGTCATAGGGCTGATCATCGCGGTCGTGGTCGTCGCGGCGTCGGTGCACGACAACGCGATCGGCACCGCGCTGCTGAACAAGGTCGTCGCGAGCACCGGCACCGTGCGGACCGCGCTGGTGGACCAGGGGTTCAAGAACAGCGTGGTCGACCATGGCCGAACACTCGGCATCGATGTTCAGATCGTTGAGCGCAACCCGGCCCGCACCGGGTTCGTCCCCGAGCCCATCCGGTGGCGGGTTGAGCAGACCAACGGCCTGAACATGCTGGAGAGACGCCTCGCGCGCGACTTCGAGCACGCCCCGTCCTCGTCGGAATCCAGGATCTACTGGGCCTCGGCCGGACGGATACTGCGCCGCCTGGCCGGCACGCCCGCTCGATGGCGGGAGGCGTGATGACCCACGCCGTCATTCAGCAACTCCTGGACGGGATCGAGCAGCGCGAACGCCAACTTGCCGAGCAAATCGGCGAACTCGCCGCCCGCCTGCGCGAGGCGGAAGCCGAACGCGAAGCGCTGGCGACCACAGCCAAAACCGTCCGCGCTCTGGCCGCCGACCTCGACCTCGAGCAGCCACCGGCCCCGGTCCTGCCGGACGGCGCGGCCTACCAGCAGATCACCAGCGTGTTCGAGCACGAACGCCGGCCACTACGTGCCCGCGACCTGTGCATCGCACTGGATCTACCCGTGATGCCCAAGCACGTCGAAGGCACCCGCGCGAAACTCAAACGCCTGGTCAGCCTCGGATTCCTCGACGAGACCGAACCCGGACTGTTCCAACAGCCCGGCCCGCAGGCACCGCCCAGCCCCGCCGACCAGCGACCCTGATCCAAGCCAGCGAGTGAAACGGTAGAAGACTCGCTTATCGTCCTCT
>NZ_JAGSOG010000575.1 GCF_018139695.1 Actinospica durhamensis | reverse complement strand
GCCACGGATTCTCACCGTGGATTCGCTACTCATGCCTGCATTCTCACTCGCATGCCCTCCACGACTCGCTCACGCGGCCGCTTCACCGGACATGCGACGCTCCCCTACCCAACACCACACCTGGCCGCCACGTCTCAGGTGACGACGGGCTCATGGCGTTGACACGACTTCGGCGGCGTACTTGAGCCCCGCTACATTGTCGGCGCGGAACCACTTGACCAGTGAGCTATTACGCACTCTTTCAAGGGTGGCTGCTTCTAAGCCAACCTCCTGGTTGTCACCGCGGTCCCACATCCTTTCCCACTTAGCACGCGCTTAGGGGCCTTAGTCGATGCTCTGGGCTGTTTCCCTCTCGACCATGGAGCTTATCCCCCACAGTCTCACTGCCACGCTCAACGTACCGGCATTCGAAGTTTGGCTGACGTCAGTAACCTGGTCGGGCCCATCGGCCATCCAGCGCCCTACCTCCGGCACGCACACGCAACGCTGCACCTAAATGCATTTCGGGGAGAACCAGCTATCACGGAGTTTGATTGGCCTTTCACCCCTAACCACAGGTCATCCCCCAGGTTTTCAACCCTGGTGGGTTCGGGCCTCCACACCGTCTTACCGGCGCTTCACCCTGCCCATGGCTAGATCACTCCGCTTCGGGTCTAGAACGCGCGACTCAACGCCCTTATCGGACTCGCTTTCGCTACGGCTACCCCACACGGGTTAACCTCGCCACACGCCACTAACTCGCAGGCTCATTCTTCAAAAGGCACGCCGTCACGGCCCCACCCCAACGGGTGGAACGACGCTCCGACGGATTGTAGGCACACGGTTTCAGGAACTCTTTCACTCCCCTCCCGGGGTACTTTTCACCCTTCCCTCACGGTACTCGTGCACTATCGGTCACCAGGAAGTATTCAGCCTTACCAGGTGGTCCTGGCAGATTCACACGGGATTTCACGGGCCCCGCGCTACTCGGGAACAGCACCACGAGCCTGCAGCATGTCGTCTACGGGACTCTCACCCACTACGGTCGGCCACTCGCATGCCGTTCGACTACACCACAGGTTTCTGACTCGTCGACGGGCCGGCAGACCCGTCAGGCACGTCCCACAACCCCTCACACGCAACCCCTGCCGGGTATCACACGCACAAGGTTTAGGCTAGATCCGCTTTCGCTCGCCACTACTCACGGAATCACATGTTGTTTTCTCTTCCACCGGGTACTGAGATGTTTCACTTCCCCGGGTTCCCTCCACTCGCCCTATACATTCAGGCGAGGGTGACACCCCATGACGGGTGCCGGGTTCCCCCATTCGGACACCCCCGGATCCAAGCCCTCTCGGCGGCTCCCCGGGGCCTATCGCGGCCAGACACGTCCTTCATCGGCTCCTGGTACCAAGGCATCCACCGTGCGCCCTTA
>NZ_JAGSOG010000574.1 GCF_018139695.1 Actinospica durhamensis | reverse complement strand
GGTGTTGTGACGCAACATGACATGGAGGCGGCCTGCGCCGTCATTGTAGATCCCGAGCCGGCGGACGCGGTATTCGCGGAGCTCACAGCGGGGCTGGCGCCGTCTTTTCAGCGCCGTGACCTGCGGGCCAACGCCCTGCTCTACGTGCGCGGGCTGCTGATGCCCGGGGTGGCGGGCAACTGCTGGTCGCTCGCGGAGGCGGTGGGCCTTGACCGGCCCTACCGGCTCCAGCATCTGCTCGAGCGCGCATCGTGGGACGAGGACGCGGCCAGGGACGCGGTGCGCTCCTTCCTCGTGCGCCACCTCGGCGCCGACGGAGGGGTCCTGATCTTCGACGAGACCGGTCAAGCCAAGAAGGGCACGGCCACGGCGGCTGTGGGCAGGCAGTATTCCGGCACGATGGGCCGGGTCGAGAACGTGATCGTCGCGGTGTACACGACGTACGCGACCGAGCGGGGCCACGCCCTGATCGACCGGGACCTCTACGTCCAGGACGACTGGTTCGAAGACCCGCAGCGCATGGCGAAGGCCGGGTTCCCGCCGGGCCACGCGTTCGCCACGAAGCCCGATCTGGCCATCGCGCAGGCCAAACGCGCACTCGCCGCCGGCATCCGCCCCGCCTGGGCGGCCGGGGACGAGGTATACGGGCGTAGCAGCGCGCTGCGCGAGCTGTGCGAGGCGCGCGGGATCGGCTACGTGTTCGCGGTGCCGGTCGATTTCCACCTCACCACCTCCGGCCGGGTGCGGATGCGCGCCGACCAGGCCCTGGGCCTGGTCGGGCCGAGGGGGTGGAACCGGCGCTCGTGCGGGGCCGGGGCGAAGGGCCCGCGCTACTACGACTGGGCGTGGATCGCCACCGACCACCCGCGCCGGTGGCTGCTGATCCGCCGCTCGATCAGCGACCCGAGCGAGCTCGCGTACTTCTACGCCTACGCACCCGACGACCGGATCTGCTCGCTGACCGACCTGGTCAAGGTCGCCGGGACCAGGTGGAAGGTCGAGGACGATTTCCAGGACGGGAAATCCACCATCGGACTCGACCAGACACAGGTCAGGCGCTACCGGGCCTGGAGGCGCCACGCCACCTTGGCGATGGCGGCCCTCGCGTTCCTGGCCGTGCTCGCCGCCCTCGAGAAAGCCGCGCACCCCGCCCCGGTCCTGCCCCACGACCCCGACCAGGCCCCGCCGGCCGACTGCGGCACCATCGCGCTGACCGTCCCCGAAGCCCAACGCCTGTTCCACCTCTACCTGATCTTCAAACGCGAACTACCGCACCCCACGACCCCCGCCCTCGTCAAACACGGCCTGCGCTGGTCCGACTGGAGACGACGCCACCAAGCACGCGCCCGCTGGCACCACTACCGAACCCGCCTCGCACTCATCGCGTGACACAGCGTCAGATCACGAACTACGACTGGAGTA
>NZ_JAGSOG010000573.1 GCF_018139695.1 Actinospica durhamensis | reverse complement strand
CGACTCCCACTGGGCATCCGTCAAATCACCACGCGCCATGACCCAGTTCTACAGCCCCGCCAGCCACAGGCCGAAAACCGCAGCCAGAAAGCATCAACAGATAGTCAGATTCACCAACACTGCCTAGATCGCCCGCGTGGGCCGGGTCGAGGGGTGCCGACGGTCCGCGAGGCGCTGTCCTGACTTAGTGAACCAGCGACACGATTCAGCGAACTTACGAAGAATCCTTACAGAAGATCAGCTGCCGCGCCGGTGGTCTGCCGCTGCACGCGTGATCTCGCCATTCTGGATCACCAAGCCGAAAGATAGTTTCAAAGTTTTCCCAAGCACCATTGCTTTCTTTCGGTCGTTTCGTCATCCTCGGAGCCAGTGCTCTGACGCGGCATCCGGCGCGTACCACGCGACCCCGGGGCCCCGCGCCAACGCGCCCGCACACCCACAAGACGGTCATCCGTCCTTACCCACGAGGATCTCCGATGCACCTGACCGCTCGACCCGCGTCCCGGCGCACCCTCGCCGCCGCGTCCGCCGCGCTCGTCTCCCTCGCCCTGGCCGCCGGGCAGGCCGGCACCGCGCACGCGGCGGCAGCCCCCGCCGCCGTCTACGCCCGCGCGCTCGACGGCACCATGGTCCAGGTCTCCACCGACCGCCCGAACACGCCGGTGCACCCCGAGGCGATCACCCACCCGCAGCTCGACACCATGGGCTCGACCGTCGCCGCGCACGAGGGCGCCGACGCGTCCGCCGCCGTCTCGAGCGCGGCGGTCAGCCCGGCCGCCGCGGTGCCGCAGCTGCCCGGCATCGACGTCAGCTCCTACCAGGGCGACCTGACCTGGTCGAGCATCGCGCCGTACATCGACTTCTCCTACACCAAGGCGACCGAGGGCACGTACTACACCAACGCCGACTTCGCGAACCAGTACGACGGTCCGTACGACGCCGGCATCATCCGCGGCGCGTACCACTTCGCCATCCCGAACAACTCCACCGGCGCGGCCCAGGCGGACTACTTCATCGCACACGGCGGCGGCTGGTCCTCCGACGGCAAGACGCTGCCGGGCGCGCTGGACATCGAGTACAACCCCTACGGCGCCGAGTGCTACGGGCTGTCGCAGAGCTCGATGGTCAGCTGGATCAAGGCGTTCGTGAACGAGTACGCGGCGAAGGAGAAGGCGTACCCGGTCATCTACTCCACCACCGACTGGTGGACCACCTGCACCGGCAACTCCAGCGCGTTCTCCAGCGAGGACCCGCTGTGGGTGGCCAACTACACCGCCAGCGGCGGAGGCACGCTGCCGAACGGCTGGGGTTACTACACGTTCTCCGCGGCGTCGCGCCACAGTGGCTCCCGCAGCGCGCGGGCCCGCTCCAGCAGCTCGGTACGGGCGGGGACCAGGGTGCCGGGCTCGGCCGGCGCTTCCGCGATCGTTGTCATGGTGCTGTATCCC
>NZ_JAGSOG010000572.1 GCF_018139695.1 Actinospica durhamensis | reverse complement strand
CACCCCAACCGCCCCGCCGGCCGCGGCAACGCCACCGGTCCCGGTGTCGGTGCCGACGCCGACGCCGACGCCGACGCCGACGCCCGACCAACGCTCGGACTAGTGGCCGGATCCAGATCCCGATCCGGATCTCCGTTATCTCCGTTATCTCCGTGCTCGCCGTTATCTCCGTGCTCGCCGCGATCGCCATGATCTCTGTGCTCGCCGTGATCTCCGTGCTCGCCGTAGTCTCCGTGATCTCCGTAGCGCTCGTGATCCCCGCCTTCGCTCCTCCGCTGCCTCGCCGGTTCCACCACGATCGGCCCGGGCCGCAACACCGCCCACACCAGCAGTCCCCAAGGCACCCAGAGCAGCGCGACCGCGGCCACCGCCAGCGGGAAGAAATAGATCAGATTCGGCACCAGCCAGTACATCGTCGCCGTGATGAAGCCGAGTCCACCCCACCAGCCCCGCAGCGCCGCCTCCCGCCGCGTATCCGAGTCCCTGATCAGCAGCAACATCGGTACGAAGGCCACCCAGGCCAAGACCCCGAGATCCGGCGCCGGAAACAGCAGGACACCCACCGCCCCGGCCGCCGCCGTCCCGAGGCGCGATGCCCATCTGCCCGAGATCTTCACATATTGCTTCATACCCGGACACCACCGCGGAATATCGGATTGCCGCCGTCATCGGCCCCCCGAAACAATGACGCCCATGAGCGATCTCGACATCAGCATCGTGGAACTGCCGGAATCCGACTGGGAAGTGTGGCGAGACCTGCGCCTCGAAGCCCTGCGCGACGCCCCCAACGCCTTCGGCGAGACGCTCGCCCACGCCCAGGAGCGCACCGAGGACAACTGGCGTGCCTGGTGGCGCGACGAATCAAGGCTGCCCCGCTTCGTCGCCGACCTCAACGGCGTCCCGCTCGGCATGTGCTCGATCGTCCTGCCCGAAGACCACGACTTCCAGCCGCTGGTGATCGCGATGTGGACCTCCCCCCGAGCACGCGGCCGCGGCCTCGGCCGCGCCCTCCTCGACGCCTGCGTCCGCTGGTGCACCACCAACGGCCACACCCGCCTGCGCCTCGGCGTCGTCGAAGACAACTTGGGGGCAAGCCGCCTCTACGCCGGCTACGGCTTCCAGTACACCGGCGACGACGAGCCGCTGCTGTCCGACCCCTCGAAGCTGATCAAATGGATGGAACTCCCCATCCAAGCCCTGAGCAGATAACCCCCCGACACCAATTCGCCGACTCGCCAACTCGCCAACGCCGCCACCGCGAATCCCCCTGGCGCCGACCCCGCAAAACCACCGCAACGTCGACTCACCATCAAGCCTTCGCTCACCACCGCCCAAGCACCCCCGTGACCCGCTCTCACGAAGCCGGCGCAGATCTCACGAACCCAGCGCAGAGTCAGTCCTTGGCCAATCCACGCGAGACGGGCACAAGCCCGCCTCGCGGCACTCCAC
>NZ_JAGSOG010000571.1 GCF_018139695.1 Actinospica durhamensis | reverse complement strand
TTCGCGCCGGGTGGCCCGGGGGATTCTCACCCCCGGGCTCCCACAGATCCGTACGTGACAGTCTCCCGTCATACGGCTCCTGTTGCTCTGATCGTCAGGCCCTGATTGCTGTCGTCCAAGCCCATTGAGCAAAGAAGCGCGGCTGCCGGTCTACGGCCTCCCACCACGCTCGCTCGGCCTTCTTCCAGCCTCGAAGCCGCTCGTACTTCTTACGCAGCCACCGCATCAAGTAGGCGTTGATGCGCGTCAGCAGCGGATACAGCGCAGAGCGGTGGAACGCCCCGTAATACTGCATCCAGCCCTGCACGATCGGGTTGATCCACCGTGCGAGGTCGCGTTCGGTCAGACTCACATGCCGGTGCAGCCGCAAGGACCGCACCTGCTCGCTCATCTTCTTCAGAGCCTCCTTACTCACCGCCGGAGTAAATCCCGTGAACACCTTTCCGTGTCTCGAGACCACCCGCCTGGCCCGGAACGTGAACCCGAGGAACGTAAACGCCGTGTGCTCATGCGATCCACGCCGACGCCCGTCCTTGCAGTACACGATCCGGGTCTTGTCCGGGTGCAACTCCAGTCCCACCTCGGCCATCCGTTCACCGAGCCTGCCCAGCACCCTTCGGGCCTGTTCCAGGCTCAGGCAATGCACCACCGCGTCATCCGCGTAACGCTCGAACCCGACCCCGGGAAACTCCCGGACCAGCCAGGAATCGAACGCGTAATGCATGAACAGATTCGCCAACACGGGTGAGACCGCAGAGCCCTGCGGGGTCCCGCGGTCCCTCGCCTTGACGGTGCCGTCAGGCAACTGCAACGGGGCACCAAGCCACCGCTTCACATACAGCAGCACCCACGGCAGATCGCACACCGCAGCCACGGCTTTGAGCACCAGATCCCACGGAACGGAGTCGAAGAACGCCCGGATGTCGAGATCGATCACCCAGTCCTTCTCCCAACACCGATCCCGACACCTGGCCACCGCTTCCAACGCGGAGCGAGACGGCCGGTACCCGTAGGAATCAGGGTGAAAAACCTTCTCGGCCTCCACCTCGATCGCCCGTGCGACCACCGTCTGCGCGACCCTGTCCGACACCGTCGGCACACCCAGGACTCTGATCCCTCGTTTCTTTGGGATCTCCACCGCCCGAACCGGCGGCGGAAAGTACGTCCCCGAGGACATCCGATTCCAGATCTTGTACAGATTGTTCTTCAGATCCTTCTCGAACGCCGCGATCGACGCACCATCCACCCCGGGCGCACCCTTGTTCGCTCTGACCTTCTCCCACGCCTGCCAAACAGACTGCTTCGAAATCTCGAACGACTTTCCCGACGACTTCAACTGATCCATGCGACTCCTCCCGGAACGCTCCGGTTGACCGAACACATCAGCCACGAACAACCCGGCCCCTTCGCTCCGCCCCCATTACAGGAACATCACCACTACTACGGGCCGGTCCGCCGGCACGCAC
>NZ_JAGSOG010000570.1 GCF_018139695.1 Actinospica durhamensis | reverse complement strand
CAATACCAGTGACTTTGGCTTTGTTTGGTCGTTAGGTGGGTGTGCCGAGGCCGGGTCAGGTGAAGTCGTCGTCCGTGGGGCGGTTGTCGGATCGGGTTGCGTTGGGGGTGCTCACTCGGGTGGTGCCGCCTGCTCTGGTCGACGAGGTGCTGGTCGAGTGCGCGCGGGTGGAGCAGCGTCATCGGCTTCTGCCTGCTCGGATAGTGGTGTATTTCGTGCTGGCGATGTGTCTTTTCGCGGGCCAGGGCTATGAGGAGGTTGCCCGGTTGTTGACGCAGGGTCTTGACCTGCGGGACGGGCGTGGTGGGTTGTGGCGGGTGCCGACGACCGCGGCGATCGGGCGGGCCCGGCTGAGGTTGGGGGCCGGGCCTGTGCGGGCGCTGTTCGAGCGGGTGGCCCGGCCGGTGGCCATGCCCGATACACCGGGGGCGTGGTATCGGGGCTACCGGCTGGTCGCGGTGGACGGCACGACGTTCGATGTGCCCGACACCGAGGCGAACGCGGTGTTCTTCGGCCGTCCGGGCACCTCGCGCGGCACCGGGGGCGCGGCCTACCCGCAGGTGCGGGTGGCCGCGCTGGCCGAGTGCGGCACCCACGCGGTGATCGCCGCCGGTCTCGGGCCGCTCGCGGTGCACGAGACCGTGCTGGCGCTGGGGCTGTTCGACCGGCTCGAGGCGGGGATGCTGCTGCTGGCAGACCGCGGGTTCGTCGGCTACGACCTGTGGCAGGCCGGTGCGGGCAGCGGGGCGCAGCTGCTGTGGCGGGTGCGCTCGAACCTCGTGCTGCCGGTGCTTGAACCGCTCCGGGACGGCTCGTACGTCTCCGAGATCGTCGCGGCCAGGGACAAGCACCGGCGCGAGCACCCGGCCCGGGTCCGTGTGATCGAGTACGCCCTGGGCGCCGGCGGCGAGGTCTACCGGTTGATCACCACGATCCTCGACCCCTCGGCCGCCCCGGGGATCGAGTTGGCCGCGCTCTACCACGAGCGCTGGGAGATCGAGTCGGCCCTCGATGAGATCAAGACCCACCAGGGCGGCCGGGCCCTGGTGCTGCGCTCCCGCCATCCCGAGGGCGTGGAACAAGAGATCTACGGCTTCCTGCTCGTCCACCACGCGCTACGCGACCTGATGCGCCAAGCCGCCGGCGACGGCGGGCACGATCCGGACCGGCTCTCCTTCACCCGCACCCTGCGCATCGCACGCCGCCACGTCACCGACCAGGCGGCGCTTTCCCCCCTCACGCCTGACCAAAGCCCTGCGACAAGCCCTCGAGGAGATCCGCGAACGCCCGCTCCCGCGTCGCCGACCCCGCGCCAACCCGCGCGTGATCAAACGCAAGATGAGCAACTGGGCCCTGAAACGCCCCGAGCACCGTGATCCGCCCAGGACCAAACCACCGACCCCCGACCTCGTCGCACCAACCAGAACCCGACCCACCAGCCGCAAGCACAGCTAAATCAGTGGTATTG
>NZ_JAGSOG010000056.1 GCF_018139695.1 Actinospica durhamensis | reverse complement strand
GCCTCCGCGCCCGCCGCAACGCCGAACTCGCCCCCGACCACATCGACAACCTCATCGCCGCCCTCATCGAGAACACCAACGAGGCCTGACGCCAGGACCCTGCAACAAGATCAGCGACAGAGCCTGTTCAGCCCCATCACCGTGGCCACAACGCTCACCCCTAAGGCCCCGCTCGAGGTCTCCGTGAGCACGACGCCGAGATTCGGATTGGGCGTCGCCGATGCCTGCGCGACGGCCGGCATCAGCGCGAGCCCGACCGAGCCCGCGACGGCCATTGGTATGAATCTTCTGCGGCGATTCACCGCGTCCTCCCCTGGAGGATCCCCGTCGGCCGACAGACCCGGCTTCCGGGATGAGCCACTGAGAACAAGATCGTACCCACGGCGCAAAATAAGGAGCCTGATAACTTGTCACGGTTCCGCAACAGCCTCCGGACGTGGCCGGGATACGTGCGAGGCGACGAGCTCGTGGTCCGCAACCACCTGGTCCAGCTCGACGCGCTGGCCTCATGGCCTCATGACCTCAAACTCAGCTCGCCACCTACCGGCGCGACAACGCGCTGGCGACACTCTCCGACTGGGCCGACCTGGGCCGACCCAGTCGTCACGAACTTGTCGAGAAGCAGGACGGACGCGCTTGATGACTCCCCGCTGACTCCACCCGAGACACGACCGCTGAATACACGTCAGGCCGCCCCTTTCGAGGCGGCCTGATCTGTGTTTTCGCGCTGTGGAGCCAAGGGGACTTGAACCCCTAACCCCTGCCTTGCAGGCCAATACGGAGCGTTGCCGACCAGTGATCGACATGCCGCCGAGATGGGCGGGGCGTCCGCACGCGTCCGTATACGTCCGCGGCGGAGCGCCCCGGTTGTCACCCAGTTAGTCACCCCGCCTCCCCCGGTTTGGCAGGTCCTGCCAAACCGGGGCGACATGGTGAGCGGTCTGTCAGGCGCTCCAAATCACTGGCTCGAGAAGTAGCCCATGACGTCCGCGAGCACGTCGACTTCCTTCGGCTGCGGTGAACTTCCGCCGTAGTAGAAGTAGACGTCCATCGCCGTGCTGTCGGGGTTGGTGCCGACGAAGGACAGGTTGGCGATCGTCTGGTTCGCGCCGGTCCAGTTGAGCATCGAGGTGCCCGTCAGGTCGGACCAGTTGGCGCCGGCGGAGAGGTAGCCGGAGGCCTGGGTGTTCGTCACAGTCGTGTTGAAGACGTACGACACGGAAGCGGTCGACGGGGACGGGGTTCCGTCCAAGCCCGCCATGTTCAGGTACTTGTCGCTGTTCTGCCCGACATGGCCGCCTCCGACGGAGCCGAGTTGCCGGGTGTCGAGCACGCGTTGCGGGGTGACCGGGACGTAGACGGAGTCGCCGGCCTTGTTCGTGAAGTAGCCCGTGATGTCCACGAGCACGTCAGCGCTGCCGCCGTCGGCACTCCCGTTGTGGATGTCGATCTTGCCGTCGGCGCCGACGGGGACGATCGCGCCGGCCGCGTGGGTGGTGGTGCCCTGCCAGTCCACGGTCGAGGCGTTGGGGATGGTCGCGCCCGGAGCATCGGGGAAGGCGGTGAGGTAGCCGGCGCCCGTGGTCGCGACCTCGGTCAGGTTGACCGTCACGGCGGTCACGCCGGTCGCCGGGATCGGGGTGTGCGGTGCTCCCGCGATCGTCAGCACGTCAGTCTTGCCGGCGGCCAGACGGCCCTTGCCGACGCCGAGGCCAGAGCGGGTGTCCATGACACGCAGGCCCACTCCGGTCGAGACGTACTCGGATCCCGAGGACACGGGCGCGAAGTAGCCACTGACGTCGCCGATCAGGTTGACCGTCGTCGACGTGCGAGTGCTGGCGTTCGACAGCGTTACCGTGCCGTCGGCCGCGACCGGGACGATCACTCCGTTGCTGTAGATCGCGCCACCCACGTAGTTCAGGGTGGACGTGCCGGTGTTGCCGCCCGCGCTGGCGCGGATGTATCCGTTACCGGTCGCGCCGACCTCGGTGAGGTTGAGATCGACGGCCGTGACGTCGGCTGGGATCCCGTCGACCCCCGCGACCTTGAGCTTGACCGAACCGTCGTCCACGAATTGGCTCGACGTACCGCCGAGGCCCGAGCGGGTGTCGAGCAGGCGCTTCGGCCCGAACGGGGTGAAGTCGTTGCCTGCGGTGGTGAAGGTCTGGGTCACGGTCTTCGTGTCGCCGCCGGAGTCGCCCAGGGTTGCGGTGACGGTGTACGTGCCGGGCGAGCCGTACGTGTGCTGGTCGCTACCGCCGTCGAGCAGGTTCTGGACGGGCGAGCCGTCGCCGAAGTCGATCGTGTCGGTGGTGATGGGCCAGTCTGTGGTCAGGTGAGGGACGGCCTGCACGCCGAGCGCGCCAACCGGGGCCTGCGACATCTGTGCGGAGACGACGACCGGCGCGAGCACCTGGATCGAGAAATGGCCGGTGTAGGTGGCACCGTAGTCGCTGGTGTCGGTGATGGACACCGCATACGTGCCCGGATTCGCGAAGGCGTGGGGGTAAGTCGGATCGGCCGTCGTCTCGTTCGGCGTGCCATCGCCGAAGTCGTACGTGTAGGTGTACGTGGCATTGGCCCAGTTGCTCGTCACCGGCTGTGCGGTGAGCGTGGCCGTCGCGCCAGCCGGGACCGTGCCCTGATTCGTCGAGGTCCCCTGGGTGAGTGCCTCGGTGAACTGGAACGCGCCTCGGTCATAGCCGGGCTTCGAGCCGCCGCCGGTCTCCGGCACGTTCGGGTCGTCGATGCGCGGCTGGTAGAGGATGTCCGTGGGCAGTTCGCCCGGTGCGTCGGAGTTCGCGGCGTTAATCGTCGGAGCCGATTCGTTCTCGGGTACCCCGGTCGTGGTGGTCAGCGGGTCCGCGATGGAGTCGCCTGCGCCCTGGCCTGTCGCCGCTGTGAACGCGGCGGGGGTGCTGTAGGGCGTGCCGGCCCAGGAGTAGATCCCGGGTGCGGAGTTCGAATTCGGGTAGATCGTGTTGTGGCTCTCGGTGGCGTCGACCGCGTCGGCGGCAGACTGCAACGAGATTCCGACCGTGTTCGCGTTCGAGCACTGTGGCTCAGTCGAATTGCTCCCGACGGTCATGACTACGTTGTTCTCGATCGTCGCGCCCGAAGCAATGCCATTGGCGTCGTCGCCGACCGAGATGCCCGAACCGCAATAGTTCGTCACCGTATTGCTTGTGACATCAACACCGGCCGAGCCGAGGACCTCGATGCCGGCAGAGGGGCCGTGCCCGCTGACGTCGTTGGTGGTGACGATGTTTCCGGTACCGCTGGCGTCCACAAGGATCGCGGGCGTTGAGGCGGTCATGGCATTGGCGCCGTCGCGGCTGAGGGTCACGTCCGAGGAGGTTCCGGAGATGGTGTACGCGGGCCTACCCTCGTCGTCCGTCGAGTAGGCAACGTCGTGATCCAGCGTGATGTGCGAGGAGTTGTCGATTAAGACCTGCCCGCCGACGCTATAGGCTCCGAAGCGGAGGCCCACGATATCGACGTACGAGGCTCCTGTGACATCGAGTCGATAGCCGTTCGTGTCCACGGTTGGCGCGGCCACGTAGGTTAGCCACGAGGAGACCGAGGGATTCTGTGCCTCGAAGGTGATCGGCGCGGTGGCAGTGCCCGAGGCGCTGATGTAGACCTCGCCGTTGTATGACCCAGGCGCGATAAGCACCGTGTCACCCGGAACGGTCGCGACCGAAGCGGCTTGCACGATGGAGCAGAACGGAACCGCCTGCGTGCCGGGACCGGTGTCCGAACAGGCGCTCGACTTGTCGTTCACGTAGTACGTCGCAGGCGTGGACGAGTCTGCGTGTGCTGCCAGCGGAGTCATGCTGACAAGGGCTATCGAGAGCGCGGCCGGCACAGCGAGCGTGCGTTTACCCACCATACCCCCCCATAGGTATCAAAGGATTTGTGGGACATGAGCTGATGCACATGGCCAGATTCAGCGGCACTCTACTCCCCCTGATGTGACTGGTCATCAGCCAGCCATCCCGGCTCACGTGCAGCAAGCGCGTTTCGCCGCGCCCGTACGAACCATCGATGAACGCCGCAACGAGACTTCACCTCCCAAAGCCGATCCGACGACCGGACGACCAGCGATCCACCACTCGCCTAGCTGCGTCGATCGTCCGTGCGCGTCCGCACGTGTCCGGCGTGGCGCGCTGCGGTTGCCACTCAATTAGTTACCCGGCCGCCCCCGGCTAGCGTGTCCTACCGAATCCGGGGGCGACTTAGAACCGCTAACGCATACGGGGTGAACTGGTCCTGATTCGTGTGACGGCAGGTGGTGGGTCTGCTGTGGTGGAGGTATGCCCTCTCGCCCGCGGCCGTGGATCGTGACGGATGATCTGTGGCGTCGTGTCGCGCCGTTGTTGCCGGAGCATCCGGTGCGCGCGGACGGTCGGGGCCGGCCGTGGCGCGACGATCGCAGGGCGCTGTGCGGGATCTTGTTCGTACTCCACACCGGATTGCCGTGGGAGTGGCTGCCGCAGGAGCTCGGCTACGGATCCGGCATGACGTGCTGGCGGCGGCTCGGGACTGGCAGGCCGCCGGGGTGTGGGACCGGCTGCACCGGCTGCTGCTCGAGGAGCTGCACCAGGCCGGGCATATCGACTGGGAGCGTGCCGCGGTGGACGGCTCGCACGTACGGGCGATGGGCGGGGGTGAGCACACCGGGCCGAGCCCGGTTGATAGAGCCCGCCCCGGCTCGAAACACCACCTGATCGTGGAGGGCCGGGGCATCCCGCTCAGCGTGAGCCTGACCGGCGGCAACCGGCACGACAGCACCCAGCTGTTCCCGCTGCTCGGCGCGATACCCCGGATCCGCGCGGGCGGGCGGGGACGACCGCGCAGCAGACCCAAAACCCTGTTCGCCGATCGGGGCTACGACTACCCGGTCGTGCGCCGCCGGCTCTGGCGCCGAGGGATCCAGCCGAAGATCGCGAAGCGAGGCGTGCCGCACGGATCCGGCTTAGGCAAGGTCCGCTACGTCGTCGAGCGCACCTTCGCCTGGCTCCACGGCATGCGCCGCCTGCGCACCCGCTACGAACGCCGCACCGACATCCACGAAGCCTTCCTCAAGCTCGGCGTATGCATCATCGCACTACGACACGTGATCCGACTGCGTTAGCGGTTGTTGGTCACTCAGTTAGCTACTCAGACGAGTCAGGGCCGTACGCCTATTGATAGCGTACGGCCCTGACCTGCTATTTCACTGTGGAGCCAAGGGGACTTGAACCCCTAACCCCTGCCTTGCAAAGGCAGTGCTCTGCCAATTGAGCTATGGCCCCGGGCATCGCGCCGCGTACCCGGAGGTCGCGGCGCGGGGAGATCGCGTGGCGGCGGGATTCAGCCGCGGCTGGCGGCGGGCACCGGGTCGGTGGCCTCGGTCCACAGGTCCTGCTCGGACTTGTCGGCCGCCTTGACCTGCTTGTAGACCAGGAAACCGCCAGCGGCGACCAGACCCAGCAGAAGCAGCTTCTTCATCGGACCCAAACCTCTCACTAGGGAAGCGGCCCTCCCCGCTGTGGGGATCGGGCTGATAAAGCCACGGACTCGAGTGGAGTACACGCACCCGAATTCCGACTCTCCAACCGACGTGCAGTTTAGCACGCGGGGCGACCGCCGGTTCTTGTTTCCTGCCATACCGGACGGCCTGACGGTTCTCCGCCGCCGTGTGCATTTCGGACGCACTCGACGGCCGGTAAACGCGAACAGCCCGGTCGGGGACCGGGCCGTTTCGGAGAACCTGTGGACCTAGGTGGACTTGAACCACCGACCTCTTCCTTATCAGGGAAGCGCTCTAACCAACTGAGCTATAGGTCCATCACGCCCTCACGGGCGCTAGAAGAGAGTACCGCACTCGACGGGGTGTTCCCAAACCGGTTCCCGTCGATCGGCTGGTGTGAACGCACGGCCCGCACGTTCACGCCCGCCATCTGGATCAGGTGGTGCGCACGCTCACTGGTCCTCGGCCAGTGTCACCTCGAGGCCGCCGACGAAGCCGGAGGAGAGATTGTAGAGGTACGCGGCCAGCGTGGCCAGCGCGGTCACCAGGACCACGTCCACCACCGCCACGATGAGCATGTAGAACTCGACCCGGGTGAAGGAGAGCACCGCGGAGAGGTTGAACGTGCTGGCGGAGCCGCTGCTGCCGCTGCTGGTCAGGTCCCCGACGGTCTTGTTCAGCGAGGAGAACACGCCGAGGCCGTTGAGCACCTCCCAGACCACCGCGGTGCCCACCAGGGTGACGATGCCGAGCGCGATCGAGAGCACGAAGGAGACCTTCATCACCGACCACGGGTCCACCCGCGCCACCCGGAGCCTGGCCTTGCGCACCCGGACCTGCGAACCGACCGGACGTGCCGAGGCCGCGCCGCGCGCGGTCGCGCTGGAGGCCGTCTGCACGCCGGCGGCCATGGCGCTGCCGACGCGGCCCAGGGCCCGGCCGAGGCCGGAGACCTGGGGAGCACTCTGGCTCTGGCCGGGGTTCAGCGGCGCCGCGGGCGCTACGGAGTCCATCGGGGTCGAGCCGGGCTGGGCGGAGACGCCGTAGCCTCGGCCGCCGCCGGGACGGCCGCCCGCCGGGTTGACGCTGTCGCTCACGCCTCAAAGCCCTTTCATCGCCGGATTCAGCCCGGCGCGGTCCCCCGCGCCGGGCTGCTAAATCCACGAACTGGTAGAACGCAATCTACCCGTCACAACTCGGACTCGGGTGCAGCGGCGGGTCCCGATTCCGTCACCGTTGACTCACTCGGGTTAACCGCGGCCTCCGGCTCCACGCCTTCACCGGGCACCACGTCCTCCTCGACGTCGACCGGGTCCGCGTTTCGGGCGATGGCCACGACGGCGTCCTTCTTGCCGATGTGGATCAGCTGCACGCCCATCGTGTCGCGGCCGGTCTCGCGCACTTCGGCGACCCGGGTGCGGATCACGCCGCCGATCTGGGTGATGGCCAGGACCTCGTCGTTCTCCTCCACGATCAGCGCGCCGACCAGGCCGCCGCGCTCGTCGATCGTCTTGGCCGCGATGACCCCGAGCCCGGCCCGGCCGCGCAGCGGGTACTTCTCCACCGCGGTGCGCTTGCCGTAGCCGCGGTCGGTCACGGTGAACACGAAGGTGTTCTCCTTGACCACGCTCATCGACAGCAGCTCGTCGTCCTCGCGGAACTTCATGCCGATGACGCCGGAGGTGGCCCGGCCCATCGGGCGCAGCGACTCGTCCGTGGCGGTGAACCGGATCGCCTGCGCCTGCTTGCTCACCAGCAGCAGGTCGTCCTCGGCGGAGCACAGCTCGGCCGAGACCAGCTCGTCGTCCTCGCGCAGGTTGATCGCGATGACGCCGGCCGAGCGCGGCGAGTCGTAGTCCTTCAGCGGGGTCTTCTTCACCAGGCCCTTCTTGGTGGCCAGCACCAGGAAGGGGGAGACCTCGTAGTCGCGCAGGTCGAGCACCTGGGCGATCTGCTCGTCCGGCTGGAAGGCGAGCAGGTTGGCCACGTGCTGGCCGCGGGCGTCACGCCCGGAGTCCGGCAGCTCGTAGGCCTTCACCCGGTAGACCCGGCCCTTGTTCGTGAAGAACAGGATCCAGTGGTGCGTGGTGGTGGTGAAGAAGTGGTCGACGATGTCGTCCTGCTTGAGCGCCGCGCCGCGCACGCCCTTGCCGCCGCGCTTCTGCGAGCGGTACTGGTCGGTCTTGGTCCGCTTGGCGTAGCCGCCGCGGGTGATGGTGACGACGATGTCCTCTTCGGCGATCAGGTCCTCGATGGACATGTCGCCCTCGAACGGCACGATCTCGGTGCGCCGCTCGTCGCCGTAGCGCTCGACGATGGCCCCGAGCTCGTCCGAGACGATCTGCCGCTGCCGCTCCGGCGAGGCCAGGATGGCCTGGTACTCGGCGATGCGCACCATCAGCTCGTCGTGCTCGTCGCTGATCCGCTGCCGCTCCAGGGCGGCCAGGCGGCGCAGCTGCATCTCGAGGATCGCGTTGGCCTGCACCTCGTCGATCTCGAGCAGGCCCATCAGGCCCACCCGGGCCGCCTCGGTGGTGTCACTGCGCCGGATCAGCGCGATGACCTCCTCGATCGAGTCCAGCGCCTTGAGCAGCGCGATCAGGATGTGCGCGCGCTCCTGGGCCTTGCGCAGCCGGAACCGGGTGCGCCGGACGATGACCTCGATCTGGTGCTCGACCCAGTGCCGGATGAAGGCGTCGAGGCTCAGCGTGCGCGGCACGCCGTCGACCATCGCCAGCATGTTGGCGCCGAAGGAGTCCTGCAGCTGGGTGTGCTTGTAGAGGTTGTTGAGCACGACCTTCGCCACGGCGTCGCGCTTGAGCACGATCACCAGGCGCTGGCCGGTGCGCGAGGAGGACTCGTCGCGCACGTCCGCGATGCCCTGGATCTTGCCGTCCTTGACCAGGTCGGCGATCTTCGAGGCCAGGTTGTCCGGGTTGACCTGGTAGGGCAGCTCGGTGACGACCAGGCAGGCGCGGTTCTGGATCTCCTCGACGTTGACCACGGCGCGCATGATGATCGAGCCGCGGCCGGTGCGGTAGGCCTCCTCGATGCCGCGCCGGCCCATGATCCGGGCCCCGGTCGGGAAGTCCGGGCCCTTGATCCGCTCGAGCAGCGCCTCGAGCAGCTCGGCCGGGGTCGCCTCGTGGTTGCGCAGGTACCACTGCGCGCCCTCGGCCACCTCCCGCAGGTTGTGCATGGGGATGTTGGTGGCCATGCCGACCGCGATCCCCGAGGAGCCGTTGACCAGCAGGTTCGGGAAGCGCGCGGGCAGGATGGTGGGTTCCTGGGAGCGGCCGTCGTAGTTCGCCTGGAAGTTGACGGTCTCCTCGTCGATGTCCCGGAGCATCTCCATGGCCAGCGGCGCGAGCTTGCACTCGGTGTAGCGCATGGCGGCGGCCGGGTCGTTGCCGGGGGAGCCGAAGTTGCCGTTGCCGTCCACCAGCGGCATCCGCAGCGCCCAGGGCTGGGCCAGGCGCACCAGGGTGTCGTAGATGGCCGTGTCGCCGTGCGGGTGGTAGACACCCATGACCTCGCCGACCACGCGGGCGCACTTGAAGTACCCGCGGTCCGGCCGGTACCCGCCGTCGTACATGGCGTACAGGACGCGGCGGTGCACGGGCTTGAGGCCGTCGCGCACCTCGGGCAGCGCGCGCCCGACGATGACCGCCATCGAGTAGTCCAGGTACGACCGCTGCATCTCGGTGAGCAGGTCCACGACCTCGATGCGGTCGTACTGGGGCTCTGCCACGTCCTGAGCGGTATTGATCTCGTCAGCCACGAGGGCTATGTCCTTTCGCCTTGCGGTGCCACTGGTCGGGCGGAGTCGGATCAGATGTCGAGGAAGCGCACGTCCTTGGCATTGCGCTGGATGAACGCGCGGCGGGCCTCGACGTCTTCGCCCATCAGGATCGAGAACAGCTCGTCCGCCTGGGCCGCGTCGTCGAGGGTCACCTGGCGCAGGATCCGGTGGTCGCGGTCCATGGTGGTCACCCGCAGCTCCTCGGCGTTCATCTCGCCCAGGCCCTTGAAGCGCTGGATGTTGTCGTCCCTGACCCGGCGCCCGGCCGCGACGCCCTGGGACACCAGCGCGTCACGCTCGGCGTCGGAGTACGCGTAGGAGAAGTCGGAGTTGCTCCACTTCACCTTGTACAGCGGCGGCGCGGCGAGGTAGACGTGCCCGGCCTCGACCAGCGGCTTCATGAAGCGGAACAGGAAGGTCAGCAGCAGCGTGTTGATGTGCTGGCCGTCCACGTCGGCGTCGGCCATCAGCACGATCTTGTGATAGCGCAGCCTGCTGATGTCGAAGTCGTCGTGGATTCCGGTGCCCAGGGCCGAGATCAGCCCCTGCACCTCGGTGTTCTGCAGGACCTTGTCGATCCTGGCCTTCTCCACGTTCAGGATCTTGCCGCGGATGGGCATGATCGCCTGGGTCCGCGGGTCCCGGCCCTGCTTGGCCGAGCCGCCGGCGGAGTCGCCCTCGACCACGAAGATCTCGCACTCCACCGGATTCGTGGACTGGCAGTCGGCCAGCTTGCCCGGCAGCGACATCGACTCGAGCAGGCCCTTGCGGCGGGTCAGCTCACGCGCCTTGCGGGCGGCCATGCGGGCGAAGGAGGCCTGGATCGCCTTGCGCACGATCTCCTTGGCCTCGTTCGGGTTCCGGTCGAACCAGTCGGCCATCGACTCGTAGGTGATCTTCTGCACGAAGGTGCGCGCCTCGGTGTTGCCGAGCTTGGCCTTGGTCTGGCCCTCGAACTGCGGCTCGCCGAGCTTGACCGAGACGATCGCGACCAGGCCCTCGCGGATGTCCTCGCCGGAGAGGTTGTCGTCCTTCTCCTTGAGCAGCTGCTTGTCCTTGGCGTAGCGGTTGACCACGTTCGTCAGCGCCGAGCGGAAGCCCTCTTCGTGCGTGCCGCCGTCCGGGGTCTGGATGACGTTCGCGAAGGTGTACACGCTCTCGCTGTACTGGTTGTTCCACTGCAGCGCGATCTCCGCGGAGATCTTGCGCTCCTTGTCCTCCGACCCGAACTCGATCACCTGCGGGTGCACCAGTTCGCCCTTGGCGGCGTTGAGGTGCTTGACGAAGTCGGAGATGCCGCCGTCGTACTTGTAGTGGACCGAACGGGAGTTGCCCTCCTCGTCCTTGTACTCGGGGCGCTCGTCGAGCAGCGCGATGGACACGCCCCGGTTGAGGAAGGCCATCTCCTGGAAGCGGCGGGAGAGGGTCTCGAAGTTGTAGGTGGTGGTCTCGAAGATCTCGTCGTCGGCCCAGAAGGTGACGGTGGTCCCGGTGTCGGCGACCGGCTCGCCCTTGTGCAGCGGGGCGGTGGGCACGCCGCGCAGGTACTCCTGCGTCCACAGGCTGCCCTCGGTCTTGACCGCGACGGTCAGCCGGGTGGACAGGGCGTTGACCACGGAGGAGCCGACGCCGTGCAGACCGCCGGAGACGGCGTAACCGCCGCCGCCGAACTTGCCGCCGGCGTGCAGCACGGTGAGCACGACCTCGACGGCCGGCTTGTCCTGACCGGGCACGATGCCGACCGGGATGCCGCGGCCGTTGTCCTCGACACTCACGCCGCCGTCGCCGCGCAGGGTCACCACGATGTGGTCGCAGTAGCCGGCCAGCGCCTCGTCCACCGCGTTGTCCACGATCTCCTGCACCAGGTGGTGCAGGCCGCGCTCGCCGGTGGAGCCGATGTACATGCCGGGACGCTTGCGGACTGCCTCGAGGCCCTCGAGTACGTTGATCGCACTGGCGTCGTATTTCGCCTCGACCCTGGATGTGGTGGCGGTGCCCGAGACCGGGGTGGCGCTGTTCTTCTCTGATTCGGACTGCGGGTTTTCGCTGTTTTCCACGGACGCGGGACCCTTTCTCGGGCGGCATCGGCCTCCGATCCGGCCGGGAAGGCCAGGCGGAGACCGCAAGCAGGCGTGATGTGACCACGCGACGACACAGCGGCGTCGCACCCCGCCGAAGCGGAACACGACGGCCGCCGAAAGCTATGTTCCATTCTACCGGTTCCGAGGGGCCGGAAGCGCGATACGCGGCGGAAAGGCGGTTCTCAAGCCTTCACCCCTGGCGTCGGTATCCCTACACCTGTGTGGGGTCGAGACGGCTCAGCTCAACGGAAGCCGCCGAAGCCCATGCGGGGCCGGGCCGGACCGAGGACATTGATCCGCTTGACCGCGCCGCCCTCAGCGGTCCGCGGCAGCGACTCGTTCAACCGGCTCGTGAGCTGCGGCGAAAGGTTGCGCATCTCCACCGCCCAGGCCGAGGAGTCGGCCTGGATGGTCAGCACGCCCTCGTCGAAGGAGACCGGGGCGCAGTGCTCTGCGATCCGCTCCCCCACCACCTCGGCCCAGTTGTGCACGACGCCGCCCACGGCCACCGGCGTCTCCCAGCCGTGTTCGGCCATCAGCCGGCCGATGGTCGCCTGCAGCGTCTGCGGATCCCGGTCGTCCGCTCGGGATCCGGAGCGCTTCTGCGCCCCGGCCCGGCGCGCGGCGGCCCCGCGCAGCGGCCGGTTCTGCTCCAGTTCCCTGGCCCTGGCCCGCGCCGCGGCCAGGGCCGCGCGCGCCAGGTCCACACCCGCGGAGGGGTTCTGGCCCTTGTCCGAGTCGTTCATCGCATCCGCTCCGCGGTCCCGTCGCCGACCTGGTAGCGCGTTCCGAGCAGGCTCTGCGGCACGTCCTGTTCGACCGCGGCCGTGATCAGCACCTGTTCCGCGGACGCGGCGACGGTGGCGAGGTGGGAGCGGCGGGTGGAGTCGAGCTCGGCGAAGACGTCGTCCAGGATCAGCACGGGCTCGAGGGATTCGGCGCGCAGCAGCTCGAACGCGGCGAGCTTGGCGCTGAGCGCGAAGGACCAGGATTCCCCGTGGCTGGCGAAGGATTTGGCGAGCACCGGGCCGTGTCCGTGGTCGATCAGCAGGGCGAGTTCGTCGCGGTGCGGACCCACCAGGGTCATGCCGCGGTCGATCTCCTCTTTGCGTCCGGCCGCGAGCGCCGCGGCCAGTTCGCCGAACAGCTCGTCCTCGGTCGGAATCGCGGACTGTTCTCCCCAGGCTGTGGACGGAGTGAACGAGGGCCGGTACTCCAGCGAGGCCTCGTCGCGACCCGCGATGGCGCCGTATCCCTTGCCCACCAACGGATTGAGCACCTCGATCAGGGCGAGGCGTCCGCCGAGCAGTTGCGCCCCGGCCCGGGCGAGGTGCTCGTCCCACAGGTCGAGGGTGGACAGATCCACCTGACCGCCGCGCTGGGCCCGGCGCATCTGTGCCGCGCTGCGCAGCAGGGCATTGCGTTGCTTGAGCGCCCGCTCGTAGTCGGCCCGCACGGCGGCGTAACGCGGCGCGCGGTTGACGAGCAGGTCGTCGAGGAACTGGCGGCGCTGCGCCGGATCCCCCTTCACCAGCGCCAGATCCTCCGGCGCGAACAGCACCGTGCGCAGGTAGCCGAGCGCGTCGCGGGCGCGGGAGACGGCGTTGCGGTTGACCCGGGCCCGGTTCGCCCGCCCCGGGTTGATCTCCAGCTCGAGCAGAGCACTGCGATCCCCGTTGCGCACCAGCGCCCGCACCACCGCGCGCTGCGTGCCGATCCGCACCAGCGGAAGGTCCTGCGCGACCCGGTGGCTGCCGTGGGTGGCCAGATAGCCCACGGCCTCGACGATGTTGGTCTTGCCGTGCCCGTTCGGTCCCAGCAGAACACAGACGCCGGGCTCGAACTCGAGCTCGAGCCCGGCGTAGCTTCGGAAGTCGACCAGCGACAACTGCTGAAGCTGCACAACCATCCTTGCCGTCTGTGTGGTGCCTGCCGCGCTGGGCGCAAAGGCGGGTTCCTCGGGTCAGTTACCCGGGGCCTTGTGCTCCTTGGCCGTGTGGCCTGAGGCGTCGGTGACCGCGTGGCCGCCGAACTGGTTGCGCAGCGCGGCGATCATCTTCATCGCGGGCGAGTCCTCCTGGCGGGAGGAGAAGCGGGCGAAGAGCGAGGCGGTGATCGCGGGCAGCGGCACCGCGTGGTCGATCGCGGCCTCCACGGTCCACCGGCCCTCGCCGGAGTCGTCGGCGTAGCCGCGCAGGGCCTCGAGGTGCTCGTCGTCGTCGAGGGCGTTGACGGCCAGGTCGAGCAGCCAGGAACGGATGACCGTGCCCTCCTTCCAGCTACGGAAGACCTCGTGCACGTCGGTGACCTCGGGCACGGCCTCGAGCAGCTCCCAGCCCTCGGCGTAGGCCTGCATCATGGCGTACTCGATGCCGTTGTGGACCATCTTGGCGAAGTGCCCGGCGCCGGCGGAGCCGGCGTGCACGAAGCCGTAGTCGCCCGCGGGCTTGAGCGCGTCGAAGATCGGCTGGACCTTCGCGACGTCCTCGGCCTTGCCGCCCACCATCAGCGCGTAGCCGTTCTGCAGGCCCCACACGCCGCCGCTCACGCCCGCGTCGACGAAGCCGATGCCCTTGAAGGCCAGCTGCTCGGCGTGGCGCTTGTCGTCGGTCCAGCGCGAGTTGCCGCCGTCGATCACCAGGTCGCCGGGCGAGAGCAGGTCGCCGAGCTCGTCCACGGTGGACTGGGTCGGCGCGCCGGCCGGAACCATGATCCACACCACCCGCGGGGCGCTGAGCGTCTCGACCAGTTCCTTGAGCGAGCCGACGTCGGCCAGATCGGGATTGCGGTCGTAGCCCACGACGGTGTGGCCGGCCTGGCGGATGCGCTCGCGCATGTTTCCGCCCATCTTGCCGAGGCCGATGAGTCCGAGCTCCATCAGAAGCCCACCCTTCTTGATTCGTCTACGTCAGACGTCCGCACACTGTGTCTCTGGCAAAACCGTATCGCGCCCGCCCTGCGGCTGCGTGCCGTGCTCAGCCGGTCAGGCGGATCGGCATGACCAGGTAGCGGTAGGCGGGATCGGGCTCGGCGTCCACGGCCGGCCTCCCGGTCAGGACGGCGGGCTTGGTCGAGGTGGTGTACGACAGCTGGGTGAACGGGGCGTCGAGCGCGCTCAGGCCCTCGAGCAGGTAGCCGGGGTTGAAGGCGAGCGAGATGTCTTCGCCCTCGAACACCGCGTCCATGGTCTCACTCGCCCGGGCCTCGTCGCCGGTGCCGGCCTCGAGGGTGACCTGGCCGGTGGAGAAGGCCAGCCGCACCGGGGTGTTGCGCTCGGCGACCAGGGCGACGCGCTTGACCGCCTCGATCAGCGCCGCGGTGTCTATCACGGCCTCGCCGGCGAACTCGCTCGGGAAGATCGAGTTGTACTTGATGAACTCGCCCTCGAGCAGCCGGGTGGTGGTGCGCTTGCCGGCCGCCTCGATGCCGATCAGGCCCTGGCCCGCCTCGTCCTTGTCGGTGCCGGACAGGGCGAGGGTGACCCACTCGCCGCCGGTCAGGGAGCGGGCGATCTCGTGCAGGGTGCGCGCGGGCACCAGCGCCACCGCATCCAGCTCCGGGGTCTCCGGCTTCCACAGGATCTCGCGCACGGCCAGCCGGTAGCGGTCGGTGGCGACCAGGCGCAGGGTGTCCCCGCTGATCTCCACCCGCACGCCGGTCAGGAACGGCAGGGTGTCGTCCTTGCCCGCGGCGACGGCGACCTGGGCCACGGCGGCGGCGAAGGTGTTGGCGGCGATGCTGCCCGCGGCCTTCGGCATCTGCGGCAGGGCCGGGTACTCGTCCACCGGCATGGTCTGCAGGGTGAACCGGGAGCTGCCGCACACCAGCTGCACCTTGGAGCCGTCGGTGCTGAACTCCACCGGGCGGTTCGGCAGTGCCTTGGCGATGTCGGCGAGCAGCTTGCCGGACACCAGCACGGTGCCCTCCTGCTCGACCTGCGCGGCGAGCTGGGAGCGGGAGGAGACCTCGTAGTCGAACCCGCTGATGACCAGTTCCTCGCCGGCCGCGCTCAGCATCAGGCCGGCCAGCACCGGCGCCTGGGGGCGCGCCGGGAGGGACTTGGCGGTCCAGGCGACCGCCTCGGCCAGGACGTCTCGTTCCACCCGGAACTTCACCGCTGATCCGCCTCCACTGCTCGTCCGCTTCGGACTCTCGACTGCTTCGCTGAAGGATAGCGCTTCGGTCGGACAGATGGAGATTGGACTTCTGAAGATCCATCAAGGTTATCCACAGAAATGTGCGCGGACTACGGGCTTTCTGTATCCATCGGAACATTTCTTGGGTAGTAGTAGTAGGGGCTGTGGATACTGTGGAAAAGGGGTCTTTCCGCAGCTCAGCCCGGAAATTTTTGTACACAGGGACTGTGTGTAAGTTGGGGATGAATCGCGATCATCTGTGGATGACGAGAAGTTTTCCCCACGCCGTCCACAGGTCGGCTTAACTTGTGCACATGTTTTCCCCAGAATGATCACCAGGCCTGGGGAAAAGATTCTCACCCGATTCGGTGACTCGTCCACAGAGTGCGCCCGTTCTGCACAGAGTTTATCCCCAGGCATCCACAGGCTGTGCACTATTCCCGGTCGATTTCCACATCTGTGCACAGGCGATGGGCGTGACCAGGACCTTAGGCCTGTGTACCCGCGCAGGGCTGTGGATAATCCCGGTGGAAAACCCTGATTCGGAGGGGGAACCGACGGAGCGTCAGCCGCGCATCGACTTGATGCGGTTGGTGAGTTCGTTGACCTGGTTGTAGGTCGAACGCCGCTCGGCCATCAGGGAACGGATCTTGCGGTCCGCGTGCATGACCGTGGTGTGGTCGCGGCCGCCGAACAGCTGCCCGATCTTGGGCAGGGACAGGTCCGTCAGCTCCCGGCACAGGTACATGGCGATCTGACGCGCGGTCACCAGCACGCGGCTGCGCGAGGTGCCGCAGATGTCTTCCATGGACAGCCCGAAGTAGGCCGCGGTCTGGGCCATGATCGTGGCGGCGGTGATCTCGGTGCCGCCGGTCTCCGGGAACAGGTCCTTGAGCACCGTCTCGGCCAGCGGGAAGTCCACCGGCGAGCGGTTGAGCGAGGCGAAGGCGGTGACCCGGATCAGCGCGCCCTCGAGCTCGCGGATGTTGGTGGAGATCTTGCTCGCGATGAACTCGAGCACCTCCGGCGGGGCGTTGAGACCCTCCTGCGCGGCCTTCTTGCGCAGGATCGCGATCCGGGTCTCGAGCTCCGGCGGCTGCACGTCCGTGATCAGGCCCCACTCGAAGCGGGAGCGCAGCCGGTCCTCGAGCGTGGTCAGCTGCTTGGGCGGCCGGTCGCTGGAGATCACGATCTGCTTGTTGGAGTTGTGCAGCGCGTTGAAGGTGTGGAAGAACTCCTCCTGGGTGCCTTCCTTGTTCTCCAGGAACTGGATGTCGTCGATCATCAGGATGTCGATGTCGCGGTACCGGCGCCGCAGCAGGTCCTGCTTGCCGTCGCGGATCGCGTTGATGAAGTCGTTGGTGAACTCCTCGGTGCTCACGTACCGCACCCGGGTGCCCGGGTAGAGCGAGCGGGTGTAGTGCCCGATCGCGTGCAGCAGGTGGGTCTTGCCGAGCCCGGACTCGCCGTAGATGAACAGCGGGTTGTACGCCTTGGCCGGCGCTTCGGCCACGGCGACCGCGGCGGCGTGCGCGAAGCGGTTGCTCGAGCCGATGACGAAGGTCTCGAACAGGTACTTCGGGTTCAGCCGGCCGGCCTCGCCCTCCTTGGCCGGGACGTCCGAGGAGCCCGGGTGCTTCTTGCCCAGCTCGTGCATGCCCCCGGCGAACGCGGTCGGGCGCGGCTCGGCGGTGCCGGGCGCGGACATGGCCGAGTCCTCGGTGTGCCCGCCGATCGGCCGGGGCGAGAAGGGCAGCGGCGCGTTGCTCGGCGGCGGGGGCGGCAGGTTCGGCGTACCGGGCCGGGAGGCCTGCGGGGGCAGCGTGATGGGGCTCGCACTCAGGCCGGGCGCGCGCAGGTCCGGCTCGTTGGTCGGCGGCGCGAACGGCAGGCGCGGGGCCTGCGGCTGTTCGCGCGCCGGCGCGAAGGGCTGGCCTGCGGGCTGCGGCTGCGCGGTGACCGTGACGGCGAGCCGCACGGGGTGGCCGAGCAGGTGCTCGAGTCCGCCGGCGACGAGGTCGCGCAGGTTACCCTCGAGCTTGTCCTTGGTGTAGTTGTCCGGCACCCCGAGCACGGCGGTGTCTCCGACCAGCGCCATCGGCACGGTCAGGGCCAGGAAGGCGCGGTCGCGCGGGCCGAGCTGGTCATCGGCCTCGAGCCGTGCGGTGAAGTGCTTCCAGACCGTGGTGAAGTCACCCAACGGCGGCAGGCCGCCGGTCGGAGTCTGGCTGGGGAAGTCTTCAGGCACGGCTACCACTCATCGTGATCGGTACTACGGGGGCGCATGCCCTAGTTTTCCACAAGTCCTGTGGACAAGTTGTGGATCCCGCTGTGGATCAGTGGGCGGGCCACCAGGCGACCCCATGACGGTAGCCACCCTGAGCCCGCTGTTCAACTTGTTGTCCACAGTTGGGGGATAGATGTGCACAGGTGCTGAGTTTGACCCGGTGGCGGGTGCCCGCGTACCGTAAGCAGGTCGAGTAGAAGCTCCAGCGGTGAATGCTGCCCGGGGCCCGTCGCCTCCGCGGCGCTCGCACCGTTGAAGTCATTTCAGTACCTGTCTGGAGCCTCCAGTGAGCAAGCGCACCTTCCAGCCGAACAACCGGCGCCGCGCCAAGACCCACGGCTTCCGGCTGCGCATGCGCACCCGGGCCGGCCGGGCCATCCTCTCCACGCGTCGGAACAAGGGCCGCAAGGCCCTGTCCGCGTAAGCATCCCCGCCCGCCCGGCGGGTGGTCACGGCCGAACGAGTCTCGGAGTAGCGCGTGCTGCCCAGCGAAAGCCGCGTGCGCCGCGGAGACGAGTTCGCCCGGACGATCCGCTCCGGACGCAGGTCGGGACGCACCCATCTGGTTGCGTACCTGGCCGTGGCGACGGGACCCGAAGGGTCCGAGAAGGCGATCGACGAAGCCCGCACGGGTCCTGTGGCCCGAGCGGGCTTCGTCGTCGGCAAGGCCGTGGGCAACGCCGTGGTGCGCAACCGGGTTCGCCGTCGGCTGCGGCATCTGTGCGCCGCGCGTCTGGACGCCCTGCCGACAGGATCTATCCTGGTGATCAGGGCGTTGCCGTCGGCGGCGCAGGCCGACTCGGCGCTGCTCGGCCGGGAACTCGACAGCGCGCTCAAGCGTCTGACAGGCGGCGGACCCGGTGGTCCGTCCGTGGTCCCGACTGCGGAGCGACGGTCGTGAAGTACCTGCTCATGGGTCTCATCAAGATCTACCAGAAGACGGTCTCACCGCTGCTCGGCGAGGTCTGCCGGTACTACCCGAGTTGTTCGCACTACGGGTACGAGGCGATGTCGGTCCACGGGGCGTTCAAGGGGACAATACTGACTGCGTGGCGTGTCCTGCGGTGCAACCCCTGGAGTGCAGGCGGAGTGGACGAGGTGCCGCCACGCGGACGGTGGAAGACACCGGCCGCCGAGGGTGCCAAGGTAGTCGGCAACACGGCGAACAGTGAGTAAGAAGACAGTGGACCTGGAAGTAGTGGACTTGGCAGGCCTTAGGCGAGGAGCCTGATCGTGAGTTGGTATGACACGCTGTTGAGCCCGATCATGTGGGTCATCAGCTGGGTGATTGTTCAGTTCCACAAGTTCTTCGGCTTGTTCTTCATTCCGAACAGCGGCTGGGCCTGGGGACTGTCGATCGTCTTCCTCACCTTGGTCATCCGGGCTGCCCTGATCCCGCTTTTCGTCAAGCAGATCAAGTCCATGCGGGCGATGCAGGTCATCCAGCCCCAGGTCAAGGCGCTGCAGGAGAAGTACAAGAAGGAAGCGGAGCGGGTCAAGTTCGACCCGGTCAAGAAGCGCGAGGTCCAGGCCAAGCAGCAGCGCGAGATGATGGCGCTGTACAAGGAGCACGGCACCAACCCCTTCGCGAGCTGCCTGCCGCTGCTGGTCCAGGCGCCCTTCTTCACCTCGCTCTACCGGCTGCTCTACAACGTCTCGGCCGGTAAGACCTTCGCCTTCATGACCTACGCGCTGGTCGCCAGCGCGAACCAGGCGCACGTCTTCGGGGCGCCGATCTCGGCCCACTTCAACACGCCCGCGGCGCAGCTGGCCAAGTACGGTTCGACCTCGGCCGACGTGAAGACCGTCATCGTCGTGATGACCATCGTCTACATGGCCACGCAGTTCATCACCCAGCGCCAGATGGTCCTGAAGAACAGCGCGCCGGACAACCCGATGGTCAAGCAGCAGAAGATGCTGATGTACGTCATGCCGTTCATGATGGCGTTCTTCTGCTTCGTCGCTCCGGTCGGTGTGCTGATCTACCTGCTCACCTCGAACTTCTGGACCATGGGCCAGCAGTTCTACGTGCTGCGCAACAGCCCGACCCCCGGCTCGGTGGCCCACCAGCAGCACCTCGAGCGCAAGGCGGCGAAGGCGACCAAGAAGGGCAAGCCGGCTCCGGTCGAGGACAAGGCTCCGGTGCAGGACGAGACCCCGGTCTCGATCACCTCCACCGGCCGGAACAAGCAGCAGCGCAACCAGCCCAGCCGTACCACGAAGAGCCAGCGGACCAAGCGGTAGCGCGAGAGTGAGGAGCGAAACGGTGACGACGCAGTCGGAGAGCGCCGTGTCGACGCAGCCCGAGGACGGGTCGGAGGCCGAGCCGGAAGGCCGCCTGTCCCGACTCGAGGAGGAGGGCGACATCGCGGCCGACTACCTGGAAGGCCTGCTGGACATCGCCGACCTCGATGGCGACATCGACATGGACGTCGAAGGCGACCGTGCCTCGGTCTCCATCGTCGGAGAAGGGCTCGGCCACCTGGTGGGCGCGAAGGGCGAGGTGCTCGAGGCGCTGCAGGAGCTGACCCGCCTTGCGGTGACCCGGGAGACCGGCGAGCGCACCCGGATGATGCTGGACATCGGCGGGCACCGCGCCGCACGCAAGGCCGAGCTGATGAGCCTGGGCGCCGAGGCGGTGTCCCAGGCGAAGGAGACTCAGCAGGGCGTCCGGCTCAGCCCGATGTCCCCGTTCGAGCGCAAGGTCGTGCACGACGTCGTCGCGGCCGCCGGACTGCGCAGCGAGTCGGAGGGCGAGGAGCCCAACCGCTGTGTGATTGTCTACCCGGCCTGACGTAGGATTTCCCGACCAGTCTGAGTTCAAGAAGGGCCACCCCGGCGAGGACGCGCCGCAGGGTGGCCCTTCTTGGTGCCTAGAGCGCCGGTCGTTAGTCTGGACCATGTTCCACGTGAAACTATCGAGGTGTGTGAATGACCGACGAGCACAGCTGCACCCTCTCCCCACCGCCCGCTGAGGCCGCAGGCCTGTTCGGCGAGCATCTTCCTGCGATGGAGAGCTACGCGGAGCTGTTGGCCGGCCCGGGCGTGGAGCGGGGACTGATCGGTCCGCGGGAGGTCGAGCGGCTCTGGGAGCGCCACCTGCTCAACTGCGGCGCGGTGGCCGAGCTCATCGGCGAGGGGCTCGACGTGGTGGACGTCGGCTCCGGTGGCGGGCTGCCCGGCCTGGTGCTCGCGATCGCCCGCCCGGATCTGCACATCACCCTGCTCGAGCCGCTGCTGCGGCGCACCGTCTTCCTCAGCGAGTGTGTGGAGAGTCTCGGCCTGCGCAATGTCGAGGTACGCCGCGGCCGGGCCGAGGAGTGGGCGAGCCGAGTCTCCGCAGACGTGGTGACCGCCCGCGCGGTGGCCTCACTGGAGAAACTGGTGGGTTGGTGTCTTCCGCTGCTCGCGCCGCGGGGACGGATGCTGGCGCTCAAGGGCGAGACGGCGGCGGCCGAACTCGAGGCGGTCGGCCCGACTCTGCAGGCGGTGGGAGCGGTGAAATGGGGCGTCGTCGAGGTGGGCGCGGAGCTCGGTGACGCGGCGACCCGCGTGGTGCGGATCGATATGGGCCCGCAGGGGTATCGCAAACCACGTTCTCGGCGCGCAGCCAAGTAGGAACGGATACAGTACGTCTTGCTCCCCAGTGCGTGTTCCACGTGGAACCTCGACAGGATAGCGACGGTTCCACGTGGAACCTCGACAAGGTGCCGGTTCCACGTGAACCATGGAGACAGGTTCCACGTGAAACAACGGAGCGGACCGTTCCATGTTCCACGTGGAACAGCGAAGCGCATCAAGGGCACCTAGGCATCGACGTTGGATGCGACGAGGGGACACGATGGTCGCGCGATCCGAAGGCCATCCCACCACCGGTCACGGAAACGATGGCCAATTAAGCAGCGGCGTTCCACTGCCTCGCGGGTGGCGCCTGCAAGAATCTCTGGAAGCGGAAAGCGTGCCGCCGGACGGCTTTAGCTGGACCTGGCACTCGGACGCACCGGGCACTGAACCGCGGGAAGCTGAACGAGCCGTCGCCCCGTCGGCGACGGAGGAAGAGAGTTGGCCGATGCCGTACGACCAGCCGATCGGGTCGGGTGCATACCTCCAGCAGGCGCCGACCGAGGTGGACACCGACACGCTGCACGGGGGTCGCCGGGCACCCGCTGCCGACAGCACCGCCGATACGCCCATCGCGCGCGAGGCGGAGGCTGCCATCGCCGCGATGTCCCGCAACCTCCAACCGCTGCCCCGGCCGGCCAACACCCGCGTCATGGTGGTGGCCAACCAGAAGGGCGGCGTGGGTAAGACCACGACGACCGTCAACATCGCCGCCGCGCTGGCACAGCTGGGTGCGAAGGTTCTCGTGGTCGACCTCGACCCGCAGGGCAACGCCTCCACCGCCCTGGGCATCGAGCACCATGCGGACGTGCCCTCGATCTACGACGTTCTGATCGAGCGCTACAGCATGGAAGAGATCGTGCAGCCGGTGGAGGACATCCCCGGGCTCTACTGCGCCCCGGCCACGATCGACCTCGCCGGTGCGGAGATCGAGCTGGTGTCGATGGTGGCGCGGGAGAGCCGGCTGCAGCGGGCGCTGCAGGTCTACCACGACACCATGGACTACATCCTCATCGACTGCCCGCCCTCGCTCGGCCTGCTGACCGTCAATGCTCTGGTGGCCGGCAAGGAAGTGCTGATCCCGATTCAGTGCGAGTACTACGCGCTGGAGGGTCTGACTCAGCTGCTGCGCAACATAGAGCTCGTCCGGGCGCATCTGAACACGGATCTGCGGATCTCCACGATCCTGCTCACGATGTACGACGCACGCACCCGGCTCGCCTCCCAGGTCGCCGACGAGGTGCGCACACACTTCCCGGCGGAGGTGATCAGCACTGCGATTCCGCGCTCCGTGCGGATTTCCGAGGCGCCCAGCTACAGCCAGACCGTCATGACCTACGACCCCGCTTCCACCGGCGCGCTCGCCTACCGCGAAGCCGCGCGCGAAATCGCCGAGCGCTACAGCCAGGTTCCCGGCCAGCGCGGAGCCGAATCCGCGAACTCGCCCGCATCGGCCGCGGCGGCCGGTGGCTCCACCTTCCGTGAGGTTGCACGATGAACGACCGTCGGCGAGGGCTCGGGCGTGGCCTGGGCTCGCTGATTCCCACCGGCCCGGAGGGCGCCGAAGCCCCCGCGCTGAGCCCCGCCTCGGCTCCGGTGCCCGCGCGCCGGCTTCCGCTGGGCGAGGTCTACCGGCCGGAGGAGCAGGAGGAGCCGGAAGAGTCGAGCGAGATGTTCCACGTGGAACCGAAGCTCGTCGCAGGCGCCTACTTCGCCGAACTTCCGCTCACCTCCATCGTTCCGAACGCCCGTCAGCCGCGGGAGTACTTCGACGAGGACGAACTCGCCGAGCTCGGTCAGTCCATCCGCGAGGTCGGCCTGCTGCAGCCGATCGTGGTGCGCAAGACCGCCGAGGACAAGTACGAACTCATCATGGGGGAGCGGCGCTTCCGCGCTTCCCAGTCGATCGGGCTCGCCGAGATCCCGGCGATCGTGCGGCAGACCGAAGACGAGCGCATGCTGCTCGACGCGCTGCTCGAGAACATGCAGCGCGCGCAGCTCAATCCGCTGGAAGAGGCCGCGGCCTTCGACCAGTTGCTCAAGGACTTCCGCTGCACGCACGACGAGCTCGCCAGCAAGGTCGGGCGCTCGCGCGCGTACATCAGCAACACGCTCCGGCTGTTGCGCCTCTCCCCCTCGGTGCAGGTGAAGATCTCGGCCGGGACGGTCTCGGCCGGGCACGCCAAGGCACTGTGCAGCCTCGAGACGCACCAGGCGCAGGAGGAGATCGCGCAGCGCATCATCGCCGAGGGTCTCTCGGTGCGCACGGTCGAGGAGATCGTGCAGACCTACGGAGCGGAGCGGCCGCGCAAGCAGCGCAAGGCGCGGGCCGGCAGCCGGATCGCGCCCGAGGTGACGGAATTGGCCGGTAGGCTTTCCGATCGCTACGAGACCCGTGTCACGGTGAACGTGGGCGGTCGTATCGGGAAGGTCGTCGTCGAGTTCGGTTCGATCGAGGATCTGGACCGGATCCTCGAGATGATCGCTCCCGGCGAGCGGGTGCGCTCCACGGAATAGGCGCCCCCGCGCCGCCGTTTGCATCCACGAGTAGTTCGAATTTCGGAAAGAGGGCAGCAGGCCGTGCAGGTACCAGAGGGAAGCGAAGTCCGGAACGTCATCATCATCGGTTCCGGGCCCGCCGGGTACACCGCCGGGGTCTACACCGCCCGGGCCGGGCTCAAGCCGCTCCTGTTCGAGGGTTCGGTGACCGCGGGCGGCGCGCTGATGAACACCACTGAAGTCGAGAACTTCCCCGGCTTCCCGGACGGCATCATGGGGCCGGACCTCATGGACGGGCTGCGCAAGCAGGCCGAGCGGTTCGGCGCCGAGCTCGTCACCGACGACATCATCGAGGCGCAGCTGGACGGACCGGTCAAGCGGGTGGTGGACGGCAACGGCGACGAGCACTTCGCCAAGACGGTCATCATCGCCACCGGCTCCGGCTACCGTGAACTCGGCCTCGCGGACGAGAAGCGGCTGTCCGGACACGGCGTCTCGTGGTGTGCCACGTGTGACGGGTTCTTCTTCCGGGAGAAGGAGATCGTGGTCGTCGGCGGCGGCGACACCGCCCTCGAGGAGGCCACCTTCCTCACCCGCTTCGGGGAGAGCGTGACCGTCGTGCACCGTCGCAGCGAGCTGCGTGCCAGCAAGATCATGCAGGAGCGGGCCTTCGCCAACCCGAAGATCTCGTTCGCCTGGAACAGCGAGGTCTCCGCGATCCTCGGCGAGGACCGGGTCACCGGACTGCGGCTGCGCGACACCGTCACCGGTGACGAGCGCGACCTGAAGGCCGACGGCCTGTTCATCGCGATCGGGCACGAGCCGCGCAGCGATCTGTTCGCCGGTCAGATCGACCTCGACGACGAGGGCTACGTGAAGGTCGACGCGCCCAGCACTCGGACCAACCTCGAGGGCGTCTTCGCCTGTGGCGACGTCGTCGACCACGTCTACCGGCAGGCGATCACCGCGGCCGGCACCGGATGCTCGGCGGCGCTGGACGCCGAGCGCTTCCTCGCCGCTCAGGAGCACGCGGAATCCACCCGCCAGTCCTGACGTTCCACCCACAGAGCCGTTTCTCACGAAGGAGGCCGCAGATGTCGGCGCTCAAGCAGGTCACCGATGCGACGTTCGACGGGGAGGTCCTCAAGAGCGACAAGCCCGTCCTCGTCGACTTCTGGGCCGAGTGGTGCGGCCCGTGCCGCATGATCGCGCCGATTCTGGAGCAGATCGCCACCGAGCACGGAGACAAGCTCGAGATCGTCAAGCTGAACACGGACGAGAACCCCGAGGTGTCCGCCAAGTACGGCGTGCTGAACATCCCGATGCTCAACGTCTACGTCAACGGCGAAGTGGTCAAGACGATCGTCGGCGCCAAGCCGAAGCGCGCCCTGCTCAAGGACCTCGAAGACTTCATCGGCTGATCAACGGCTGAGCGAGACGAGCCCCTGGTCCAGTAGGACCGCGCTCGACCCGATCGGACACGAGCCCGCGTACAGCACCACGTAGAACGTGGTGCTGTCCGCGGGCTCTTTGTCGTCCCGGTAGACGACCAGCCTCGCGTCGCGGCCGGCGTAGGTCTCGGCCACGATCGTCTCGACCGTGAAGCCGGACTTCTCCGGCGCGTCGCAGACCTCTTTCGAGTCCGCGTTCATCGAGGCCGTCGGCGCGGTGGGCTTGCGCGCGGCCGGCCCGGCTTCGCTGCCGTTGAACAGCTCAGGGCCGAGGGCCGCGCGGGCCATCGCGGTGAGGGTCGGGTCCGCGTTAGCCCCGGCTTCGGGCACGGCGCCGGTGCCGGCGCTCGTCACGCCCGAGGAGGAGGCGGCAGCGGTCGTGGCGCCAGAACCGGCCCGGGTGATCAGATAGCCGACTCCGACCAGGGCGCCGGCGAACACGGCGAGTGCGGTGATCGGCACGGCCAGTCGCCGCCACCAGTTCTGCTTCTCGCGCCGCTGTGCGGAGCGCGAGAGTGCGAGCGCCGTCTCGTCGGCTTCCTGCCAAGCCTGCTCGATCGTCGCGTCGAGACGCGCGAGCACGTTCGCGGGGATCTCCGGCTCGGGCAGATCGGCCAGCGCCACGAGTATCCCGCGCAGCTCCTCGACGCGCGCCGCACACTCGGTACAGCCCGCAGCGTGCTCCACAGCGTCCGCAGAGGCCTGCTCAGGGCTGAATGCGCACTCCGACAAATCTTCGTCGCCGAGGTGTCCGGCCACGCCGTCACGAGGCTCCTGTGGGTTTCTCACCGGGCACCCCGCTCCCTGTTCTCCGGGGCGGCCGTCGACTCGACCGGCGCCGCCGTTCTCGGGTTGATCTGTACTGAGACGTCACGATCCGGTGACGGGTTCCCTCGTCTCGGTGGAATTCCCGAGTCCCTGAGTATTCCGGCGAGTTTGGCCCGGCCGCGGGCACAGCGGCTCTTGACCGTCCCTGACGGCACTCCGAGCACACGCGCCGCCTCCTCCACCGGCAGACCCTGCACGTCCACCAGGACTACTGCGGCGCGCTGCTCCAGCGGAAGGGTGGCCAGTGCCTGCTCGAGCACCAGGCGCAAGTCGCGCTGCTCCGCCATGTCGACGGGATCGGTGACGGCCTCGCGCCACACCGGCGACTCCGGATCGGGATAGTGCACGGTCGGGCGCACGGCCGCCCGGCGCCGCCGGTCCAGGCAGGCGTTCACGGTGATGCGGTAGAGCCAGGTGCCCACGGACGAGTCGCGTCGGAAGTTCCCGGCGGCGCGGAAGGCGGAGAGCGCCGCGTCCTGCAACGCGTCCGCGGCGTCCTCGGGGTTGCCCGAAGTCCGCAGCGCCACCGCCCACATCCGGCCGCGGTGGCGCGCCAGCAGTTCCCCGAAGGCCTCGCGGTCGCCCGCGAGATGCCTGCGCAGGCAGTCGAGGTCGGCCTGCTCGTCAGGCGCCATAGACGCGTACGTCTATCAGTCCGTCCCGATAGCCCGCCGGGGTCTTCGACGAGGTCACCGCCTGCTGGTAGGACAGCGTGGTGAACAGGAGCATCACGTACTGCGTGGTGACCGGCGCGAACTTGAGCACGATGTCCTGGCCCGCGGGGGCCGAGGACTGCGTGGCCTGCACGGAGTAGCCCTTCGGACCGGAGGTCGAGGACCAGGTCGGGGAGGCGTCGGACGCGTTCGATCCGGTCAGCACCTCCACGGTCGCGCCGCTGAACGGGATCTGGAACTTGACCTCGTCCACCTCGTGCGACCCGGACAGGTCGAAGATCAGGCCTATCCCGCTGCCGCCGGGGTACGTGCCGCTGAAGTGGGTCGCCAGCTGCGTCGTGGTCTTCCAGCCGGTGGTCGAGGTCGGGTCGAAGGCCGACTTGGCGGCGTCTATCGAGCTCTGTGAGGCCTGCTCGTCCCAGACCGTGGCGCTGGCGATGGACAGCTGGCTGCCGACTGTGCCGGCCGGGATGGTGACCGTGCCGACCGAGGGCGTGCTGCCGGTGCCGGTGGACTGGGCCGCGGCCGCGCCGTCGCCGTTTCCGCCGAACTGGAAGGCCGCCAGCGTGGCCAGGGCCAGTGCCGCGCAGCCGGCCACGGCCAGCACGCCGCGGCGGCGCCAGAACGCGGTGCCCGCCGATCCGCCCTGGCCGCCGGAGCCGCCCGAGCCCTGGGGCGGAGCCCAGGAGTGCGCGGCGTCCCGCGGGCTGCGCGGGTCCAGCCGTGTGGTCGCCGCGGCGGGCGCGGGCGGGGTGGAGCGCGAGCGGCTGCGCGGTAGCACCGAGGTCGGCTCCGCCGTCTCGTCGTGCAGCCTCGGCAGCGCGCGGATGACGTCGGCCAGCTCCTTGACCGTGGTGATCGTCGGCGCAGACTCGGGATCACCGATGCCCAGGGTGCGGCGCACGGCCGTGTCCACCTGCTTGGGCACCGCGGCCCTGATCTGGGCCGGACTGTAGGGGCGGTCGCCGGACTCGTCCCGCGGCGCCGGCAGGAGCGGGAGATCGCCCTGCGCCTCGGGCCACAGGCCGGTCAGTGCGGCGTACCAGATCCGGCCGAGCGCGAGCACGTCGGCGGCGTAGCGGGCCTCGGGCTCGAGCGCCTCGGGTGAGACGCCGCTCAAGGTCGCCTCGACCAGCAGGCCGCGCAGCTTGACCTGGCCGGTCGCGGTGATCAGCAGGGTGGCCGCGTTGAGCGCGCCGTGCGCGACGTCCGCCTCGTGTGCGCGCACCATCGCCTCGGTGGCCTCGCGGATCATGGCGGTCGCCTTGGCCGGGGACAGCGGGCCCTCGTTCAGGCGCTCCCACAGCTGTTCGGCGCCCGGCACCCACTCGGTGACGATGTAGAGCAGGTCCTCGTCGCGCACCGCGTCGAGCACTTGGACGAACCGGGCGTCGGGCACCGCGGCCGCGTCCCGGGCCGCGCGGGCCACCTCCTCGAGCAGCGGATGCTCCGCCGCGATGAGGTCGACCCCGACCTTGCGGTTGAGCAGTTCGTCGACTCCGACCCACAGCTGTGGTTCCGGCGAGTGACTGCCGCCGAAGCCGCGCACGAGCCTTTCGAGACGATAGCGACCGCCGAGACGGCGCCCGGCGGACCACGTTTGCCCGGCCGACACGTTCTCGTCGGTCGGGTTCTCGTCGGGGGTTTCGGCCAGGGCAGCCACGGCCCTCCCTCACGGTTTCCTTGCGGCGGTTCGGTCGATCCGTTCCCGCCCCATGCTAGTGCTAACGGCCGAGGCGCGCTTTCACCGTTCCCAACAAGGAATTCAGCTCCTGGACGTGCATCGCGCGCGCGATCAGGAGGAAGACGACCAGGAACAGCGCACCGCCGGAGGCGAGTCCGGCCATCGCGCCGATGGTGCCGGCGCCGCGCATGTCGGTCACGTAGATGCCCACCGGGCCGCCGACCGCGGTCGCGATTCCGGCCGCCACGCACAGCTTCACGTGCACGCGCAGCACCCGCCGGCCGTCGAACGCGCCGACCAGGCCGTTGAGCTTCCCGGCGGTGATGACCAGGCCGACCAGATACGAGACCGAGTACGCCACACACATGCCGGCCACGGCCCACTTGGTGTTGCCGAGCAGCACGTAGGAGAGCCAGGCCAGCCCGGCGTTGGCGGCGCCGATCCAGAGCGAGATGAAGAACGGCGTGCGCGTGTCCTCGTACGCGTAGAAGCCGCGCAGCATGACGAACTGGGCCGAGTACGGGATCAGGCCGAGGCTGAAGGCCATGAGCATGTAGCCCAGATTGTGCGACTGCTCGGGCGTCATGTTGCCGTGGCCGAGCAGGATCGAGACGATCTGCTGGGCGAAGGCGAGGAACGCGAAGGCGCACGGGACTATCGCGACGCCGGTGGCCCGCAGGCTGTAGGAGATCGCGTCGCCCACCGCCCCCTTGTCGCCGGTGTGCGCGTACCGGCTCATCCGCGGCAGCAGCGCCGTCACGATCGAGACGGTGATGACCGACTGCGGCAGGATCCACAGGGTGATCGCGTTCGAGTAGGCCGAGTAGCCCACGCCGGCGTCGTTGTTGTGCGGGCGCGAGCCCATCGAAGTGGCCATGAACGTGACGGCCCAGTTCACCACCGTGCTCACGCCGACGGTCGCCAGGGTCCACTTGGCCAGCGTCATCGACTTGCCCAGGCCCGTGCCGCGCCAGTCGAAGCGAGGCCGGTAGGTCACCCCCACGCCGCGCAGGTACGGGATGAGCGTGACCGCCTGGAGCACGATGCCGAGGGTGGTGCCGAAGCCGAGTAGCAGCTGTTCACCGCCGGTGATCGTCTGCGGCGTGTTGGCCACGCCGTTGACGATCCACAGGTACGCGCCCAACGTGGCGATCTGCACCACGTTGGCGAGCACGGGCGTCCACATCATCGGCCCGTAGCTGTCCTTGGCGTTGAGGATCTGGCCGAGCATGACGGACAGGCCGTAGAAGATGATCTGCGGCAGGCAGTACCGGGCGAAGTTGACCGTCGCCTCGCGCTGCGCGCCGGTGTAGCCGCCCGCGTAGAGGTCGACCAGCAGCGGCGCCGCCATCACCGCCAGGGCGGTGAGCGAGCCGAGGAAGACGATGGTGAGGGTCAGCAGCCGGTCGATGAACGCCTGGCCGCCGTCCCGGTCGTCCTTCATCGCGCGCACCAGCTGCGGCACGAAGATCGCGTTGACCGCGCCGCCGGCCACGATCGCGTAGATCATGTTCGGCAGGTTGTTGCCGACGTTGAAGGAGTCGGAGAGCGCGCCGGTGCCGAGCGCCGCCACGATCAGCGAGGTGCGCACGATGCCGGTGACCCGGGAGACGATGGTGCCCATGGCCATGATCCGGCTGGCCTTGGACACGCTGACCTTCGCCGCCTCCTGCGGCTCCTCGACCGCGACGCCGACCTCGGTCAGGTCTCCGGGACGGGTGCCCGGGCCCTGGACCTGGCCGCGGCGCGGCGGGATCAGCTGCTGGAGCGAGGTGGGGTCGAGGAACGCGGTGCCGAAGACGGGCAGGTTGAACCGGGTGGCGTCGACCGCCTCGGCGTAGGCCTCGCGGCGCATCGCGCGGGCTTCGGGGGCCTCGTCCTGCGGTATCTCCGGGTACCAGAGGTCCTGCTCGGCGTACCGGGTGGCGGTGTACCACTCGTCGGTGTGCGGCTCATGCCCGCCGCCGGCCGACTGCTGACGGCGATCAGGCTGGTACGGAGCGTGGAATCGGGTGGGCTGCTGGGGTCCGGGCTGCTGGTCGGAGCGGTATTCGGAGACGTAATCCTGTCCCCGGGACCCGTCGCCCTCGTGCCACCCTGACATCGCTCGGTTTCCTCCTGTGCCACACGGCCCAAGACGGCCGGTACGCGCGGACCCACGCCGAGCGCTCGTGCTTCATTGTCCAGGGTTCTGCGCGCCCGCGGCGCAACCAGGTCGCTCAGTCACCCTCTCGGGTTCCCTGGTCCTTCCGCGAGCCTCTCCTACCCCGGTAGATACGCAACCCTACAGCGACCACCAGAAGAGCAGCTGAACCGGCGAACAGAAGCAGGGCGACGAAACCGATCGAGGTGACGCTGACCTGCAGAGTCTGCGATCCGTTGCTCTCCGCGTCACCGTAGTGCGCACCGGCGGGGTTGACCAGGTACGCGGTGACCTGGATCGTCGCGCTGGGTGAGCGCGAGGTCACCTTCACCTGGACCGTGCGACTGCTGTGGGCCGGGATCTCCACCGTGGGAACGGTCTCGATGTCCAGGCGGCCGGTGGGCTTCATGGAGAACTTCAGCCCGAGTATCACCCGCTGGCTCAGACCGTTGTGGATCGTGAACGGGATCGACCCGCTGGTGCCCGACATGGTCAGGTCGGACTTCTGGATCAGGTAGACCTGGCCCATCTGCAGGGTCAGCCGGCGCTGTACCGCGGCGCTGAAGGCGGACCAGTCGGACGGGAAGCCGCGCCAGCTGGTCGAGACGGTGCGTTCGACCGCCTGGGCCAGGCCGTCGGTGGTGTCGGGGGCGGCCAGGATCGACTGGTAGAGCGAGAGCTGCGAGGAGAGGCTGACCGCCTGGTCGAGCTGGTTCGTGGTCAGGTCCGTCTTGGTCACCGCGGCGGAGCGGGTCAGCTTGCCCGTGCCGGCCTTGGCGTCGGGCGCGGTGTCGAGCAGCGTGGAGAGCGAGGCCGACCGGGTCCAGTTGGCCTCGGACAGGGCCGAGAGCACCGCGATGTCCTTGTCCGACTGGGCCGAGGAGCGCGGCAGCTCGACCAGGAGGGTGCGGGCGCTGCTCAGGCTCGGCTCCTCCCGCGCGATCAGCGCGGTCTGGGCCAGCAGCCGCTGCTGGGCGAGCGTGGTCGCGTTCGAACCCGCGGCCACGTAGCTCGCGTCGACCGAGTCCCCCGACATGATCGCGTCGAGGCTGGAGTCGGAGACGACGATGTTGCCCTTGCCGCTGATCGAGGCCCGGCCGGTCGGAGTGTACTGGCCGTCAGGGACGGAGAGGCCGACCGAGTCGGAGGCGGTCACCACGGCCGTCGGGCTCATCGACTGGGCCAGGTTGAGCGTGGTCGAGTTGACCTGGCCGCCGGCCGGCCAGGCGAGCAGCCCCTTCGGACTGCGGCCGGTGTCCTCGCTCAGGGTGGTGCTCGCCGCCGTCGCCTTGACCGCCGCGCTCACGAACTGCTCCGCCTGTGTGTTCGAGACGTGCGAGAGGGAGCCGAGGTCGGGATCGGTGGACGGCAGCTCCCACAGCTCGCCGTTCTTGGCCAGGACGGTCTTGGCCAGCTTGAGCCAGGCCGCGACGCTGTCGGCGCCGGATCCCGGCTGGTCGTCGGTGGAGTCGCCGCTGGTGATGAAGTAGCCGCCCTCGATCTGGGCAGCGGTGTCGAGCAGGTCCGGATCCACCGCCCAGGACAGGTCGACGTTCTTGAGCCCCTGCGCGTCGGCGAGCAGCTTGTAGAGGCTGCCGCTCTCGCCCATCTCCGTGGTCAGCTGGTCCGAGGTGATCTCGTCCAGGGTCGAGCCGTCCTTGGGCTGGTACTGGTAGCCGTCCAGGGTCGGGGTCGCGGTGACCGGCACGAGCACGGCCAGCTGGGTCGCGGTGAACGAGGAGGAGCCTTCGGTGATCTGGTACGGCAGGTACGTGCGCACCGAGCCGAGCGGCTGCGAGCCCTCCGACCAGGCCTCGACGTCGAGCGCGTAGACGGTGCCGGGGTCGAGCCCCATCTCCTGCACGGTGGTGTTCAGCGACCAGGTGCTGGTGCCGGAGACGGTGCCGAGATCGTCCTGCACCGAGGAGAGCTGCTGCTCGTTCGTGCTGCTGCCGGCCGCCTCGCTCATCTGCGACTGGTACTGCACCGGCATGATGTCCAGCTGCACTATGACGTCGCTGTAGCTCTGCCCCGAGGGCAGCTTCAGTTGGCCGCCCAGCTTCACCGTCTGGGCCGAGGAGGTGGCCACCATCGGCGACATCGTGGTCAGGCTCAGACTGCCGGACTGCGCGGCTTCGGCCGACTCGGATCGCGTGAATCCGTACACGGATACGCTCGCCACCAGCGCCAGGGCGAGCCAGACGCGGACCGTACGGTGAGTCAGGGAGAGCCGGATCACAGGGAGCATCCTAGGGGCGCTGGAGTGGTCGACTGAGCACTACGGCCAGTGACCGTGCCGAGGCACGGGCCTGGGCCAACTACCCTAGGTTGACGTGTCTAGCTCTGTTCCGGATCCCAAGCACGCGGCCGCGCTCGCCCTGCTTCAGCTCAACCCCGTCGCCCGCGAACTCGGCGAGCGCTTCGCCGCGGCCGGGCACGAGCTCGCGCTGGTCGGGGGCTCGGTCCGGGACGCGCTGCTCGGCCGGCTCGGCGATGACCTCGACTTCACCACCGACGCCCGGCCGGAGCAGATCCTGGCTCTGGTCAAGCCCTGGGCCGAGGCGGTCTGGGACGTCGGGATCGCCTTCGGCACGGTCGGCTGCCAGCGCGACGGGCTGAAGCTGGAGATCACCACCTACCGCAGCGAGGCCTACGACCGGGAGTCGCGCAAGCCGGCCGTGGACTACGGCGACTCGCTCGAGGGCGACCTGGTGCGCCGCGACTTCACCGTCAACGCGATGGCCGTGAAGCTGCCCGAACTCGTCTTCGTCGACCCGCATCACGGCATCGAGGACCTGGCCCGCAAGGTGCTGCGCACGCCCGCCGCGCCCGAGGACTCGTTCACCGACGACCCGCTGCGGATGCTGCGCGCGGCCCGGTTCGCCTCGCAGCTCGACTTCGCCGTGGCGCCCGAGGTGGCCGCGGCGATGCGGGAGATGGCCGAGCGGCTCGGCATCGTCTCGGCCGAGCGGATCCAGGCCGAGTTCTCCAAGCTGCTGCTCGGCGCGCACCCACGGATCGGCCTCGGCCTGCTGGTCGACACCGGGCTCGCGGACCAGTTCCTGCCCGAGCTGCCCAAGCTGCGCCTCGAGATCGACGAGCACCATCGGCACAAGGACGTCTACGAGCACACGCTGATCGTGGTCGAGCAGGCCATGGCGCTGGAGCAGGACGGGCCCGATCTGGTGCTGCGGATGGCCGCGCTGCTGCACGACATCGGCAAGCCGCGCACCCGGAAGTTCGAGCAGGGCGGCGGGGTCTCGTTCCACCACCACGAGCTGGTGGGCGCGAAGATGACGCGTAAGCGGCTGCGGGAGCTGAAGTACTCCAAGGAGTTCGTCGACGACGTCTCGCACCTGGTCGAGCTGCACCTGCGCTTCCACGGCTACGGCGAGGGCGAGTGGACCGACTCGGCGGTGCGGCGCTACGTGCGCGACGCCGGGCCGCTGCTCGACCGGCTGCACAAGCTCACCCGCTCGGACTGCACCACCCGCAACCGCCGTCGCGCGGCGGCGCTCGCCTCCGCCTACGACGACCTCGAGGAGCGGATCGAGCGGCTCAAGGCGCAGGAGGAGCTCGACGCGATCCGCCCCGACCTGGACGGCAACCAGGTCATGGAGCTGCTCGGGATCGGGCCGGGACCGGTGGTCGGGCGGGCCTACAAGTTCCTGCTCGAACTGCGCCTCGACGAGGGCCCGATGGAACACGAGCGCGCGGTCACGGAACTGCGGGAGTGGTGGGCTCGTCAGCCGGAATCGGCTCAGGGCGCGGGCTGAGCGGCTCCTGGGGCCGGCGCAGCGCGTACCAGAGCCCGGCCAGCAGGTAGGCCCCGGAGACGACGCCGAGTACGACGAAGGACTTGCCGTCCAAGGGCAGCGCGGCCGCGCTGAACGCGGCGGCGACCACGAACGCGCCGTTGTAGAGCATGTCGTAGAACACGAACACACGGCCGCGGAAGGCGTCGTCCACGGTGCGCTGCACCAGGGTGTCGGTGCTGATCTTCTGGCCCTGCGCGAAGAATCCGAGCAGGAACGCGCCGATCAGCAGCGGCAGTTCCCGGAACGGCGCGCCGAAGGCGAGCTCGACGACGCCGGATCCGGCCAGGCACAACGGAATCCAGCGGTGCAGGCTGGTGCGCCTGGCCACCAGCGGGGTGGCCACCGCGCCGAGGCCGAAGCCGACTCCGGAGACGCCCACGGCGAAGGCGAACCCGGCCAGGCCCGCGTTGGTGTCGTGCGGATTGTTGAAGCTGTTGCGGAACAGCAGCAGGGTCATGATGGTCACCGCGCCGTAGCAGAACCGGCTGACCGCGATGGCCGCGAGCGGACGGCCCGCGGCCGGGCGTCCGAGCACGTGCCTGGCTCCGGCCGCCACTCCGCGCACGACGCTGCCGAAGGCCGAGCGTAGCGGCGTGCGCGCCGTGTTCGTCGGGCCCAGCGCGTGCGCCGGGATCATCAGGGCGAAGATCCCGGCCAGTGCGTAGAGGCCGGCCGTGCACACCAGCACCCCGGCCACCGAGCCCGAGCCCCGCCCGGCCACCGCGTGCACCACCACGCTCACCCCGGCACCGATGGTCGTGGCCAGCGTGCCGAGGGTGGGGGAGACGGCGTTGGCGATGATCAGCTGCTTGCCGGTGACGGTGTGCGGCAGGCCCGCGGACAGGCCGGCCAGGATGAACCGGTTCGCCGAGAACCCGGCCAGCGCGAGCAGGTAGAACAGCAGCCCGGCCGAACCCGCTGCGGCGCACGCGGCCACCCCCAGCACCAGCAAGGCCCTGGTGAGGTTCGCCCACAGCAGCATCTGCCGGCGCCGCCAGCGGTCCAGGAACACCCCGGCGAACGGGCCGACCACGGTGAACGGGAGCAGCAGCACCGCGAAGGCCTCGGCCACCTTGGTCGGGGTGGCCGCGTTCTGCGGCGAGAAGACGACGTAGGTGGCCAGGGCGGCCTGGAAGGCGCCGTCGCCGAACTGTCCGATCAGGCGGACGGTGAGCAGCAGGCGAAACCAGCGCAAGCCGGGGCCGAAGACGACGCTGCTCAGTTGGCGAAGGCTCTTCACAGGACTCAGCGTAGATTCCCTACTCCCGTGGCGCATCGGCCCAGGGTGGGGCGTCGCTGGCAGACTGGTCGGATGGCAATGATCGAAGTGCGCCATGACGGCGCGGTGTCGGTGGTGCTGCTCGACCGGCCGGAGGCGCTCAACGCGATCAGCACGGCTTTCGCCCTGGAACTGACCGAGCGGCTGCGCGCGCTGGCCGCCGAGCCCTCGACCCGCGCCGTGGTGCTGGCCTCGAGCGGGGGCCGGGCCTTCTGCGTGGGCGCGGACCTCAAGGAGCGCGACGGGTTCACCGACGCCCAGATGTACGCGCAGCGCGCGGTCCTGCGCGCCCTGTTCGACGCGGTGCGCGAGCTGCCGATGCCGGCCGTCGCCGCGGTCGGCGGGTTCGCCCTCGGCGGCGGGTTCGAGCTGGCGCTGTGCTGTGACCTGATCGCCGCCGACGCCGGCGCGGTGTTCGGGCTGCCCGAGACGAGCGTCGGGCTGGTGCCCGGGGGCGGGGGGACGCAGCTGCTCTCGCGCCGGATCGGCCTGGCCAGGGCCGCGGACCTGATCTACACCGGCCGGCACGTCGGCCACGCCGAGGCCTGCACCCTGGGCATCGTCGACCGGACCGCCAAGAGCGGCGCCGGCGCCCTGGACACCGGGCTCGAGCTGGCCGCGGCCATCGCCGCCAACTCCCCGATCGCCGTGCGGCGGGCCAAGCACGCCCTGCGCACCGGCTTCGACGTGCCGCTGGCCGCCGGACTCGAGGTCGAGGACGCGGCCTGGCGGGTCGCCGCGTTCTCGCCGGACCGGGTCGAGGGAATCAGGGCCTTCACCGAGAAGCGCCGGCCTGACTTCGCCTGAAGCCCGCGGCCTGAAACCGCAGGCAGCGGCCCCCGGGTCTGCCGGGATAACCGGGGACGCGGGGGCCGCTGACAGCGCTGAGGACGGCTCAGCCGATCACAGGTAGCTGTCGGCCACGGTGAGGGCGGCGTCGATGCCGGCGAGGCCCTCGCGCGCCTCGTCCTCGGTCAGGTTCAGCGGCGGGGTGATCTGCAGCCGGTTGAAGTGCGGCATCGGCCACACGCCGTGCTTCTTGGCCTCGGCCATCACCGCGTTCATCGGGGCGGCGTCCGCGCCCGCCGCCGCGTACGGCACGAACATCTCCCGCGTCTCGCGGTCCTTGACCAGGTCGAGGGCCCAGAACGCACCGAGGCCGCGGACCTCGCCGACGCTCTGGTGCTTCTCGGCGAGCTCCCGCAGGCCGGGGCCGAGCACGTTCTCGCCGAGCCAGGCGGCGTGCTCCACGATGCCCTCCTCCTCCATCGTCTTGATGGTGGCCACGGCCGCGGCGCAGGCCAGCGGGTGGCCGGAGTAGGTCAGGCCGCCCGGGAAGGCGCGGTTGCGGAAGGTGTCGTGCACGTGGTCGGAGACGATCACGCCGCCGAGCGGGACGTAGCCGGAGTTCACGCCCTTGGCGAAGGCGATCAGGTCGGGGGTGACGTTCCAGTTGTCCACCGCGAACCAGGTGCCGGTGCGGCCGAAGCCGGCCATGACCTCGTCGGCGATGTAGAGGATGCCGTACCGGTCGCACAGCGCCCGGATCCCGGCCAGGTAGCCGGGCGGCGGGATCAGGATGCCGTTGGTGCCCACCACGGTCTCGAGCACGATCGCCGCGATGGTGTTCGGGCCCTCGAGCTGGATCTGCTGCTCGAGGTGCGCCAGCGCCCGCTCGCTCTCCTGCGCCTCGGTGCTCGCGTAGAACGCGGACCGGTACAGGTACGGGCCGAAGAACTTGAGCACGTTGCCGTCGCGGTGCCCGGCGCTCTCGTTCGCCCAGCGGCGCGGGTCGCCGGTCATGGTGATCGCGGTGGCGGTGTTGCCGTGGTAAGAGCGGTACGCCGTCATCACCTTGGGCCGGCCGGTGTGCACCCGGGCCATGCGCACCGCGTTCTCGATCGCGTCGGCGCCGCCGTTGGTGAAGAACACCCGGTTCAGGCCCTGCGGCGCGTGGTTCGTGATCAGCTCGGCAGCCTCGGCCCGCTTGTCGTTGGCGAACGCCGGGGCGATCGTGCACAGCTTCGCGGCCTGCTCCTGGATCGCGGCCACCACCTTCGGGTGCTGGTGCCCGATGTTGGTGTAGACGAGCTGGCTGGCGAAGTCGAGGTAGCTGTTGCCCTCGTAGTCCCAGAACCGGGACCCGGCCGCCCCGGCGACCGGCAGCGGGGCGATCTGGTCCTGCGCGGACCAGGAGTGGAACACGTGCGCACGGTCGAGCGCGGCCACCGCCTTCCCCTGCTCGGGGTCGGGGATGGGGGCGAGGTGTGCGGGGG
>NZ_JAGSOG010000569.1 GCF_018139695.1 Actinospica durhamensis | reverse complement strand
GTATCCCCTGGGGCGACGGGGAGGGGCGGGCCGACCGCTGAGACCCACCCGGACCGCAGGGTGATCATCGGACCCGGCCCGCTGCGCCCCTCGGAAGGCAGTCGCAGGCCTTTTAGCTTTTTCCCGGAGTGCTCCGCAGGGTGTGCGGGCCGCGTCTCTGCCGGCGCAACCGCGGCGCCCCGACCTCAGTTCACTGCACCGTGGCGCGCCGCTGATGGGCCGGAGCGGCCCGGCAGTGCGCTGGGACTGGCGTAAGCACGCTGGGGCTTGGGTGTACTGGTCTTTCTCGGCGACCGATACCTAGACGAGCGGACGAGTCGGCTGTGTGGAGACGCCGACCTTGGGAGGGGGCTCCACATGGGCGGGTCGGGAGCGGCGAAATCTTCTCGGAGCCGGGCCCCCGTGCCGTAGTCCCGCGCTGCTGGAAGTCGTTGTGCGCCGATCCGCAGCGCGCTTGACCCCGCTGTCGGAGTGGCCCGGGAGGCGCCCGAGAGAACCGCAGCCTTAAGAGCAAATGCAGGCGCCCCCGTCCACTGGTGTGGTGGTCGGGGGCGCGGGGCGGCCTGGTTCGCCGACTTGGGCGGCGAACGCGGTGGGGGCTGGTTAGAGCTCGGCGAGTGTGAGGTTGTGGACGATGACTTCGAGCTGTCTGCTGAGGTGGAAGAGTTCGGTGTGGATGTGCCGGAGTTGCTGTGCGGTCGTGCGGACGTCGAGCGGTGGGGCGCCGTGGCAGAGGTTGCGGTAGGGGGTGCCGGTGACGGCTGTGATGGCTCTTTGGTAGTGGGGCTGTGGGGTGGCGTGCTGGCCACTCTCCCACTTCTGCACGAGCCGCTTTGTGGGTCGGGCCTCTTGGTGGGCGGTTCCGCGCAGTGCGTCTTGGATGGCTCGGGCGAATGCGGCTTGAGACATGTTCAGCGCTTCGCGGGCCTCGCGCAGGCGCTTGCCGTTGAGGATGAGGCCCGTCTTTTCGGGGTAGCCGTTCATCGGGTGGGTCTCCGGGTCGCGTTGTAGACGGCGTGAAGTGCTTCGTCGAAGGAGAGGTACCTGAGCTGTTCGACCAGTTCGGGGTGGTCGTTGGCGAGTAGGCGGTGGAGCTGGTTGCGGACTTGGGCGCCGAGGAATTCGGCGGCGGCCACGACTTCGGGGCTGTCTGGGTCGTCCCTGTGTTCGGCTAGGACTTCGTTCAGGCAGTCGCGGAACTGGTTGACGCGGGCCTGGTCCATGCGCTCGAGAAGGCTGCCGGAGGTGGTGTTCTTCCAGGCTGTGAGTTCCAGGTCGGCGGTGTCGTTCTCGTTGGTTGGCACGGGCTCCCCTCGTGTTGGGCACACTCGACCGGTGTGCGGGGCGGGTGTTGGTGCGCCCGCCGATAGCGTGGGGGGCCGCTGTCGGCGGGCGCGTCTGGCTGGGCGTGAGCGTGTCCGGGGTGTCCGGGTGCTACTTCGTCCAGGAAACCTTTGCGCTGGCTCTATTGC
>NZ_JAGSOG010000568.1 GCF_018139695.1 Actinospica durhamensis | reverse complement strand
GAGGATGTCCCGACTCTCGTAGAACTTCGCAGGTGGCGGTCCCCCACCTGAAGCCTGCCAGTTGGTAGGTATCGGGTGAATCTGCCAAGAATCATCCGAGATGAGGGACCACCGTGAAGAAGAACGTACCTGCTCTGCGCCTGCTCGAGGCTCCCGACACGGCGCCGGGCAAGCCCGAGTTGCCCGAGGAACTGGCCGCGGTGCTCGGCGATATCGCCGGTGCGGCGCGCGAGGGGCTGCTGGCGTTGAGCGTGGCGGCCGGGATGGCCGTGATGCAGGCGATGTTCGAGCAGGAGATCACCGAGGCCGTCGGGCCGAAGGGCCGGCACGACGCGGCGCGCACTGCGGTCCGGCACGGGCGCGAGCGCGGCTCGGTCACCCTCGGCGGGCGGAAGGTCGAGGTCACCCGGCCGCGGGCGCGCACCCTCGAGGGCGCCGAGGTGGCGCTGGCCGCGTATCAGGCGTTCGCCGCGGAGGACCAGTTGACCGCGGTGGTGATGGAGAAGATGCTCGCAGGGGTCGCCACCCGCCGCCAGGCGCGCACCCTGGAACCGGTCGGCGCCGCGGTCGCCTCGGCGGCGAAGTCGACCTCCCGTTCGGCCGTCTCGCGCCGGTTCGTGCGTGAGACCGAGATCGCCCTCGATGAGCTGCTGGCCGCCCCGCTCGCCGGTCTGGACGTCAAAGTCCTCATGGTCGACGGGGTGCACATGGCGGATCACTGCATGGTCGTGGCGCTCGGGACCGGTGCGGACGGTACCAAGACCCCGCTGGGCTTGTGGGAGGGCGCGACCGAGAACAAGGCCGTGGTCACCGCGCTGCTCGCGGACCTCGTCGAACGTGGCCTGTCGGCCGAGGGCGGCCTGCTGGCCGTCGTCGACGGCGGCAAGGCCCTGGCGGCCGGCCTCAAAGCCGTGTTCGGGAACACGGTCGTGATCCAGCGGTGCCAGATTCACAAGCGCCGCAATGTGATCGAGCACCTTCCCGAGGCCGAGCGCGCCTGGGTCGGGCGCAAACTCGACGCGATCCTCGCCGACGCCAACCCGGACCGGGGCGAGCAGGCGGCCCGTGATCTGGCCAAGGCTCTCGAGCGCAAGCACCCCGGCGCTGCCGCGTCGCTGCGCGAGGGCCTGCCCGAGCTGTTCACGGTCGCCCGCCTCGGGATCACCGGCACCCTCGCCCGGACACTGATCTCCTCCAACCCGATCGAGTCGATGTTCTCGATCGCCCGGCGCGTGAACCGTAACGTCACCCGCTGGCGCGACGGGATGATGGTGATGCGCCAGGCCGCGGCCGGGATGAAGCAAGCCGCTACACAGTTCCGCCGCGTCAAGGGACACAAGCAGATGCCCGCCCTGATCACAGCACTCGAAGAAACCACCCGGACGGAGCACGCCGACAAGCCCGTCAAGCAACTGCGCGCCGCATAGAATCAACCCAGACCGTCACCGAAGATCCACGAGACTCGGGACAACCTC
>NZ_JAGSOG010000567.1 GCF_018139695.1 Actinospica durhamensis | reverse complement strand
GACCCGCCCTGGAGTACTCCAGCGTATTCCAGCCTCCCGCGCGCCCGGTCCCGACGTGGGCGTTTGCTGGTTGCGGCGCCCGGCGGGCCGGCCGGGCCGCGGCCAGGTGGGAGCGGCTCATGCAGATTCACTGAACGGATCCGAAGCACTCTGATGCGGACGTGAACAACAAAAAGGGCTTGGCGGGGGCGCCGCGACACCCCCGCCAAGCCTTATCGCTCTCGCCCTACCGGCGCTCCTCGAACACCTTCTCCTGCAGCCGGTAGCCGCTGCGGATGTAGTTGGCGCAGCCGTCGTTCGAGCACTCATACACGATCGTCGAGCCCTTGGCCTCCTTGCGCTCGCTGACCTTCCGGTACATCAGGCGGCGGCAGACGCGGCAGGTAGGTCCCATCGGCATGGTCGTGTTCCCCTTTCGCTGGAAAACGTGGTCGGATCAGAAAACGGAGTGTTGGATCTTCGGCCGGGGCAGCGGGATGAACGGCGCGAGCTCCGGGGCGACCCAGTAGGTCGGCGTCTGGAACGCGTCGCCGATGTGCGCGTACAGGGCGTACGCCGAGTCCGCGCGCAGCCAGTCCCAGTGCACCCGGCTCTCGTCCTCGTCGCTCTTGCGCCCCTCGACCACGGCCACGTGCGTGCCGTCCGGCTCGCAGCGCACGTACACCACGTTCGAGTCCTCCTCCGAGGTCACCTGCGCCAGCCGCCGCAGCTCACCAGCACCCAGCGGGATGATCCGGGTCGAGTCCGCCGGGGGCAGCGGCGCCCCCGTCAGCCACGGCTCGTCCCCCGTGCGCGAACGCAGCCAGAAGTCCCAGTCCCCTCCGGTCAGGAACTTCGGCGGCACGCCGTTCGCGCGCAGGAACTCGAGCGCGGCCATCCGCACCTCGGCGTAGCGCGGATGCTCGTAGTCGTACGCGATCAGATTCCCGATCGTGCGCGACGCCCCGTACAGCGCCCACCCCCCGCCCGGCCGCACCGCCGCGACCAGCGCCTCCACGAACCCCGCCGGATCCGCCTGCGCGAACTCCAGCAACGGGCTCTGCAGCTGCGACCACACGTCGATCCCCGGCGCCAGCCGGGTCGAGTCGAACTCGTACTGCCCGAACAGATCCATGCGCGTGACGACGTCGGCCGGCAACCGTGCCCCGGCCTCCCTCCGACTGAACAGAGCCATGCCGAACACCCTCCACTCCAACACCGCGCGAGCCCCGGACACCACGTCCCCGCCACTCGCGCCTCGACCTCCGTTCTAGGCCGCCCGCCACCCCCCGGACAACGGATCCGGGCCCGCTCCGGAAAAGTCCGGAAAACCGGAAAATCAATGCTCGGGAACCTTAGGATCGTCAGGCGGGAGCAATCCGGTCAGGGAGGGAGATCTCGGTGCAGATCGATGTCACGTCGTTCGATCCTCACGGGGCGGGCGAGCGGGAGTTCGAGGGCTACTACGAGCTGATGGTGGGGTGTCTGGAGGCGGACAACC
>NZ_JAGSOG010000566.1 GCF_018139695.1 Actinospica durhamensis | reverse complement strand
CTCCTCGGTCGGTCACCGGAGGCGTATCAGGAACCTGGTGGGCGTGCAATCGGCGGAGATTATTGCCGGGGCGTCGGTCGCGCTGCGCCGTTTGCACGCCCACCAGAACCCTGATAAGGGCTGCGCCTGCCCGACCGAGGAGAGAGCCCCACCCCTGGCTGGATCCTTGCGGAGGGTCCGTGGCCCGGACCGTCGCGCCCGGTGCAGCATCGCGCATCACGCCTGAGCTCGCATCACCCGCGGTGGACGCCCGTGATGCAGGATCTTGTACCTCCTGCGGCGAACGGCCTCGCGATCCAGGACCGTGTATCACGCGTGGCGCACGACCGTATGGCGCAGGATCTTGCTTGCCTCACCCGTGGTGGACGACCGTGTGGTGCTGGGAGCAGTACAGCTTCAGGTTCTCCACCGTCGTCTGCCCGCCCTTCGCATACGGGGTGGTGTGGTGGGCGTGGAGGGCGAAGGTGATCGGGCGGTCGCATCCGGGGTATCGGCAGTTCCGGTCGCGCCAGGCAAGAAACCCCCGCTGTTCGGCCGACGCCAGCCGTGCCGCCGGGTCGCGGTCCACCGGTACCCCGTCCCACACTCCGGTCTGGCCGTCGAGCATCAGGGTGTGGCGCCGAGGATTCCCCTGCTTCGGCAGAAGTCTCGCGGGGATCAGCGCTCCGAATGCGGTGCGGGCGCAGCCGGCGGGAATCTCGGCCTCGGCCGGTGCAGGATCCTGCATCGTCACCGCGAGTGCGGGCAGGGAGAAGTGGGCGCCGCGCTGCTCGACCGTGGCATCCAGAAACACCTGCGCCATCCGCGTGATGGCTTCGGCGTTCATCTGCTCGGTCGTGCGCACATCCTCCGCCACGACCTCGGTGCCGTCGAACTGCCGGGCCCGGATCATCTCCGCGACCTGCAACTCCACCGCGGCCTGGAGTACCGCGCCGCGGGCCGGGTCGAGCAGGATCTCACACCGGCGCATCTCCCCGTCCGCCGCGACACCGATCCGGGCGAAGGAGCGCTCACGCTGCTGCGCGTGGCGCACCTCCACCGACCCGGGATCGGTGTGCTCCTCCAGCGCCCGCACCCGCTCCAGCCCCGCCCGCGCCCCCTGCTCACGGGCGACGCGCAACGTTTCAGCCACCTCCGGTGCCGGATCCAGGCCCGTGCGGCGCACCGCCTTGACCGTCCGCGCCACCGCCCGTACGGAATCCTGCCCGACGCTTCCCGAGCACAGCTCCCGCTCGAGCTGCGGCACCGTCGCGAGCAACCGGGCGTCCTGCGCGAGCCCGCGGGCGCGTCCTTCGGTCACATCCAGCACGGCGGCCAGCCACGGGCCGATACCCCCGCGCGCGATACCGAGCCGGTCCCCCTCCGCCACCATCGCCAGCAGCAACCCGTTCAGGGCCTGCGCCGCCCGACCCACCTCCACGATCCCGCACCGCACCTCGCCCGCCACAGCCTCATCGCGCCCCGGCTCGACCTGCCGCGCCCGCTCCAGCAGACCCCGCACC
>NZ_JAGSOG010000565.1 GCF_018139695.1 Actinospica durhamensis | reverse complement strand
CCCTCTCTGACAGCCTCGGCTGAGACACCCGGTTTATCGGGTTAGTCTAGATGGGCGAGACAGGAGCACCCCCGGCATGGCCAGCACGACCGATCACGAGCACGACCCGGCGCCGCGCCCGAAGCGTCGCACGTTCCCCGCGGAGTACAAGCTGCGGATCGTCGCGGAGTACGACGCGGCTCCCAACGGGGAGAAGGGCGCGATCCTGCGCCGCGAGCGGCTGTATCACTCCCACATCATCGAGTGGCGCGCGGCCCGCGACGCCGGGGCGCGCTCGAGGCTGGTCGACAAGCGCACCTCGCCGGCCCGGCCGCGCAAGGCCGCCGAACAGGCCGAACTGGAGCGGCTGCGCCAGAAGGTGGCCCGCCTGGAAGCGGAGGCCGCGCGCAAGGACGCCGCCTTGGAGCTCATGGGAAAAGCCAGCGCGCTCTTGGAACTGCTCTCCGAGAGCGCGGACTGAAACACGAGGTCGAGCAGGTCCTTGACGAGGTGTTCCCGGGGCTCGAGCAGGCGCTGAGCACCGCGGCCGCCTGCCGGCTGACCGGGCGCTCGCGGGCCACGTACTACCGGCGGCTGAGCCCGCCGGTGCCCACGGCGAAAAGGCCCAGGCCGGCTCCGGCCTCGGCGCTGAGCGCCGAGGAGCGCGCCGCCGTGCTGGCGCTGCTGAATCGGCCCGAGTACGCCGACCTGCCTCCGGCGCAGGTCTGGGCCCGAGAGCTCGACGCCGGGCGCTACCACTGCTCGGCGCGCACGATGTACCGGATCCTTGAGGCCGCCGGGCAGAACGGCGAGCGGCGCCGCCAGGCCGCGCATCCGGCCAAGACCGTGCCGCAGCTGCTCGCGACCGCGCCGTGCCAGGTGCTGACCTGGGACATCACGAAGATCAAGGGTCCTGACAAAGGCGAGTGGTACCACCTGTACGTGATCATCGACATCTACAGCCGGTACATCGCCGGCCACACCGTCGAGCGCGCCGAGTCCGCCGAGCGGGCCGAGGAACTGATCCGGGAGACCATCGAGCGCGCCGGCATCGTCCCGCAGACCGTGCACGCCGACCGCGGCACCTCGATGACCTCGAAGAAGGTCTCCCAACTGCTGATCGACCTCGGGGTCACCAGGAGCCACTCGCGCCCGAAGGTCTCGAACGACAACCCCTACAGCGAGGCGAACTTTAAAACGATCAAGTACTGCGGGGAGTACCCCGCCTCCTTCAACTCCCTGACACACGCCCGGGACTGGTGCGAGGGCTTCATCAGCTACTACAACCATGAGCACAGGCACTCCGGGATCGGCCTGCACACCCCCGCCTCCGTCCACTTCGGCACCGCCGAGCTGGTCCGCGAGCAGCGCGCCGTCACCCTCGCCGACGCCTACGCCCGCCACCCCGAACGCTTCGCCCGGCGCCCCAATCCGCCGGCGATACCCGAGCACGCCTGGATCAACGAACCGAAACCAGAGACAGAACCCGTCCTACGCTATCCATAACAACAGGCCGTCTTACTTGACTTGACAACTTCCG
>NZ_JAGSOG010000564.1 GCF_018139695.1 Actinospica durhamensis | reverse complement strand
AACCTCGGCCTCACCCGCACCAACGGACGCTGGAACCTGCCGACACCAGCATGAACAGGCCAGTGGCGGGCCGGCTACGCCGACCCGCCACATCAGACCACGAAGATCTTCATCGGACTTCTAGCGGTCGCGGGCAGTTCCTGGAATCCGGGATCAGCCCATCTTCGACGGCTGCCAGACCTCCCATTTTTCCAGCGGCCCCTGCGGAGGGTCGAGGGTCCCCTGGAGCAACAAGTCGCCCTCGTTTCCCCATCGGAAGACCGGCCCGGAGTCGGGGTCCTCTGGTGCGCCGCTGCCTGTGCCCGGCTCCCAGTACTTGTTGCTCTTCATCCACATGGGCACGGCGGCGCCGTCGAGACTGGTGAAGGCATAGGTTCCCGGCTCGGAGGGGTCGGGATTGTCCGGGTGCCAGTGGAATGATGCCAAATGGTCCCAGGTGTTCCACCGCGTTCCCTGGTTGCAGAAGTCGGTGAGAACGCGTTTGCGGATATGGTTTATGGGTTCGTAGTAGTTGGCGTGCGTGCCCACCGCGGAGTAGATGACCGGGTGCCCGTCCGATTTGGTGACGGAACCCCACTCGCGGACTTCACCCTCCCCGTCGTGAGACGACGCGTACACCGACCACGGCTGCGGGTTCTCCCAGCCACTGGGCCCTCCCACGGTCCAGCAGACGCGCACCGTGACGTACTCCCAGTCACTCACGTGATTGCCGTACAGGCCTCTGCCCTCGTACACGAAATTGAACGGGTAGAAGAAGAAGTAGGTCAAGTCCGTGAACGGACCCATCTTGTCGACGAAAAAGGCGTAGCAGGTCGCTATGCAGGTGCGCTGCCCGCCACTGGTGTCGTAGTCCTGGCCGTAGAAATAGCTGGGATACCATACCCGCGAGAACCACCACTCCTTGGCCTTGACGCAGTATGCAGGCCTCGCCATATTCGGTTGCCTGGGGTACAGATAGCGCTTCGACTCGAAGCGCTCCATGTGCTGGAAGGCGAAGTCCACCGAAGACGGCTTGTAGGACTCGCGCTTATGCAGCCATACAAGAGGGCTGAACTTCTTCAGCGTGTCGAGCATGACCTTGTCCGGCAGCTTCTTGACTACCCTGCCGTAGGGGAGAGTGTTCTCCGTCGTGGGGTCGAGCATCACGGTTCCTTCTGCCAGTCGGACTCGCTAATCGGACGCGCTTTTCGTGAGGGGTGGCAGCGGCAGGTTGCACCAGGGACCCCACAGGTCGCGCCAGCGGCCCCACCCGCTCGACTCCTCTTCCTCGATGACGCTCTTGTCCAACGGGCAGAGGAACGCCACGGCCGAGTCACGCGTGCCCGGGAGGTGTGAATCGTGCTCGCCGGTCGCGCCGGAGAGCACCAGAGCCCACTGACCGTCGATCACCGTCACCCAAGAGTCTCCAGCCGCGTAGTACTACAGTTGTAAACTGTGTCTTCGAGCTCTGCTTTATACTGTGGTGCTCGTGGATGGTATATCGGTCGAGGTCGACGAGTGGACAGCTGGGTTCGACGACCTGTTCGCCCGTATCGCGGGCA
>NZ_JAGSOG010000563.1 GCF_018139695.1 Actinospica durhamensis | reverse complement strand
GGGCGGGTCACCTTGATGGTGGGTGGCAGGACCTTGTGATGGAGGGCCAGTACGGTCTTGAGCAGGCCTACGGCGCCTGCGGCGGATTTGGTGTGGCCGAATTGGGACTTCGCCGAACCCAAGGCGCACCAGGGACGCTCTGCCCGGCCGAAGACCTCGGTGAGGGCGGCCACTTCGGCGGCGTCGCCGGCGGGGGTGCCGGTGCCGTGGCCTTCCACCAGCTCCACCGTGCGCGGGGCGTATCCGGCCTGGTCGTACGCTCGTCGCAGCGCTCTGGCTTGTCCCTGCGGCGCGGGGGCGTAGATCGCGTTGCCGGCGCCGTCCGAGGAGGAGCCGAGGCCGCGCAGGACGGCGTAGACCTGGTCGCCGTCGCGTTCGGCGTCGGCAAGGCGTTTAAGGGCGAAGAACACCAGGCCCTCGCCGAGCATCGTGCCGTCGGCGCGGTCGGAGAACGGGCGGCAGTCGCCGGTGGGTGAGAGGGCGGGGGTCTTCGAGAAGCAGGTGAACATGGTGATGTCGTTGAACGTGTCGACGCCGCCGACCAGCATCAGGTCCGCGCGCCCGAGTTCGAGTTCGGCGACGGCGTGGGACAGGGCGGCGAGCGAGCTGGCGCAGGCGGCGTCCACGGCGCAGTTGGTGCCGTGCAGGTCGAGGCGGTTGGCGATGCGGCCGGCCACGACGTTGGCGAGCAGGCCGGGGAAGGTCGCCTCCTGCCACGGGACGTAGTGCCCTGCGATGCGGTCGCAGATCTGCCGGGCCAGCGGTTCGGCCACGCCGCTGCCCCGCAGCGCGTTGAGCCAGACCGGCCGCTGCATCCGGCACGCCATCTGCAGCAGCAGTTCCAGTGCGCCGGTGCCGACGATCACCCCGGCGCGTTCCCGGTCGAGTCCGGCCAGGCGTTCGGGGTCGCCGCCGACGGCGTCGGTCAGGGCGCGCTCGGCCACCGGCAGTGCGAGCAGCTGCGCGGTGTCCGTGGCCGAGAGCACGGCCGGGGAGGTGCCGTAGCGGATCGGGTCGTACCGGAACGGGTCGAGGAACGCCCCACGGCGCGCGTAGGTGCGGTCGGCGGCGGTGGGATCAGGGTCGTGATAGTCGGAGATCAGCCAGTGGCTCGGCGGCACCTCGTCGAGCAGGTCTCGGCCCGTGACGACGTCGCGCCAGAAGCCGCGGACGTCCTGGGAACCGGGGAGCAGCGAGGCGACACCGACCACGGCGACGGACAGCGGCCCGCCGGCTTCGGTCGGTGACACGTGAAGCACGCTAATGGCGGGGCAGATCGTTGACCATGAAGGGAACCGACTAGTGCGAAAGGACCATGATGAGGCGCCGCGCCTGCCGCGATAGTGGAAGGGGGACGAGGGAAAGGGGTGGCGATGGCCGGGAATCCGCCGGAACACGACCGGGCCGTGCTGATCACCGACGCCACGACGCTGCGGGACTGCGCCGGGCGGCTGGAGGAGCTCACGACCCGCCTGCCCGCGGGTGACGCGGCGGACGAGTGGGTCGCGGCGCTCGGGGCCTTGGCGCGCCGCGACCCCTGTCTCTTATACGCA
>NZ_JAGSOG010000562.1 GCF_018139695.1 Actinospica durhamensis | reverse complement strand
CCCCTCCCCCGCCCGCAGCCGCGCCGTCACCGTCGACTCCAGGTGCACCAGCCCGGGATGTTCCCGCACCGCGCACAGCGAGGGCACATCCACCGTCCCCGGTTCGGCCACCCGGGCGAGGTCGTTGCGCACCAGGTCCACGATCATCACGTTCTCCGCCGTGTCCTTCGGCAGCAGATCGGCCGCGGTGCGCCCGGTGCCCTTGATCGGCCCGGAGGTCAGCAGATCCCCGTCGCGGGCCAGGAAGAGCTCTGGAGAGGCCGTCACGACCCGCACCCCGGCGTCGGGCACGTCCACCGCTCCCGCGTACGGGGCGGGGTGCGCGGCGGCCAGCAGGGCGGCCAGCCCGGCCGGCTCGGACCGGGCCGGAATCGGCGCGGTCAGCACCCGGCAGAGGTTGGCCTGGTATATCCACCCCGTGGCGATCTGCTCGCGTATCTCGGCCACGCCCTGCTCGTAGGCCCGGCGCCCGAGCGAGGTGCGCCACGCGGTCGGGCTCGGCCCCGCCCACACGCCCGAGGGCACCGGAGCCGGGACCACCGAGCTGAAGCGGGCACAGGTCCACCGGCCCTCGAAGGTGCCCACCACGGCCCACCAGCCCGGCCCGTCCAGCACCGCGGGGTCATGGCTGACCTCGACCAGCCCGGTGGCCAGGCGTCCGTCGAAGTAGGCGTAGTCGCGCACGCACCCATGATCCCGCACCGCCCCCGCCCGCCGCGCACCGGCGTGGTTCCACCGTGGGGCCAGCCGTAGCTCGACCGCAGCCCCGGCCGCCGCCAGACGGCCTCAGGCGGCCTCACACGCCCCCTTCCGGCCCCCTAGTGCCCGATCGTGGTCCGTACGAAGGAGTTGATCGCCGGGTCGGACAGCCGCGTGTAGACCCCGGGCACGCCGCGTACCGCGCACCCGGCCCCCCAGCTGACCAGGCCGATCTGCGTCCAGCCGGTGGACCCGTCCGGGACCAGCAGCGGCCCGCCGCTGTCGCCCACGCAGGCGTCGTGCTTCCCGTCGCCGCCCGCGCACAGCATCAGGTCGGGGCGGGCGGCGGGCTCCTGCGCGCCGTTGAAGACCGTGGAGCAGTTCGCGTCGGAGTCGACCACGACCTGCGCGAACTGGAGCGTGGACGGGTAGGTGATGGACCCGTCGCCGTTGACGTCCTCCGGGTCGACCGAGCCGTACCCTATGACGGTCGCGGTGGCGCCGGCCCGCGCGTACGGGGTGTCCCCGGACCCGGCCGGGTCGATGCCGACCGTGGGGATCCCGGTGGCGGGCGAGGAGAGCCGCACCAGCGCCGCGTCGGAGTCCTCGGTGGTCGAGTCGTACTTGGGGTCCACCACGACCTTGTCCACCCCGACCGTGGTTCCCGTGCCGTATCGCGCGGCCTGGTCCAGCACGGCGGTGAGGATGCTGGTGGGCCGTCCGGTGAGGCAGTGCGCGGCCGTGAGGACCCACTGCGGGGCCACCAGCGTCCCGCCGCAGTACGGGTAGCCGTTCTCCCGCAGCGAGACCATGAACGGGAACTCCCCCTGCGCCGCGGCCGTCCCGCCCACCACGGCCCGCGCCCTGTCTCTTATACACA
>NZ_JAGSOG010000561.1 GCF_018139695.1 Actinospica durhamensis | reverse complement strand
CCCACCAGCCCCGGCGGCGCAACCCCCTGCCCAGCCAGGCACGCCAGGCCAGGGTCAGGACCAGGGGCAGGCACCGGGACCGGGAGCAGGATCGGGACCAGGGCAGAACTTTGCACCCGGCCAGGGCCCGGGATCCTCCGGCCCCGGACAGATGCCAGGCCAAGGACTAGGCTCTTCCGGCCCAGGACGGGCTCCAGGCCAAGGGCAAGGGCAAGGATCTTCCGGTCCAGGACAGGCTCCAGGCCAGGGATTGGGATCCTCCGGCCCAGGACAAGTGCCAGGCCAGGGACTAGGGTCCCCCGGTCCAGGACAAGTCCCGGGCCAGGGATTTGGGTCCTCCGTTCCAGGACGAGTGCCAGGCCAGGGATTCGGGTCCTCCGGTCCAGGACAGGTACCCGGTCCAGGCGCAGGGTCGGGATCAGGCCAGTCGCTTGGACAGAGCCCGGTACCTGGGCATGGTCCTGCGCAAGGCCGACCCGGCCAGCCCACGCAAGGCCAGCCCGGCCAGCCCCCCTTCGGCCAGGGACAGGGGCAACCCGGATCCGCCCAGCCACCATTCAGCCAAGGCCAACCCGGATCCGAGCGGCCGCCCTTCGGCCAACCCCAGCCCGGACCCGGCCAGCCCCCCTTCGGCCAAGCCCAGCCCGGACCCGGTCAGCCGCCTTACCCGCAGGGGCAACCTGGACCCGGTCAGCCGCCATTCGGCCAAGCCCAGCCTGGACCCGGTCACCCGCCGTTCGCCCAGGGACAACCCGGGCCCGGCCAATCGCCGTTCAACCAAGGCCAGCCCGGTCAGCCCCCTTACGCGCAAGGGCAACCAGGACCCGGCCAGCCGCCGTTCGCTCAAGGACAGCCCGGACCCGGTCAGCCCCCTTACGCGCAGGGGCAACCTGGACCAGGCCAACCGCCATTCAGCCAAGGCCAGCCCGGTCAGCCTCCTTCCGCGCAGGGACAATCCGGACCTGGCCAGCCCCCATTCGGCCAGCCGGGACAGGGCCAGTTCGGCCAACCCGGACAGGCACCTGGCCAAGGTCAGTTCGACCAACCCGGCCAAGCACCCGCTGGCCAGCAGTTCGGCCAACCCGGTCAGTCCGGCCCGACCGGACAGCCGTTCGGCCAGCCGGGCGTGACCGGTCAGCCCGGTTCGTCTGGCCCCGCGGGTCAGCCTGGTTCGTCCGGTGCCGCGGGTCAGCCTGGCCCGACGGGCGCGCCTGTTGCCGGACCGACGCCGGGACGTCCCGGGATGCAGATCCCTCCGCCGCCACCACCCCCGTCGTTCGGCGCGGGGCAGCGTGGGGCGCAACCTGGCCCCGGATCGTCCGGTGCGCATCAGGCCCCGTCGACATCGACGCCACCGCCGCCGACCGGCGCTCCCGTACAGCTGCCGCCACCCGGCGGAGCCCCGATCTTCCCGCCGCCCACGCCCGCATCCGGGCCCGCGCCGACGTCCCCGACTCCGGGTCCGGGGCAGCCGACACCCGGACTGCCCCCGTCGGGACAGCCGACGCCGGGGCAATCGACGCCGGGACAGTGGGCACCGCCGGGACAGCCGACGCCGAACCCAGGCATCACTGTGCCTCCGC
>NZ_JAGSOG010000560.1 GCF_018139695.1 Actinospica durhamensis | reverse complement strand
AATGAGGTTTGTCTAGGACCTTGTTCGACCAGTTCAGAAGGGCATCTCGCGGATGCAATCTTCTCATGCCGCCGGGCACGTCTCGGCCTCGTTCTCGGATCCGAACCTCATCGCCTCGGCCGGCCTGGTGCCGCTGGTGCGTCTGGCCGAGCGGTGCGAGCTCGCGACGCTGATACGCCGGCACGTCGATCTGGGTGTTTCGGCGGGAGCGAACCCGGCGGGCAAGGCGATGAGCCTGATCGCGGGCATGTGCGCGGGTGCAGACAGCATCGACGACATGGACGTGCTGCGCTCCGGCGGGCTCAACCGGTGCTTCGCCGGGATCTACGCGCCCTCCACGCTCGGCAGCTTCCTGCGTTCCTTCACCCACGGGCACGTGCGCCAGTTACAGGCCGCCGCCCGCCGGTTCACCGCGAACCTCATCGGACACGCCGGGCTGATCCCGCCCGGTGAGCCGATCGTCTACCTGGACATCGACTCGAAGGTCAAGCGGGTCTACGGCCCGGCCAAGCAAGGAGCGTCGTTCGGATACACCAAGGTGCGCGGCCTGCACTTCCAGATCGTCACCGCCTCCACCGCGTCCTCGCGCCCCGTGATCGTGGCAACCCGGCTGCGCAGGGGCAGCGCGGGCTCCGGCAAGGGCGCGGCCTCGCTCGTCGCCGAGGCGATCCGCGCGGTGCGCGAGGCCGGGGTCACCGCGACGATCGTGGTGCGCGCGGACTCCGCGTTCTTCTCCGCCAAACTCGTCAAGGCCGTGCGCGCCGCCGGGGCGCTGTTCTCGATCACTGTCGGGAACACCGCGCGCATCCGCGCTGCCGTGTCCCGGATCCCCGAAGCCGCCTGGACTCCGATCAAGTACCGCGACGCGGTCTGGGACGAAGACGAGCACCGCTGGGTCTCCGAGGCCGAGATCGCCGAGATCCGCTACACCGCCTTCGTCTCCAAGGCCAAGGACCTGCAGGTCACAGCAAGGCTCATCGTGCGCCGCGTCAAACGCCTGAACCCGGCCACCGTCCCCGAAGGACAGGGCGAGCTCTTCGCCGCCCACCGCCACCACGCATTCTTGACCGACAGCCCGCTGACCATCACCCAGGCCGAGCCGAACCACAGGAAACACGCGGTCATCGAGCAGGTCTTCTCCGACCTCGAAGACGGCCCGCTCGGCCACCTGCCCTCCGGGCGCTTCCAGGCCAACGCCGCGTGGCTGACCCTCGCCGCGATCTCCCACAACCTCACCCGCGCCGCCGGGACGCTCGCCGACCGGTTCCACGCGAAGGCAACCGGAGCAACCATCCGCCGCAACCTGGTCAACATTCCTGCGCGGATCGCCACCAGCGCCCGCCGCATCCGCCTACACCTGCCCGAGAACTGGCCCTGGTTCCCGGGATTCCTCACCTTGTGGACGAGAACCGGCCACCGCCCGATCCTGACCTGACCCACGACCCCCGCCACATCCGCCACGACTCGAGAACCCCGGAAGACCCCGCCCGGACGGCCACCCGGCGATCGGTCCTGCCCGCGTAACAGGTAGGACCGATCGCAGCCGCAGAATCAGACTTTTAAAACTGGCTCGGTGGATCGAGG